>DASXDR010000084.1:0-57318 GCA_036490535.1 Tepidisphaeraceae bacterium | reverse complement strand
CAACATATCTGTTCCACTCTTCACCTGACGTTATAATTCCCCCCCAAGTGTCTTCCGATTCCCTCGAGCGCTCCCTACGTGATCTCCCGCGCTTGGGACAATTGATTAAATCCCGGCCGTACCGGCAGATTTGGCGAATCGAAATCGAAGGCCGCGCAATTTATCTTAAATTTTATCCGCGCGAGGCCGCCCGAGTTAAACGGTTGTTCCTCGGCAATCCCGCCCTGCGCGAATTTTCCCGCCTGCAACAACTGCAAAAAGCCGGCATCCCTGCCCCCCGCACCATAAGTGTTTTAGTTGGCTTTCGCATCAATAACCAGCTCGGTGATGCCGTTCTCATGCACGCGATCGAACCGGGCATCACGCTCGATCATTTTTTTCTCGAGTCAGAAATTTCTGCTCAGCCTGATCCCCAGCGCCGCCCAATCGCCGAGCAAATTACCGAGATCACCCAGAAATTAATCCGCGCCCGTCTCGGCCATCGCGATCTGCACCTGGGAAATTTTTTATTCTGCAACGGCCAGGTTTATCTCCTTGATGCCTATGCCCTGGTCCGACGCGGCATGAAAATGCGGCACCTGCTCATGCTCGGCCACAGTGTTCGCCGCTACGCCACTAAAACCGAAATGCTGCGCTTCTGGCGAACCATCGGCGGTTGGCGGTTACCTCCCGCCAACAATCGCATCGCACGCAAATTCTGGAACAAAGAACTCAGCCGAACTAATTCCAGCAACGCTTATTTCGGCCAATTCACACGCGATAATTGGCACGGCAACTATTTCAAATCCCGCAAATACCCTGTGCGCTGGTCGCTCGCCAGCCGATTGAAAATCACCGATGAAGATTGGCAATCCGCCTCTACCCGATTGATCGCGCAATTCCAAAGCCAGCAATTTACGCTTCATAGCGAAACTCCGCACGAGTCCATTTTCTCCGGCCAGATAATTCTCAGCGGCGTGCCTCTTAACATTTTGATCCATCGTCCGCGCGGCCGTTTCCTGCAGCCCATCCGCCGCTCTGCCGCTCAGCGCATGTGGCACAACGCTTGGTCGCTGATCGTGCGCGATATTCACACCCCTTGGCCGCTGCTCATGATCGAACGTCGTCATTTACAATCCCTCGAACAACTCATCATCTTCGAACACATCCCCAGTGTGCCATTATCCAAGATCGATCTAAACACTCTCTCTCGCCCCCACCGCGACCAGCTCTTCCATCGCGTCGGCGATCTGTTGGCCCGCACCGACCAACTCGGCCTCTATCACCGCCGCGCCACTGCCGACAATATTCTCATCCACACCGATCCCATTACAGGATTCATGCCGATGCTCACCCATACCCAATCCATCCGCTCGCGCAATAAAACTCAATCGAGCATCCACCGTTTGCTCCAATCCCTCCGCAGCCCTCAATCCGCTTACAACCCTTCCGATTCCTACTCGCTTTGCCGCGGCTACGCTCCGTACGCGAAAATGCAGACCGAAAAATAACCCCCCAACCCGGCGGCGGCACTTCAGTGCCACTGTTGACAAGCATCTCCCGCATTATGTTTTCCCTCAGACCTCCGCTACAATTCCCTTCAACGACTTATGAATTACGGTGTCATCATGGCCGGCGGCGCCGGCACGCGGCTCTGGCCGCTTTCGCGGGGCAATCGTCCTAAGCAATTGCTTCCAGTTGTGAAAGGTAAATCCCTCCTGCGCCTGGCCTACGAGCGCCTCGCCGGCATCTTGCCGCCCGAGCGGATTTTTATTTGCACCTCCGCGCAGCACGCTGGCGCGATTCTCGCTGATCTGCCGGAACTCCCCAAGGAAAATCTTCTCGGCGAGCCCATGGGCCGCGATACCGCCGCCGCCATCGGCTTCACCGCCGCCATCCTCACCAAGCGCGACCCCGAAGCGTGCATGGCCATCGTCACCGCCGACCATGTCATCGAGCCTGTCGAAAAATTCCAGGCCGCCGTTAACACCGGCTTTGCGGTTGTCCAGCAGATGCCCGAAGCGCTGGTTACCTTTGGCATCGTCCCCGCCTATGGCCACACTGGATTAGGTTACGTCCATCGCGGCGAAGCGTTGAATCTTGCCAATGTCCAAAATGCCTATCGCGTGCTCGCCTTCCGCGAAAAGCCGGACAAAGCCACCGCCGATCGCTATGTCGAATCCGACCGCTACTACTGGAACGCCGGCATGTTCGTCTGGCGCGGCTCGACCATTCTCGGCGAACTGGCTGCCCATCTTCCTGCCACACATGCCGCCATGGAAAAAATCGCCCAGGCCTGGGATACGCCCAATCGCGACAGCGTTCTGACCAATCTCTATTCCACGTTGCAAAAAATCTCCATCGACTTTGCGGTCATGGAACCCGCCAGCCAGAACAAAGGCGCTGCCCGCGTGGTCGTCGTGGAAATGCCCGTGCAATGGCTCGACATCGGCTCCTGGCCCACGCTCGCCGAAACGCTCCCGACCGACGATCAGGACAACGCCGCCAATTGTCAGGCCTGCGTGCTGCTCGATTCCGACAACAACATCATCGTCTCCGAAGTCCCCGATCACCTCATCGCCACGGTTGGCCTTTCCGACATGATCATCGTCCAAACCAAAGACGCGACGCTGATCTGCCCCAAATCCCAGGCCCAGCGCGTCAAGGAACTCGTCGCCAAAGCCAAAGAAAAATTCGGAGACAAGTATCAATAAACGAATTTAAGCGAGGAGAAGGCCATGTTTTATCGATCCGGATGGACGCAACGACATGGGTGTAATCTCATTCTCGCTTTTCTCAGCTGTCATTGGGCTGCTGGCGCAACCCTGGCGGCAAATTCCTCCGCAAAAAACTTGAGCCTATTGGTTGAAGACCAGACAACCGGCCAATCCCTCCCTGCAAAACTCATAATCTATCGCGATGGCCACGATGCGGAATTGGCGAGCAACCCCGCCGGAGCAACCCCTATTCCGCTGCCCGCGAATTCGCACTCACACTTCAGCGTCATCATCCAGGTTCCTGGATATGTAAATAAGCTGTTGAAATGGGACGCTGCTGGCGAGATGGGAGTTCCGGACCGCTATATCGTGAAAATGGAGAAAGCCACCACGATGCGCGGCCGGGTGACGGATGACGCCGGCAAGACAGTGGCCCACGCGCACGTGGTGATTGAAATTCGCACGGCCACGAATCCGCAAACGCCACATGAGCAGGATTTTGTTTCATATGAAACCGTTGATTCCGGTCTCGACGGCACGTGGCATTTCGATGGAGCGCCGCGGACTTTTGAAAAAGCGAGAGCTGGCGTTTGGGATTATCGCTACGCCAATGGCGATTATTATCCGATGAGCGAGATTCCTGCGGCGCAGTTGCGCGACGGCTCGGCAACGCTGGTCTTGCAGCGAGGGTTGCCAGTGACAGGAATCGTGCGCGGCCCCGACGGCCAGCCGCTTGCCGGGGCCAAGGTGCTGACCGGGGCGCAGATGTGCAGCAATCGTGTGCCCGAGCAGACGACAGGCGCCGATGGGCGATTTGCTTACACGGCCCGCCCCATGGAAATGGTCACGCTGACCATTTGGCGAAAAGGATATTCTCCGGAGCTGATGCAGTTTGGCATGGGTGCGAAAAAAAAGCAGGTGAATGTTTCTCTGGCAAAATCGGTCCCGATGATCGGACGCGTTGTCGGACCGGACGGTAAAGGCGTGCCGGAGGCGTGGATTTATCCAGATACCTGGCGCGGCTGCCGATCACTCGATGCGCAAGTGCAGGCGGACAAGGAGGGCAAATTCGTCTGGAACGATGCGCCGCGCGATACGGTTTATTGTGATATCGACGCCACAGACGAAGGTTTTTTGCGCGAAGATTCCGTGCCACTGCAGGCGTCGGAACACCCCATCACCGTGAAAGTCCGTCGCTCGCTGCGTGTATCCGGCACGGTGGTCGATGCACAGACCAATCAGCCGATTGCTGAGTTCACAGTGGTTCCTGGCATTTCCTGGGGCGACGATCGGCCCATTTATTGGCAGCACTCGGAGCAACTTGTGCGAGCGGGTCAGGATGGGCAATTCAAATACGAAGAGACGCAGGCACAAGCCGGCTACGCAACTCGGATCGAAGCAGCGGGATATTTGCCGGCCGACTCACGCGTCTTTTCCGCGGACGAACAATCCGTGTCGCTGCGATTCAAATTGGTCAAAGGAACCGGCACGACTGTCAAAGTTCTTGCCGCCGACGGACACCCCGCCGCCGGCGCGATCGCGCTGCTGGCGCTGCCCGGGCAAATGGCCTCCACGTTTGATTTCCAGCGTGTCAACGATCAGGGATGCGAGCAAGCTACGGTCGCCACTGATGGCACGCTGAAATTTCCCCCGCAAGCAGCCGGGCCTTTCAAGGTGATCATCTTTGGCAGCGATGGTTACCTCGCAACCGATCGCGCGGCGCTGGCAAAATCGGATCAGTTAACACTCCAGCCCTGGAGCAAAATTGATGGCGTGCTGATGATTGGCAACAAACCCGCAGCTCTTGAAACAGTCGTCGCTGAAGCGGATGCGCCGCCGTACGATCCGAAACAACCCTTCATCAACAATCAGCTGCGCACACAAACCGATGCCGCGGGACGCTTCACGTTCCCGCGCGTCGCTCCGGGCAAGACGACGGTCGCTCGTGAAGTTCAGCTGGGAGTCGGGGGCGGCCGATGGCTGGGAATGTCGACGCAGAGGCAATCGCTGAATTTAAAAACAGGCCAAAGCAGCCATGTTCAATTAGGCGGCATGGGTCGCCAGGTAACGGGCCACATCATTATTCCCAGTGAGTTAGCATCGCGAAATGACTGGTACTTCGGCATCTCGGAACTGAGATTGAATGAATCTTCTAATACCAGCCCACTTACGTCATATCCCGTGCAGATCAGTCAGGATGGAACCTGGAGAGCCGACGACGTGCCTGCAGGAACCTATGGGCTTTATATCAGCGCCATGCATAAAACCGATTTGAACGTCTGCGCCGCTTCGGGAGACGAATTGGCCAACGCGCAAACAGAAATGACCGTCGCTCCCATGCCCGGCGGGCGAAGCGATGTGCCGCTGCAAATCTCCACATTGCCCCTGACCCTGCTGAAAATAATCGATGTGGGGAAATCCGCTCCTGATTTTTCTGCGCAAACATTGGATGGAAAAAATCTGTCCCTGGCATCATTCCGCGGCAAATATGTGCTGCTGGATTTCTGGGCCACGTGGTGCGGGCCGTGCCGTGAAGAAACGCCCAATGTCAAAGCAGTTTATGACACATTCGGTTCCAACCCCCGCTTTGCCATGATCTCGCTCAGCCTCGATAAGACCCCCGCCGATGCTCAGAAATACGTGAAGCAGAATGGCCTGGTATGGAATCAGGTTTTCCTCCCCGGCCAATGGGAGGCTGCCACTCTGAAAGATTTTGGCGTCCGCGGTATTCCGTCGATCTGGCTCATCGGGCCGGACGGAAAAGTCATCGCCAAGAACCTTCGCGGCGCGGCGATAAAGAATGCAGTCGCCTCCGTGCTCTCCCCATAAAGTAGATAGCTTTCATCAGATATAAAATATGCGCACCCTCGCCATTGATCTCGGAACTCGCCGCGTGGGATTGGCCCTTTCAGATTCCGGGGGGCGTTTCGCTTCCCCGCTCGACGTGCTCGAAATTAACTCGCCAGACAAAGCCATCCCGCCCATTCTCGCGATCATCAACGAAGAATCCGTCCTGCGCATCGTCCTGGGTTTGCCGCTCAATATGGATGATTCCCTCGGCCCTGCCGCTAAATCGGTCATCGCCTGGTCCAAAGCACTCCAGAAACAAACCGATCTCCCCATCCTATTTATCGACGAGCGGCTTTCCTCCTTCGCCGCCGAGCAGGATTTGATCGCCCGCAAACGCCTCGGCGAAAAAATCACCCGCAAACAAAAAAAATCCCAGCTCGACGCCCTCGCCGCCGCCAGTTTCCTCCAGGCATTTCTCGATGGAAAGCTGACGGCGATTCCAGTTGAAAACTTTTAATTTGCTATAGATCCGATGGAATCCAATTTATTTTGGCACCCGCGCCAGTCCAATTAATTCCACCGTAAAATCCAGCGTCGAATTCGCGGGTATGCGTGCATTCCCTTTCGCTCCATACGCCAAGTCCGGCGGAATAATCAGCTCACGCTTTTCGCCGATCTGCATCCCCTGCATTCCCTGATCCCACCCCTTGATGACTTGGCCGGTACCGAGCACAAAGCTGAAAAGTCGCCCACCCACATTGGAGTCAAAGACAGTGCCATTCTGGAGTTTGCCGGTATAGAAGACGAACAGAGTGTCGCCGTCTTGCGCGCCCGGTTTCGCGGGAGCCAATTGTTTAATCTGAACCGAGGGTTGCGTGCTCGCCGGCTGCGCAACGGCAAAGCTCGCCAAAACCAAAACAGGAATGCTCAAGCGTCGAAACATATTTCTCTCCAATGATTCAAATGATCCGATGACTCAACGCTTCAATTCTCTATGCATGCTAAGTTCTTGGCAAGCTCACGATTGGCTCGTCGCCGGCATATCCAGATTGGTCGATTGCTGAAGCCCGCCGGCGATTTCAGGAATGATTCCTTTTTTGACATAAATGGGCCGGACGATGCTGCGGATGATCGGCAGCGTTTTGCCAAACACGCCAGCGGCGATCAAACAAACCGCACCGGCGGCGGTGATGGTAATGGCGGCGCCGGTAAGCAGAGGCGTCGCGGACCAGCGCCCGGCATGTTGGGCGAACAACCCTGCCATCAGATTTCCCCACGGCGTCATGCCCACGAACGCCATCGAAAACAACGACATCACTCGCCCCCGCTTGTCATCTTCAACCAGCGTTTGCAGCAGCGTGTTCACCCCCGCAAAGAGCATGAGCATGCCAAAACCAGCAAAGGGAACCAGAAGTATCGAAAGCCAGAAGAAGCGCGACCAGGCAAATGCGATCAAGACCGCGCCAAAGATAGCCGCCGAATAGCAGCTCAAGCGCGCCAGCCCGACTACGGTTTTGCGGGATGCGAGCGAAATCGCGCCAACCAGGGCACCCAGTCCCGAAGCGCCCATGAGGATTCCGAGGACTTCGGCCCCCTTGCCGTGGGTCGCGAAATGATCGGCATAAATCGGCATGAGCACGGAGAGGGCGGGCATGCCAGTGAGCGAAACCGCAGCCGAGAGAAGCAGCAGCACGCGCACGGGGAAAAAATTCCAGACATAGGTGATTCCCTCGCGAAGTTCGTGCAGTGCGCTGCGGCCCGTGGGCTTTCGGTCGCGCGGCACGATGCGCATGGCCCATAGAGCAGCGATCACACCGATATAGCTGATCCCATCCAGCGTAAAGCACCACCCTTCGCCGACAATCGCGATGAGCAAACCTGCAATAGCCGGACCGATTAGCCGGGCGGTATGCACCATCGTCGAGTTCAGCGCGATGGCATTCGCGAGGTCCTGCCGATCCGTAACCATCTCCACCAGAAACGCCTGCCGCCCCGGCATATCAAAGGCATTGATCAGGCCCTGCACGAAACTCAGCAAAATGATGCCGGCAACGTTGGGATACCAGAAGGCCAGCACCGCCAATCCAAAAGATTGCAACATGGAGAGAATTTGCGTGATGATCAGCAATCGCTGCCGATTCCAGCGATCCACCCATACGCCCGCAAATGGCGCCAGGCAAAACATGGGGATTTGGCCCGCAAAACCGGCGACACCGAGCAACCAGGCGGCGTGAGTGAGCCGATAGACAAACCACACAGTCGCAAGCTGTGTGAGAAACGTACCAATAAGGCTGACGAGCTGCCCAGCAAAAAAGAGGCGATAATTACGATGGCGAAAAGCGCGCAGGATCAGGGAGAGTTTGCTCGGCGAAGGAGATTCCATGTTGGCGCTTGCGCACTATAGCGAATGAGCAACAAGTCGGGAGCGGAAATATTCCGGACAAACAAAAAAGCCCACGGATGGCTATCCGTGGGCCTTCAATCAATATCGAAGACAAAATTATTTTTCCTGAATCGTAATGCTCTTAATCGACGGCGGATCATTCGGCCGATCATTGCCGTCGCGCGGCAGATTCACGATCTTGTCAACCGTGTCCAGGCCTGACGTAACCTGACCGAAAACCGTGTACTGATGATCCAGGAAGGTCGAGTCCTTCTGCACGATGAAGAATTGCGAGCCAGCCGAGTCCGGATCAGAAGACCGGGCCATCGAGAGGATGCCGCGAAGATGTTTATGATCATTAAATTCGGCAGGAACATTGTAGCCCGGTCCACCCATGCCGGTGCCCGTGGGATCGCCACCTTGGATCATGAAGCCGGGGATCACGCGATGAAAGATTAGCCCGTTATAAAAACCTTGCTTGGCCAGGAAGATGAAGCTGTTAACCGTTTTGGGCGCGTCCTTAGGGAAGAAGACAACATCGATCGGGCCCAGTGTCGTATCGATATGCGCAGTGTAGGTTTTATTAACGTCGATCGTCATCGCGGGGGCGGAAGACCATTGTTGTTTAGGCATAGCTGACTCCTGAGGTTGAGAAGTGGCAGAGGGTGCAGTTTCGTCCATCTTTGTCAATGGAGGTGTAGTCTGCGCAGCCGATTTGCTATTAAACGACCCCAGCGAAAGCACAATACCAAGGCCGGCGGCGGCAAGAACAATTAACAAAGGCGTGATCTTTTTCATCATAGTCGCGAATTATAGGCGAAAACTGGGAATGACGAAATTCGAATGGCCAATGATGGATCGAATTCGAATCCTCAAATACCTAAAAAATTTTCATGCCAATATTTAGCGGCGTGTGCGTAGCACCGCGTTGGATAGCGCTACTCAGCGCGGTCCTGCAGACGCGCCGCTAAATATTGCGTGGCTTAGATTATTTGGTATTCGAATATTGATTCGTCGTTCGAATTTCGTCATTGCCCCTGGGGTTGAGTAGTGGCCGGCGCGTTATTCATGGCGCTGGGCATGATGTCGGCGGTGACTTTGGAAAGATCATCGCTATTGAGAGTTTGCTCGCCGGTGGGGGCGATGATTTTCAGACCGAGGGAAGGGTCTTCGGTGATTTGGCCTTTGACACCGACGAGCTGACCAATATCGCCTGAAAGTGCCGCGTCGGATGGCCGCACATATACCAGCGTGCGACCCGTATCCGGATCGACCAGTCGGAAGAGCGATTCGCCGCCCTGCTGCACGCTCGAAGTTTGCAGCGTGCCAACCGCGGCATACACATGCATCTCTTCCTTGGCGAGCTTCTGCTGGAGTTCTGCCTGCTGCGACTGAAGCTGCTGGTTATGCGCTTCGAGCTGCTTGTTTTCGGTTTGAGCGGCTTGCAGATCTTTCTGAGCCTGCAGGCGAGTATTCAGGTAGTCGATGCGTGTCTTCGCGAGCCGCTTGAGAGTCGCGGGCAGCTCCGGGTCGGCGACGACGGAATTGTAACCATCGAGCAAATCCGCGAGCGGCTGCTGATCGAGCGGTTGATTGCGCGTGCTGCGCAATTTTTCTTCCAGTTCAGCAAATTGGTTCTCAGCGTTGCTGGTCTGGATGACGAATGTGGTCGTGGCGTGATGGTGATGCGGGGCAGCGGTTTCCTGCGTGGTGGGTTCGAGCGGCGTGACGCCCTCGGTGTCGCCGGGCATGGTGGGATTGGCGATGGCCTGGGTGGTGGGGTTGGCAGGAGCGGCGGGATTTTCGCCGATCAGGCGGCCGGGGGTGATGAATTGCTTGTGAACGTAAACAAAGGCGCCCGTGGGCGGTTTGACTTTGTAGTATTCATCCTGCTCGCCGATGATTTCAACAGTGGAGCCTTCGGGAAGCTTGGTCTGGACAGCCGATTTCATCGGGCTGATGGAACTGCCGGCGCGAACATTGACGGCAGAGCGCGAGACGGTGCCCGTGGTATCGGAAGTTTTGTTAATGTACGACTTGGCGATGTAGGAGAAGCTGCCTTCGGGCGGAATGATTTTGAGCCAGTCAAAGCTGATGCCAACGACAGTGACAGTGGTGCCACGGTCGAGGCGGGCGACGGGGTAATAGTTATCGCTGGGGCCGGCGCGAACGAGCACCGCGTCGGCGTTGGTGGTGCCTTCGAATTGATATTTCGAGTTCTGCACCTGCGGGACCGTGACGGCAGTCTGAGCGGACGCCATCGGGGCGAAAAGCAGGGGCGTAATTGCGAGCGTAAGCAGTAACCGACGCGCTGCCATGGCAGCACCTCCGTTTATGAGTAATTTCCCTATTTTCAAATAACGTGGGAAGTGTACGGAAAGGAGGGACACGGGACAAGGCGGCGAGAACAGACAAGTGACAGTTCGACAAGCTCACTACAGGTAAGGCGGCGAAGGCCAGGACGGAAACCCAAAGCATGCCGCCTTCCGTTTAGACCTGGCCCTGAGGCCGGGATTTATCGGGAATTCAAAAGCAGTGCCACGTAGCTTTCACGGATAAGCGGCTCGTTTTGGAGGGAGAGCTGCTGGAGCAGCGATTGGATAGCATTTTCGCTCGGCCCTTCGATTTCGACGAATTTGCCCAGATCGGGGAGTTCGTCCAAGGCGATTTCACAATCATTGAGCTGCCAGATTTCGCGGCGTTTTTGGAATTGGAAGATGGGTTCGTAACCGAGGGATTTAAGCAAAGCGATGGCAGAAGTGGCGGATTCAATAGTGAGCTCGCGCTCCTCGCGCTGCTTGAGGGGGCCAGGGAGATTGGGGCCTTTGAAGGTGAGGATGAATTGGTCGTGTTGAGTAGCAAGGTCGCGCTGGTGGCGCAGGCGCAGGCCTTTGTCAGCCGCGAGCAGCCGACGGTCGGGAGTGTCGAAGAAAATATTGGTTTCATCGCGCTGGCCAAGACGAACAGCACCGAGCTTTTCGAGTTGCGCGCGGAGGGGAGAAAAGTCGGCGATGCGGAGCTTGGCTTCGATTTCGAGCATAAATACAGGAAAAATTTAAACCACGAATGAACACGAATTTTCACGAAGCAGAGAATTTTTATTGGCGTGCATTCGTGTCTATTCGTGGTTTAATCTTTCTTTCCAAAATTCCTTGCCAGTTCAACAAACATTCGCATCCCGATCGCCAGGGCCGGGTCCGCGAAATCGTAGCGATCGGAGTGCAGCGGCGGATAAGGATCATCGCTGGGTTGAACACCGACGAGGAAGAAGCAACCGGGGACTTTTTCGAGGTAATAAGCGAAATCTTCCCCGCCCATGGAGGGTTTGCTGGCGGGGAAAAAGCGATCCTGACCGAGAGCTTGGCGGGCGATTTTGGCGACGTAGTCCGCCATGGCCGGGTCGTTGATCGTGGCGGGATAGCCTTCGGTCCATTTGAGATTGAGCTTGCAACCATTGGCAGCGGCGATGCCATTGAGGCGGCGATCGATCAGTTGATGGATTCGTCGCCGCGTGGGATCGGTGAGCGTGCGAACGGTGGCTTCGATTTTGGCGATATCGGGGATGATGTTCACCGCGGTGCCGGCGTGGAGAAGGCCAATAGTGATGACAGCTGAATCGGTTGGATCAATCTCGCGGCTGATCGTTTTTTGCAGCGATGTCACGGCTTCGCAAACGGCGGCGATGGGGTCTACGCCGAGATGGGGATAAGCACCATGACAACCAGCGCCAACAAATTCGGCGGCGAAATTGTCCGTGGCGGCGAGGAGGGTGCCGGGCTTGGTAGCGACCATGCCCAGGCGCAATCCCGGCCAGCCGTGCAGACCAAAGATCGCCGAAACCTTCGGACCAACCCGCCCATCGAGCACGCCCGCTTTGACCAATCGTTCGGCCCCACCACCAAATTCCTCGGCCGGCTGCCAGATTAATTTCACGCAGACAGGAAGCTGATCGGCAATGGAATTGAGGATGCTGGCCACGCCGACGAGGGTGGCTGAATGGCCGTCATGTCCGCAAGCGTGCATCTTGCCGGGATGGGTGGAAGCGTGTTCAGCGTTGGTTTGTTCGATGATAGGTAGAGCGTCGATATCCGCACGCAGAGCGACGCAGGGTTTATTCGCATCGCCGATGATCGCGACGGTAGCAGTGGGGGCATTTTCAACGCCGGCAATGAAATCGATGCCGAGCCGGTCCAGCTCTTCGCGGATGCACTGAGCGGTTTTGACTTCTTCAAAAGCGAGTTCAGGAATGCGATGAAGGCGGCGGCGGAGGTTGGTGATTTTAGAGAGATTGTTGTTGATGAGCTGATCGAGCATCGAAGAGGATTATACAGATTTTGTGGAAGAATTCCGGGCCGGGGACGGCCCGGCTCCATGGCGCGGTTGACATTTTTTGCAGAAATGCGTTGACCGACCGCCGAGGATGATTTTTTGGATTTTACCGCCGCAGGTAACGCAAGCTTGCCCCGTGCGGTGATACACGCGGTGTTGTTTTTGGAATTTGCCTTTTCGGCCCTTGGCGTCGGTGTAATCACGCAACGTGCTGCCGCGATGTTCGATTGCTGCGCGCAATACGGCTTTGATGGAGTGCGTTAATTTTTTGATTTGTTCAGGCGAGAGTTTATTGGCGGGGCGGCGGGGATCAATGCCAGAATCGAACAACGCTTCGTCGGCGTAAATATTTCCCAGGCCGGCGATAAGAGATTGGTCCATCAGGGCGACTTTGATGGCCCGGCGAGTTTTCGAGAGGCGGGTTTGCAATTCGGGGGCAGAAATATCCAGTGGTTCAGGCCCGAGGTTGGGATCGTCGGCGTGGTTGTGCCCAAGCCAGAAGACGCCCCCGAAGCGGCGCGGATCACGAAAGCGTAGTTGCTGCTTATCCAGATGAATAATCAGATGCGTGTGTTTGATAATCGGCTTGTCGGCTGACGCGATTTTGAGCTGGCCTGACATACCGAGGTGGATATAAAAACTGTTGGCGTTATCCAATTCAAACATAATCCGCTTGGCACGCCGCCAGATTTTTTTAATCGTTCGGCCGCGCAGCAACTGAGGCAAATCGATATCAATAGGAGTAACGATATCGTCGCGGAATAGATCGATATTTTTGATCCGCTTTCCCGTTACGAAAGGCGAGATCGTATCGACAACCGTTTGGACTTCGGGGAGTTCAGGCATAAGAAATTTAAATCATCTTAGCAGGCAATTGATGCTAAGATGAGCAGCATGGAAAATTCGACGCTTCCGCCGGATGAATTGGCCGCTGTGGATCGCCTGCGGGCAGCATACGCCCAGATCAAAACTGAATTGCATAAGGTGATCGTCGGGCAGGATGCGGTGATTGATGAATTGCTGATCGCCTTGTTTTGTCGCGGCCATGCGCTGCTCGTGGGTGTGCCAGGGTTGGCCAAGACACTGCTGATTTCGACACTCGCAAGAACGCTGGGTTTAAGTTTCAACCGCATTCAGTTCACGCCTGATTTGATGCCCTCAGATATCACCGGCACGGAAGTGATCGAAGAGGACAAGAGCACCGGCATTCGCCATCTGCGTTTCGTGCGCGGGCCAGTCTTCGCGAATGTGATCCTGGCCGACGAAATCAATCGCACGCCGCCCAAAACCCAGGCCGCTCTGCTCGAAGCGATGCAAGAGCACCAAGTGACGGCAGGTGGAAAGATGCACGCGCTCCCCGAGCCGTTTTTCGTCCTCGCCACGCAAAACCCGATTGAACAGGAAGGAACCTATCCGCTACCCGAGGCGCAGCTGGATCGATTCATGTTTAACATCCTCGTGAATTATCCGACCGAAGAAGAAGAGTTCGCGATTGTGCGATTGACCACGGCAGGAACGACAGCGGAACTGAAAAATATCCTCAGCGGCGAAGAGATCCTCGCACTCCAGGAGATCGTGCGCAAAGTCCCCGTGGCCGATCACGTCATCCGTTACGCCCTGCAATTAACGCGCTCGACGCGCAAGCAGGAGGGAAGCGTCCCCGATTTCGTTAACCAATATGTCGCCTGGGGCGCCGGCCCGCGTGCCTCGCAGCATTTGATCCTGGCCGGCAAAGCGCGGGCACTACTCAATGGCCGTTATCACGTAGCCATAGAAGACATCCGCGCCGTCGCTATGCCCATTCTCCGCCATCGCATCGTGACCAATTTCAACGCCGAAGCCGAAGGCGTGCGCAGCGATCGCATCGTGCAGCAATTGTTGGATGCAGTGTCAGCCAACGAACCAGGCAATTCCAAAAGCCCGGCCGGCAGAATGCTCAAGACCAATCCCGTTGCGTAATGTATGTCCGAAACTGCCGAAGATTATCGCCAATATCTCGACCCGCGCGTGCTGGCGCGCATTGGCTCTTTGGAACTACGCGCCCGGCTCATCGTCGAAGGCCTAATGACCGGCTCACATCGCTCCCCATACCAGGGCGTCAGCGTAGAGTTTGCCCAGCATCGCCCTTACGCCATCGGCGATGATATCCGCCACGTCGATTGGAAAGTGCTGGCCAAAACAGATCGCGTTTATCTCAAGCAATACCGCCAGGAAACCAACCTGCAATTAGTGTGCGTGGTCGATGCCAGTGAATCCATGGCCTATGGATCTAACAACGGACCACTTACAACGAACCACGGACCATCTTGGACCAAATTCGACCACGCCACCTCCATCGCCGCCTCGCTGGCTTATCTGGCTATCCAGCAGCAGGACTCTGTAGGCTTGGCCGTATTCGATAACGAGCTGCGGCGATATCTCAAGGCCAGCAATTCGCCCACACAGTGGAAACAGATCGTGCAGGAACTCACGCAGCAGCCGCGCGTGCGAAAAACGCAAATGGGCCGAATATTGCAGCAATTAGCCGAGAAGCTAACCCATCGCAGCCTGGTGCTGATCGTCTCCGATTTTTTTGATGATCTGGAGAGCATCGAAAAAGCCTTTCGTCTCATGCGCTATCGCCGGCACGAGCTAATCGTCATGCAGGTGCTCGATCCCGCCGAGATCGAATTTCCATTCGAACAGGTAACCATGTTCAAAGGCCTGGAAGAAGCTGGCGAATTGCTGACCGAACCGCGCGCCCTGCGCGAGGCCTATCTGCAGCAATTGAAACTGGCAACAGACCGCCTGCGGCAAATGTGCCGCTCGATTGATGCGGATTTTGAAATCATCAATAGTGGCGTATCCCTCGAAGCAACGCTGGGAAATTTCCTGGCGCAGCGCGCAGCACGAATGAAATAATAGCCACCATGCTGCAACCACTCGCCATGTTTCTCTCGCCGGGATTTCTAGTTGCGGGATTGGTACTCGCGGCAGCACCCATCATTATTCATCTGCTCAATCGTCGGCGCTATCGCATAGTACCCTGGGCTGCGATAGAATATTTGCTCGCGGCGATCCGCAAAAATCGCCGGCGATTGCAATTCGAATCATGGCTGCTCCTGGCTGTCCGCTGTGCAGCGCTTTTATTACTCGGGCTGGCCCTCTCCCGGCCCATGGGCTGCACCAACACCTCGCTCGCCGCCCTCGGCCAGCGTGCCGGCCTGGACGTTTTCATCATCGACAACAGTTACTCGATGGGATACCAGCATCCGCGCGGAGTTGCCAACACACACTTGGATCAGGCCAAACTCATCGCCCGCACTCTGATCTCGCGAATGGAATCTGGCAGCGAAGGCGTCGCGATTGTGATAGCGGCTTCGCCAGCGCGGGCCATCATCGCGCAACCTACATACGATTTAACGGGCGCCACCAGCACAATTGATGCTATTTCCCAAACAGCCGCAGCGACGGATCTGGCAGGCGCGCTGCGATTAGCCGAGAAGATCGCCAGCCAAAATGCTGCCCTGCCCAACAAGCATTTGTATATCTTCAGCGATTCGACGCGCAGCGCTTTGGAAAATACGCAGGCCGCCGATATTCAGACTCTCTCGCGGCAATTAGGAAATACCTATTCCATCACCTATTTCACCTTAGGCCTGCGATCGCAGCGCAATATCGCGATTTCGGGTTTGCACAGCAACGAACCGCTTGTCACCACAAAATTTGCTGGTCAATTCCTTACAACCGTGCTGGGATTTAACACGCAAGGTTCAGCGAAACTGCAGTGGAAACTAGACGGGCGGTTGCTCGCCAGCACGCAGAGCGGCTCTTCCGCGGAGGGCATTAAAGCGGTCTTGGATAATGTCGCCATTACCACGGGCGGCCCGCATGTGCTGAGCGTGGCAGCTGATGGCGATGATCCACTGCCTATCGATAACGTCGCTTATCGCGTCATCTCGGCGGCGGGCCAGATGAAAGTTTTGCTCGTCGAAGGCGATCGCGGATCAACTCCGATGTCCGGCTCCGCCTCTTTTCTGAATGTAGCGCTTGCCCCTGGCCTGGCTGCGGGAAAATCTGCCGAAAGTTACGTGCAGCCCACCCTGATCAGTGACCTGCAATTGCCCGGTGAAGTGCTCAGCGATTATCGCGCAATTGTCTTAGCCAACGTGCCAACCATTGATGCGCGCGAGGCCGATGCGCTCAAGCAATATGTCAGTACCGGCGGCACGCTGCTGCTATTCATGGGCGAGCAGGTGAATGCAGAAAATTATAACCAGATGCTATTGTCGCGCGGATTGCTTCCTGGAGCCCTTCAGCGGCGGATGAACGCTCCTGCTGATTCGCCGTTTCATTTTGATTTCCATCCCAATGGCGCGTTGGATCCTTTGCTGGCATTTCTGGCCAATCAGCCACGCTCAGGATTGGAGACCGCGGAAATCAGTTCTTACTGGCAGGTAAGTTTGCCAACTAATTCTAAGGCTGAACGCGTGCTGGATTATACGGCAAGGGACAAGGGATCAGGCGGCAAGGCGGCAAGGGAAGGAAATTCATCCTTATCTGCCGATCCTGCCATCATTCTGAATACTCTCGGCGAGGGCCGCGTCTTATTCTTTTCCACGACCGCCGACGCCCAGTGGACCACACTCCCCGCTAAGCCCGTTTACGTCCCGCTCATGCACGAACTTTTGCGCGGCAGCATCGTTGCCGATGATTTATGGATGAATCTGAATGTCGGCGATTCTCTCTCTCTTCCCAACAGAATCAAACTAACCGCCAGCCCCACGCTGCAATCTCCCAGCGGGAACCTCATCCCCATGCAACTTACCGGCAACCCCGCAACCTATCAGAGCGCTCCGCTGCAAACGCCCGGCATCTATCACCTCAACACCGGCCATGATGTTTACCCCATCGCCGTCAACCCACCCGAAGAAGAAGCCGATGTCCGCACTGAATCTCCCGCCGCTCTCCGCGCGATATTTGGCGATGCGAAAATCGATTTCGAATCAGATCAACCGCCGCCGGTTACCGCTGCGACAGATCAAGGAAAAGATTTCGGCTGGATCGCCATGCTGGTCGTGCTCGGCCTATTCGGGGCTGAATGCCTGATGGCCATGAAGTTCGGACACTACAAAAGATGAACCAAGAATTAAGAGCTTCTAAAAATGCGCTTTGATGTTTCCTATGTAGCATGGGCGTCTCGCCCATGTCAGACAACATTGAACATGGGCGAGACGCCCATGCTACTATTTTTAGAAACTCTAATGGATTGAATCATTTTGAATCGCCTGCTGGAAATTCTCCTCGGCCTGCATCACGGCTTTCTCGCCCGCAATGGAGAAATGTCTCTGGCATTTCATCCGCATTGGCCCGCCCAGCAATTCATCGGCGCGTGGCCATGGAACCTGCTTTTGCTTCTGGCGATCGCCTTTTTGCTCTGGTGGGTCTACCGCCGCGAAGGTGCGGATAACAGGATAAAAATCATTCTGGCCTGCATCCGCGCCACCGCTTTGCTGGCGGTCCTCGCCTTGCTCAATCGCCCCACGCTAGTGATGGAACAAGCTCGCGTCGAGCCATCCGTGCTGCCCGTGCTGATCGACACCAGCATGAGCATGAAGGTTCAGGATGTGAACCAGGCAAGCCGCGATATCTCCCGCTTAAGCGCCGCCCAGAATCTTTTTTCTGGCGATTCCAACCTTCTCCATAATTTATCCAGCGAACACCAAATCCGCTTTTATCATTTTGATGCCGACGCTCAGCCGATCCCTGGCGCGCAAATTTCCCAACTCGCGCCCACCGGCAATATCACGCAGATCACGCAATCGATTCATAGCGTTCTGGATGATCTGCGCGGCCAGCGCGTCGCAGGTTTGATCCTTCTTACCGATGGTCGGCAAATTCCCTCGACACAATTAGAAAACGATTTGCCCGCCATCAAAGATTTCGGCGTGCGCATCTTCCCCGTTCCCCTGGGCACCCAAGCCCCAGCAAAAAATATCCGTATTGAAAATCTCGTCGTGCAGGACACCGCCTTCCTTGGCGATCTCATCGATGCCCGCGCTACCGTCCGCGCCAGTGGGTTCGGCCCATCCACCGCGGTGAAACTGGTGCTCAGAAATATCCGCACGCATCAGGTCCTCCCTCTTGCCGACGGCAGCGATGCCATCACCGCGCAACTCCCCAACGACCAATCCACACTCGTCGAGCTTCCCTACAAACCCAGCACTGTCGGCCCGCTCGATTTGCAGGTCGAAGCGATTCCCCTCCCCGGCGAAATCGACGACAGCGATAATGTCCGCTCTGCTCAGGTCTTCGTGCTCGATACCAAAATCACTGTGCTCTATGTCGATGGCTATCCGCGCTGGGATTACCGCTACATCAAAAACGAAATGATCCGCGACAAGACCGTGGATATCTCGTGCCTGCTCACGAGTGCCGATCCTGATTTTATTCAGGAGGGCGACATCCCCATCCGCCGATTTCCCGAAACGATGGATGAGCTGATGAATTACGATGTCGTCCTGCTGGGCGATGTCGATCCGCGCCAATTCTCCGACGCGCAATTGCAACTGATCAATGATTTCGTCGCCAAACAGGGGGGCGGCCTCGGCATGGTCGCCGGCCCGCGCTTCTCACCCCAAGCCTATCGCGGTACGCCGATTGAGCCCATTTTGCCGGTGAACATCTCGCAAGTCTCCACCGATGAATCCGACGATCCCATCGTCGACAGTTTCCGCCCGATTATTACCCCGCCCGGCCTGGCTAGCGGAATTTTCCGTTTCCTTCCCAATGCCCAAGCCAATCAGGATTATCTCAAAAACGATTGGCCGCCGCTCTATTGGTTCTGCCGCGGCATCACCCCCAAACCGGGCGTCGGCGAAGTCTACGCCCAGCACCCAACCTCCCAAGGCCCCGATGGCAAACCCGCCCCGATTATGGTCTTCGGCCGCTACGGCGCAGGCCGCACCATGTTCTCGGCCATCGACGATTCCTGGCGCTGGCGTTTCTACACCGGCGAAAATGTCTTCGACACCTATTGGGTGCAAACCCTCCGCCAACTCTCCCGAGGACGCAAGATCGGCCAGCGCCGCTTCGCTTTCACCTCTGCCGAACCTTTTTATGACCTCGGCTCGCGCGTACAGCTCAATCTCCGCCTGCTCGACCCGCGATTAACATTACAACTCCCCGAGCAAATCCCCTTAAGCATCCGCGACGCTAACCAACAATTAATCTCCCAACCCATTCTCCAGCGCAACCCCAACCAACACGACCTCTACACCGCCAGCTTCCCCGCCGACCGCGTCGGCCATTTCATCGCCGAGCTCTTCCCCCTTCAACCCGATCTCCCTCCCGCCGACCTTGCCATCGACATCCAAACCCCGCGATTAGAACTAGCCGACCCCCAAGTCGACCTCTCCTCCCTCAATCGCCTCGCTGCCGAAACCTATGGCCAGGTCGTGCCATTCAATCAAACCAACCAATTACCCCAATTAATTCCCAGTGTCGCCAAATCCATTCCCGTTACCGCCGAAGAAATGATCTGGAATTCCCCATTGGCGATGGTGCTCATTGCCGGCTTAATCATCGCCGAATGGATCCTTCGCAAAGCGTGGGGTTTAGTTTGATCAGCTACTGGTAAACATGACCTACGGGAACCAACTGCCGCGATTTGAACTTGACGCTCGCAAGTTCATCCTGAACGCAAACAGAAATATCGCGTGCCCTCCATAGCTCGCGCAAACAAAAACCGCTAGCGCGATACCCACCCAGCTTTGGTTTCCAAACATCGAAGATACGCAGATTGCAGCCAGCCCCAACCCGACCAATACCTTATTCCACAATTTCATCCGGCGTTCCAAGCCGAATTTCCACGTGAGCAATATTAAAAAAATGAGAACTATGGTTGTTGTCCAAAGAGCCGGCGCAATGCCTCTTCCCCTCTGCCACGGAGGCAACACGCAAACCAGAGCCGTCGTTTGCAGGATGGCCGAAAATATACACAACACCATGCCAGCGCGCGGCAACAATCTCCAAGAACTGGGAATCAAAAAAGCCCAAGCCGCCCCCAGCCCCCATAAAATAAACATAGCGCCGAAGGCCGTAAGACCGATCCCCATCCGGATAGCCATCATCCCATCGTATCGATCAACCCCATGAGTCTCGGGGTCTCCCAGCCCAATCGGACCAACTTCCAATCCGCCGTTCTGTTTCCATTCAGATTGATAATGTTTCGTCCTGATCGCCATGACCCCTGTTGACGCGATTATCGCCCCGAACCCCAGCAAGAAAAGCGATATAAATAGAAACAAGGGGGTCGGCCGATGTCGGACACCATTGTCGCGATGTAAAAATACCATGGACAAATGTTATCGCATTTGGTCTTATCGTTCATCGATTCCCTGTTCCTGCCGAGCTAAAACAAGACGTTCACAGCAATGAATGTCTTGACATTAACCCTTGGGGTGATAGGATGAGATAATGCGGATTCGGCATATCGACCGAAAGCTGCAAAGGCTGGAAAGCGAACTAGCCTACAGTGCTGGATTCAACGCTCATGCTGTTCGCGGCTTTAGAAAAGTAATGGGTTGGATACGCAATGCCGACGATGAGCGAGATTTTTACGCGCTCAAAGGCCTGCATTACGAGAAACTCAAAGGATCACGAAGTCATCAGCGCTCCATGAGATTAAATGATCAATTCCGGCTCATTTTGGAACTAGAGGAATCATCACAAGAAAAAGTTGTCGTGATAGTTGCCATCGAAGATTACCATTAACAAGAGATAATGATGTCACAAGACTTTCAACCTGCCGAAGCATTTCCTCCCGGTGAATATCTTCGCGACGAACTCGAAGCGCGTGGCTGGACACAAGCCGAATTCGCTCGTGTCATTGGTCGCCCTCTCCAATTGGTCAATGAGATCATCAAAGGCAAAAAGCGTATCACCGAGCAGACGGCCCTCGAAATTGCCGCCGCGTTGGGAACCAGTGCCAAAGTATGGTTGAATCTAGAAAATACTTATCGGCTCTGGAAAGCCGACGCTCCTGATCCCGAGATTGCTCGCCGTGCTAAACGCGCATCGGCCGCATAACCAGTAATTCACGGCCATAACCCCATCGCACTCAATCCCACCGTTTCCTCCAGCCCCAGCATCAAATTTGCATTCTGCACTGCCTGTCCCGCTGCTCCTTTGCCAAGATTATCAATCGCTCCCATCGCGATAATCAGATTCCGCGCTGGATCAGCAGCATACGAAACAAACAGCAAATTCGACCCCGTCGCCCATTTACTATGTGGCGAACCTTCCACCACCCGCACGAACGGCCGCTGCGCATAAAATTTCCGCGCTGCCGCCACGCACTGCTCCGTCGTTGCGTTCCCACGGCCGTAGCAGGTCGACAAAATCCCCCGCGTCATCGGAATCAGGTGCGGCGTAAATGTCATATTCACCGCTTTCCCACTCAACGCTTCGACGGCCCGATTCATCTCCGGCAAATGCACATGCTTGAGTAGTCCATACGCCATCACATCTTCATTGCATTCAGCATATCCAAATTTCGCATCGCCTCCGCCGCGACCCGCTCCCGACACCCCGCTCTTGGCGTCAATAATAATGCTTCCCGGCTCGACCAGTTTCTCGGCTACCAGTGGGGCCAGCGCCCCTAGACTCGCTGCTGGATAACACCCTGGATTCGCCACGCGCTTCGCCCCTTTTATTTTCTCCGGCCAGACATCAGCCAATCCATACACCCACCCATCGACAAACCGGTGATCCCCCCCAATATCCACAATCCGCGTCTGATCCGAAACCTGCGCCAACGCCTCTTTCGATTGCCCCGTTGGTAGCGACGCAAAGAGCAAATCCAGCTTCGGCAATTTCGCCGGCTCCCATTTCTCAATCACCAGTCCCGCCAATTTCGGCGCAATTCCGGGAAACCGCTCTGATAATTTCGCCCCGGCCGACGATTCCCCCGCCACATAAACCATTTCAAATTCCGGATGCTGCGCGCAAATCCGCAGCGCCTCTCCGCCGCCATATCCGCTCACGCCCACAATGCCCACTCGAATGCTCATATGGGCGTTATTGTTGGAACGCCTGATCGAAAAAGCAATTGTTCTTCTATCGCAGCGCCACCTCGCAGCGAAGCTATGGGTTGCCTTTTAACGCATCCGATATCCGACGAATTACGCCCTCCCAATCCCCACGAACATTCTGACGAAATAAACGCATGGTTGGATACCACGGACTATCCTCCCGCTCCAACATCCACCGCCAATCCGGCAGATATGGCAACAGCATCCAGACAGGCTTGCCCATCGCTCCCGCCAGATGAGCGACTGCGGTATCAACTGAAATTACCAGATCGAGATTAGCGACCAACGCCGCAGTATCGGCAAAGTCATGAAGCTCGTTTGTCCAATCGATAATCGGAAAAGTGGCATCGTTGATTTCTCCCGCGCGATTGTTCTTGTTTAGATTCACAAATTGCACATGCAACTGTTCAGCTAGTGGCGCAAGCTGCTTTAACGCAATCGAACGATTGTGATCATTGGCATGTTCAGAAGCGCCTCGCCACGCTAATCCAATTTTGGGCTTATCCGAGAGCTTCGCCAGGCGAGTTCGCCACGTCGCTATCTGCTGTGAATCAGCGAAAAGATACGGGATCCGTGCTGGAATATTACTCAGATCAGTTTCCAAAACCCGCGGCAGGCTCATGAGCGAGCAATGCAAATCAAAATCTGGCAAAGGCTCTTCAAAAGTGACCACGCGCACTGCTTGCATACTCAGCTCAAACAATCGCTTCAATGGCAAACGGCATCGCACAACAATTTGACCCCCGCGCTCAGCCACCAGGGGCACATACCGAATAAACTGAAGCGCATCCCCATAGCCTTGTTCAGAATAAAGCAGAATCGTGCGGGCCTGCAAAGGATCGCCACTCCATTCCGGACCAACATATTTCTGCTGCGCGAATTCATCCCGTTTCAATCGCCACGCATATTCCTGCCATCCCTCGCGGAGCTTGCCAGTTAACAAGCAAAGCGTCGCGTAAATCATGTGGGCCTCCACATGATCCGGCTCAAGGCTAATCGCCTGGCGCGCCGCGGCGGCCGCCTCTTCCAAATGCATCGTGTCAGTGAGCATCACCGCCAAGCTATGGAATATGTCAGCGGACTGAGGATCAAGCTCGCTCGCTTGGCGGCACAGGGCGATGGCCTCATCGTGCTTTCCTTTTTTTGCCAAGGCCAGCGCCAGGCGATGCAGCGCGTCCGCGTCGTCAGGGCACAGCGCGACCAGATGTCGAAATGCGTTAATGGCTGCCTCATGCTGCTTTTGTTCCAAAAGCATGATGCCAAGATTGTTCCACGCCTGAGGAAAATTGGGTCTGAGCGCAAGTGCTTTTTGGCAAGCGCCAATGCCTTGATCCAGCTCTTTTTTGTCTTTAAGTGCCAGCGCGAGATTATAAAAAGCATCCGCAAAGTCAGGCTGTCGAGCAATGGCTTGCTGGATGGCGGTTATCGCCTCATCCGGGCGTCCCGCAAGAATTAAAGCGGTTCCTAATGTGTTATAAAACTCTGCAGAATTTAAACCAGCCGTACTGGCACGTTGATAAGCAGCAATGGCCTGATCGAGTTGACCCATTTTCTGTAAGAGCACCCCAAGATTCCAATGAGCTTCGGCACGGCTCGGCCATCGGACGATAACTTGTTGCCAAGCCGCTATCGCCTCTTCTAATCGGTTTTGCTCCTGAAGAATATTTGCGAGGTTGAAATACGCTTCTGTCCAGTTTGGATCCAGCGAAATAGCGCGGCGAATGAACGCTACCGCCTGCTCATTTTTCCCCAGCTGCCGATGCAACACTCCCAGATTATGCGTGGCCATCGCGTGCTCAGGCTGCGCCGCTACAATCTGCCGATACAAACTCTCCGCTTCGTGCAGCCGCCCCGCCTGGTGATGACTCACGGCTTGATTGAGGATTTGATCGGCAGAATCCCGAGTCATTTGAATCGTTCAAATCGAGTTCAACGCATCCACACGGACCGATCATACCGTCAGACATTTTCAATAGAACAATCCCATTGTCTCTCCCTGCACCGTTTAGCCCCGGCCCCTAGGCCGGGTTTACGCGTTACAGATTCAGTAAACATCGCTTAAAGTACTCTCGGGAATCTATGGCGCGCAACACCGTCCCCTCCAATATTTCCCGCCTTGTCACGCTGGCCACCATCGCGCTGGTCGTCACGATTCTTTACGTCGCCCACACCATTCTCGTCCCATTGGCGCTGGCGATTCTTTTCACTTTCGTGCTCAGCCCCGTCGTGGCGCGCCTGGAGCGATGGAAAGTACATCGTGCCCCGGCAGTCATCGGCGTGGTGCTGATCTGTTTCATGATCCTGCTGCTCATTGGTTGGATCGTCAGCGGACAGCTCGGCAACTTGGCCGACAATCTCGACCAATATCGTGGCAACATCGCTCAAAAGCTGATCAACCTCAGCCCGCACAGCCAGACCTGGATGAAATTCACACGCGTGGCGAGCGAAGTCGAAGAAAAATTCGATAAGCCCACTACACAGGCAACCACGCAGAGCGCCACGCAGCCCACCACAATGCCCATCAGCAGCGATGGCAAGATCGCTGTTTCCGATGACAATCCGGTTCCCGTGGCCATCGTCCGCTCGCGCTCCGCGCCGCTCGATATCATGCAGGAATATCTGGGCTACGCTTTGGGCCCCCTCGCCACCGCTGGCCTGGTGATCATCTTTGTCATCTTCATTCTCCTCCGTCGTGAAGATCTGCGCGACCGTCTGATCAAGCTGGTCGCGCACGGCTCTCTCACCATCACCACGCAAGCCATCGACGATGCCGCCGCGCGCATCAGCCGTTATCTCACCATGCAATCCCTAGTGAACATCGGCTTTGGCCTGATCATGGGCCTGAGCTTTTGGATTATCGGGATCCCCAATTCTTTCCTGTGGGGACTCCTCTGCTGCATTTTTCGCTTCATTCCCTACATCGGCACCTGGATCGCTGCAATTTTCCCTCTTGGGCTCTCTTTGGCCGTCTTCAAAACTAATGGGCAATTCATTGCAACGGCGATCATTTACCTTGCGGTCGAACTCATTATTGCAAATTTTGTTGAGCCGTACCTATATGGATCAAGTACGGGATTGAGCGAAGTAGCGGTGCTGTTAGCGGCGGTTTTCTGGGCGTGGCTCTGGGGGCCTATCGGTCTGCTGCTCTCAACGCCTCTCACTACGATCCTCGTCGTTATTGGCAAGCATTTTCCCAACCTGGAATTCTTTGACACGCTACTGAGCGATACTCCCGTGCTTGATCCGCACATGCGCTATTACCAGCGCCTGCTCGCGATGGATGAAAATGAGTCGCTGAAATTGCTCGAGGAGTATCTCGAAAAGATGCCCCTGGAAAATGTGTATGACCATGTGGTGATCCCCGCTTTGGTTCTTACAGAAAAAGATCGCCGCCAGGGGCAGCTAAGCGAAGAGCGCCAAAAATTTATCCTCACAGCGGTTACGAATCACATCCAACGCCTCGGCGAGCGGCGCGAAGAATTGAAAAAGAAAGCTGAAGAATCTGAAAACCAAAAACCCTCGGAGCTCAAAAAAGTCATCGATAACATCCCGCTCATTAACAGTGAAAAAATAGCAACGCCGGAAACCCAATTCTATCCTGTCCCCACGACCGGCAGGCCAGAGATTCAGGTCCTCTGCCTTCCCGCCCATTCGGATGCGGACAGTCTTACGGCTGCCATGCTCGCTCAATGTCTTTCAATTCGCGGTTTCACTTCCAATTCGCTTGATGTTACTCTGCTGGCGGGCGAGATGATGCAGAAAGTGCAGGAGAAAAAGCCGCAAATCGTGGCTATCTCAGCACTTCCGCCCCGCGCTATGCGCTTTAGCCGATATCTATGCAAACGCCTGCGCGCCTGGAACGAGCAGCTTCCCATCGCCGTCGGGCTGTGGAACAGCCGCATAGATTTACGGCTTGCCAAGCGCCGTCTGGGTCTTGAGGGCAATATTCATGCTGCTAAATCTTTATGCAGCCTGATCGAAGTGATCGATCAATTAGCTAAGCATTTTCCCCACATTTAGATTGCTTCACCGCAATTCAATGATAAAATAGGTAGGTTGGTACACGTCTAGTTTTTTCACATCTGGCGAAAGGAGCACGCATATGCAGGACTCCGCCACGACTAAATCTGCCGCAGAGACGGTGCACGCTCATGAATTGTCCGACATGCCCACACCCGCAGCCGCGCCGGCAGGCGAAAAAGTTTGCTGCGTCTGCGGGAGAGTTGTTACGCATGAGGAACGCTTCAAAGACAAGAAGGGGCATTACTGGTGCTACGAATGTGGCGTAACTGATTCGCACAAGCGCCATGGCACGGATTCGGTAACCTGCCCGGAATGCCACCAGACTTATGGCCTGCGCGAGATGGTCCTTTATGAAGGACATCATCTCTGTGCCGATTGCGCGCACAAACATGCCCTGGCGATGAGGCGAGAAGCGACGCGGCTTGCGGCGGCGCTGGAAGCGGAAAAACGTGCCACGCAGCAATGGCGAATGATGATCGGCAGCGCGATCGTTTTTGCGGTTGTGGCGATTGGGTTGCTGGTTTGGCGCGTGTTTTGAAAATGGCACACGTTGAAGATGGGAAGCGCTAGGTTTGAGATACAGCGTGGCGGAGAAGGCGCTTGGCCAACGCGGTCCTGCGGACGCGCCGCTAAATAATACGAGGGGCAACTTTTGGGGTTCGAAACCCACATTTTCTTCTTGCAATTGAGTTGCATATGCGATAGAGTGGCATCTCGGTGCGTCGCGGTGTTTTTCATTTTCTGTTCGTGGGGTTCTACATTTTTTTTCTGGGCGTGCTCTTGCCTGGGCATGATCATCACTGGGTGCGCATCGGCGATTACGGCGACGGCGATCCGGACGAGGCGTTCAGCTGCATGAGCACACCGCCGCCGGGGCATCAGGATCTTCCACACGATGATGATTGCGGGCACTGCGCGTTTTGCCAATTCCAGGCGCGGATCAGTCATTCTCCGGTAATGCCGGTAATTGTCCCGACGCTGCTGCCGCTGAATTTTGTTTTTATCGCGCGAGCGCCGGCATATGTGCCGGCGGATATCGATCCCACCTACGTTGCGCGCGGCCCGCCGATGGCTTGAGCGCTCATTTCTTGTTGCGGCTTGGGATGCTGGCGCTCGAAGAGCGCGTGCGCAGCGATGCCGTGATTCCAAATTGATAGAGCGGTTTTGGATGCACCTAGCGGCGCTGCCTTCGAAGCCTCGCATGTATATGCGGGGCTATAGAAGCATGACCGTCTGAATTGCGCTCGCTGGTCCGGGTGATACCCGAAGGGCGTCGAAATCCTCTTAGGCTCAAAGACCATGCGGAAAAGTGGTGGTGATCCATGCAGCTATTTGATGGTGCGCCGCGCAAAGCGGCGCGACGCCGGAAGAAGATATTTTTGCGAGTGATTGTGTTTGGAAGTATTGCCATATTAGCAAGTCAGGTTAATGCAGTGGATACGCCGGAAGTTCCGCCGGCGGCTCCGTCGTTGCCTCAGGTGGGGGCTCCGCCGCCAGCGGCTACATTGCCTGCGGCCACAGCGCCAGTGGTCACGGCGCCGGCGGCGGCTGAGCCTTCGCCGATCGTGCATCCGAGTGCGGCGACCACGCCGGCGCCGGCAGCTCATGCTGCGACATCTCCCACAACCGCGGCCGCACCGCTCGGGCCTGCGCTGCCGACCACCACGGCGCCGAGTGCCACCGGACAACTCGGTAGCGTGCTGGTGACTGCCGATCTGGATGAAGCGCGCGATCAGATCGCGCCGAGCCTGGGGGCGGTGACCTATTCCATCGGTCAGTCGCAAATCCAGAATACTCCCGGAGGAGAAGATGCAAGCTTCCAGCAGTTGCTGCTGCGGGCGCCCGGGGTTGTGGAGGATTCCTACGGCCAGGAGCACGTGCGCGGCGAGCACGGAAATCTCACCTATCGCATCAATGGCGTGCTGCTGCCCGAAGGCCTGAACGGCTTTGGCCAGGAACTGGATACGCGCGTCATTAATACCGTTACGCTGATTGATGGCACGCTGCCAGCGCAATTCGGATTTCATACAGCGGGCATCGTCGATGTCACCACCAAAACTGGCGCGAGTCTGAAGGGCGGAGAAATCTCTGCTTATGGTGGCGGCGAACAGACATTTGATTCATCCATTTCCGATGGCGGTGTGGATGGAAAGCTCGATTACTTCGTGACCACCTCGTATCACCACAACGAGATTGGCATTGAAAATCCCACGCCGAGCTTTCGCGCGATTCATGATGAAACCAATCAGGAACGTGTCTTCACGTATCTGTCTTATCACATCAGTGACACCAAACGGCTGACCATCATGCTCAATGGGTCGTATCAGGATTTTCAGATTCCCGATACGCCGGGCCTGCCGCCAGCGTTTTCGCTCGCCAGCCATCCGGGATCGGCCGATTCGGCGGATGTCAGCGAGCATCAGAATGAGCAGGATTATTACGGCGTAATCTCTTACCAGGAAGCGATTGGAAATTTTTCCTATCAGGTATCGGTCTTCGATCGCTACGGGCAAATCCATTTCATGCCGGATTACACGAATGACCTGATTTTCCAGGGCGTCTCGGGCAATGTTTTCAACAGCTTTCTCACTAATGGGACGCAGTTTGATAGCGCTTATTATCTGAATGAGCAGCACGTGATCCGCGTGGGGATGGAGGCGACTTACACGAGCGAGGTGCTCAATACCGATACGGAAGTTTTCGCGGTGACTTCATCGGGAGCGCAGGGGTCGAATGTGCCGGATGACATCACAGATGATTCAGCGAATGAGGCGTGGGCATATGGCATTTATGTGCAGGATGAATATCACGTTTTTCCGGATGTGACGCTCAATTACGGGGCGCGTTATGACCGGTTTGATGCGAATTTTGATTCGGAAGGGCAGCTTTCGCCGCGCGTGAATCTGGTCTGGCAGATTGATGATAAGACGACGGCCCATGCCGGCTATTCGCGCTATTTTGTGCCGCCTCCGGTGCAGAATGTGACGCTGGCGACGCTGAATAAATTTACCGGCACAACCAATGCGCCGGCGAGTTATGGCGATAGTGCGCCGCGCGCCGAGCGGTCGAATTATTATGACATCGGGATTTCGCATCAGATCACCAAGCCCTGGACGGTGAATCTGGATGGCTTTTACAAACAGGCGCACCAGCTCCTGGACCTGGGGCAATTCGGCGATGCGGTGATCCTGTCTCCTTATAACTACAAGGAGGGTACCGTCGAAGGGGCGGAGATTTCCAGCACCTATCGTCAGGGTCCGATTTCGCTGTTCGGAAATTTCTCCTGGGTGCTGACCAATGCACACGGGATCGATACGCAGCAGTTCGAGTTCGATCCGGATGAGCTGGCGTACATCTCTGCGCACAACGTTCATCTGGATCACGAATCGGAATACACCATCAGTGCCGGGGCATCTTACAACCTGACGCGCAATGACATGGTGTACGTCGATTTTCTTTTCGGCAGCGGGTTGCGGGCGGGGTTTGCGAATCTGGACAAGGAGCCGGTCTATTACCCGGTGAATGTGGGCTACCAGCACATCTTTCATCTGGCCAATTCGAGCCAGGTCAAATTCCGTTTCGATGTGATCAATATTTTTGATGAAACCTATCAGCTGCGCGATGGGAGCGGGCTGGGAGTGGAGGCTCCGCAGTATGGACAGCGGCTGACGTTTCTGGCGGGGGTGAGTTATGCCTTCTGAGGAGAAGCGGGAAGAAGTTTTGAATATTTATACCGCCTCCCTGCTGGGAGAGCCGGGGCGTCCTCGCCCCGAAAGCCTGGGCCGGGGACGGCCCAGCTCCATTGGAAGGGGAAAAAGTTTTCATCCAAATGAAGTCGGATTGCTTTCCATCGGCACCGCAGTGCTTTGGGTTTCCTGCGCGGCGGTGGGGATTCTGGGTTTGGTCATTCCCTATCCCACGCCGCCACCGCAGGCTACGCCTACTCCACCCGTGCAAGCGCAAATTGTGCATGTGGAATTAACCAAGCGAATCGCTCCGGTGATGTCGGATTCGCCGGTTGCGCCGAGCAATCCATCGCCGTCGGCAGCGCCGGAAACTCCTGCTCCGCTGGCCCCGGCAGCAGTGGCGGCGCCGAGCCCTTCGATTGCGTTCGCGGTTCCCATCGCCGGTCCAGTGAAATTTGTGCCAGCCAATCAGGCCATCGCCACACCAATCAATCGCCCGGCCGTTGCGCCTGCGCAGACCGCTCCCAAAACAGCGGGACAACCAACGCGATTGATTCTTGGCCAAGGCGAAGGAAGGCAGCCGGCGCCGCAATATCCGTTTGAAGCGATCCGCCAAGATCAGGAAGGCACCGTCGTCGTGCGTTTCAGTGTCGATGAAAATGGCGCGGTCGCCGAGGCGAGCGCAATTACTCCTTGCCCCTATCCGCTACTGAATCAGGCTGCCCTGGAAGCGGTCCGCAATACGTGGCATTTCGTGGCTGGCCAGCGGCGTTCTTACGAAGTTTCTATCCAGTTCCAACTCCAACGAAAGTGAATATGCAAAGCGTTTTATCGAATATTGTCGTCGAATATTTCTTTGAAGGCGGCCCGATCATGTGGCCGATCCTGCTGGCGTTTTTATGCGCTGCCACGGTAGTTCTTGAGCGATCATTCTGGTGGTGGGGTCTGAAAAGACGCAGCGATCATTTAAAATTAGAGCAAACCTACGAAGCGATTTCCGATGGAGAGTTTGCAAAGGGATTATCGCTGAGCGATCTGCCAACTGATCCATATTTATCAACCGTGCACGAGGGATTGGTGCATGCCCATAGCTCGCTGCTGGGAGCGATGCAAATCCGGGCAGCGGATGAATTGGAACATGGCGAAAAACGGCAATGGATTCTGGGAACATTGATTACGCTGGCTCCGCTTCTGGGGTTGCTGGGCACTATCACTGGCATCATGCGCTCCTTCCATTTTGTTGGCGATGAGCAGCTTGCACCGACGAAAGTCAGCGGCGGGATTGCCGAGGCCTTGATCGCGACGGCGTGCGGCTTGGGGATCGCGATCCTCTGCCTGATTCCGTACAACTATTTCAACCGCCAACTCGCTCACTTTCGATCGCGCCTAGAGCGAACCATCAATCACACCGAATTATTAGCCGAATCCGCGAAACATCACGGACACGACCTCGAAAAATTCTCGCGCGAACGAGCACTGACCAAGCAATGAAGCCCCGCATGTACATGTGAGGCTCCGTATTGAAGGAGCATTCATGCCCGTTAAATTAAATTCCAAATTGCCCACAGAAGATGCCGAAGCTCGCATCGAGATCATTCCGCTGATCGACATCATGTTTTTTCTGCTGGCGGCTTTCATGCTGGTGAGCTTGAGCATGGTGAATCTCAAGAGCGTCAAGGTCAATCTGCCGACGGCAACGACGGCAACGGCAGAGAGCAAAAAGGATTTTCTGGATATCTCCGTCGACAAGGCAGGCGGGATTTATCTGGATACCAGGCCGATGGGCAGCAATGAGATGACTGCGGCGCTCTTGGCCATGCACAACGCCAATCCCAACTTGCGCGTCTTTATCAGCGCTGACCGCGATGCCCACCATGGCGACGTGATCCATGTATTGGATCTGGTTCGTTCCGCGGGCATCGACAAGGTTGCATTTGAAATCAGCGACCAGAAAGCGAGCAAGCAATGAATCGCGTTTTGAATATTTTCAATCTGCTCGGCATCTGCGCGCTGGTGGCACTATGCGCGATTCAGTGGAATCGAGATCGGGATTCACACACTCAAATAATCGCGCTGCAAACTACCAATCAGCAACATGAGCAAACCATCCAGCAGCAAACCCAGGCCATACGCGGACAGCAAGCCGATCTGGATGATTTCCGCAATCGGCTGATGCGTGCCAACGACGAACTTCAGAAGGTGCAGTCCCAATTGGCCACCGTCACGCAGGAACGGGATCGCCTGGCCAATCAAAACAAACTATTGGCCGCCGAAAGGGATGAATATAAAGCAGCCATCCCAAAATGGTCTGCCGCCCTGGCTGCCCGCGATGGTCTGATCAAGCAGGCCAGCGGACAAATCATCCAACTCGCGCAGCAGCGCAATGAGGCGATTGTCCGATTCAATTATCTGGTTGCCAAATATAATGCCCTGGCTATCCGAGCATCTAAACCTAGCTCCTGAAACAACTTGTGCAAAAATCGAAGTTTTTTACAGATTCAGGACTGAGAATATCGTAAAATACTCTGGATTCTCACAATAAGCCTCTTTGAGCATCGTTATTCTCAGCAGAGCCATTTGTATTTGCGGAGCTGCGAATCATGAATGTTTCCCATCCATTGCTTGCGCCCTATGTTCCGACTGCTGCTGATCCATTTGATTGGACCAAAGCCGCCCATTTATTGAATCGAGCGGGGTTTGGGGGGACCGACGAGGAGATTCAGAAAGTTCTGAAGCTCGGGCCAGCGGGGGCGGTGGACTGGCTGATGGATTTTCCGGATGCGCCGGCGAATGAGCAGAGCCAGGAGGATGTGCCGGACCTTTCAGCCGTTGCGGAATACAAAGGCGGATATAAAGCGCTCTATCGCAAGATGCTGGGAAAAAATGAAGAGACCAAGCAGGAAATTCGGCGGGAGTTTCAAAGGGCTACCGGGGAAGCCTTGCAGAATACGGTCGCGTGGTGGATGAAGCGGATGGCGTATGGGCCTTATCCGATGCAGGAAAAGCTGGTGCTTTTCTGGCACGGGCATTTTACGACCAGTGCGAAAGACGAACGCTCGGCAACGGCGATGTGGCAGCAGAATGAATTGCATCGCCGATTTGCTGCGGGAAATTACAAACAATATGTGCATCTGATCAGCAAGGATGCAGCGATGCTGGACTATCTGAACAACCAGCAGAACCGCAAGCAACATCCGAATGAAAATTATGCGCGTGAGGTGATGGAGCTATTTACGCTGGGTATTGGGAATTACACCGAAACCGATGTGAAGCAGGGGGCGCGGGCGTTTACGGGGTGGGAGCATGATGGGGATGACTATGTCTTCCGTCCTTACTTCCACGATAATGGCGTTAAATATTTCCTTGGCGAGTCGGGGAATTTCAATGGCGATGACATCATCGAGATTATTTTTAAGCAGCCGAGTTGCCCGACCTTTATTGCCAGCGAATTGCTGACGTGGTTTGTTACGCCGAATCCTGAGCCCAAGCTGGCGGTGGCGCTGGGGCAGGTTTTGAAAGATAATGACTGGGAGCTTCGCCCGATGCTCCGCACGATGCTGAGCAGCAAATTGTTCTATCAGCCCACGACCATCGGGGTGCAAATTAAATGTCCGATCCAATTGGTTGTCGGCACTACGCGGCAACTCAATGTCGAAACCCCCAAGCTGCGTGGCATTGGCGGGGCGCTGAACCAGATGGGCCAGGTGCCGTTCTATCCGCCCAATGTCAAAGGCTGGCCGGGCGGAAATATGTGGATCAGCACCAGCACGCTATTTGTGCGCTACAACACGGCGGTGTATCTGGCTGGCGGGTCATCGCTGCCGGAATTCAGGCGCGGCAAAGGAGGCGGGCGAGAACTTCTCCGCGCTGGCGGCGGAGGGCCAGAAGTGGATTTTGATCCTACTGCACCGGATGCCCCGCCGGAGAAAGTTGTCGATCATTGGCTTGCCTGTCTGATCGGGCGGAAAGTTACCGATGATAAACGGCAGGTATTGATCGATGTGATGAATGATTCCGGCGATAATGTCCAAGGTGTCAAAAAGATAGTACAATTAATCGTGTCGATGCCGGATTATCAGCTTTGTTAGTTGGTAGTGGTTAGTTGATAGTTGTTTGAAGAGAGTTGGTAATGTTTATGGCGAAGGCCAATTTTGAGAAACTTCAAATTTATCAACTGGCTGAGGTATTGGCGGATGCGGTCTGGGAATTGGTTCGGGGATGGGATGGATTTGCACGCGATACGGTCGGTAAGCAATTAGCCCGAGCTGCGGATAGTATCGGAGCGAACATTGCAGAAGGCGCGGGGCGCGGCACATATCGCGATAATCGACAATTCGTTCGGACAGCAAGAGGTTCGCTCTACGAAACCAAACATTTTCTTCGCCGCGCTTATCGCCGAAAGCTTATAACCTCTTCGCAAGTAAAACTGATGCAGCCTGTCATTACTGAACTGGGCCCAAAACTCAACGCATATTTGCGTTATCTAAATGATTCCGTTCGTTGTGCTCCGATAAAGAAACCACGAGTGAGCCAAGACAACTAACAACTAACCACTATCAACTAACCATTGGAGTTCTGATGAACGATAACGTCACTACACGCCGACTTTTTCTTCAACGCGGTTTGGCGCTTTTGGCGGTTACGCCGACAATCCCGACGTTTCTGGATCAGACGATGATGGCGATGGCCAATCCGCTGGATACGCTGCGCACGCAGGCGCCCAGTGGGAAAGACGGGAAAATTCTGATCATTGTGCAATTGGCGGGAGGAAATGATGGCTTGAATATGGCGGTGCCTTATGCGGATGATGCGTATCATCGCGCTCGGCCCGAGTTGCACATCAAGCCGGAAGAGGCGCTGAAGCTGAATAATTATGTGGGGCTGCATCCGAATCTGACTGGATTGAAGAGTCTTTACGATAATGGGCAGATGTGCCTGGTGCAGGGGGTGGGGTATCCCAATCCGAATCGCTCGCACTTCCGGGCGACGGATATATGGGAATCGGGTCAGCCGGAAACGGAAGTGGAAACCAGCGGATGGCTGGGGCGATATTTTGATAACACATGCCCGGGGTGCGATCCGCATGTGGGCGTGGCGATTGGCGGGCAAATTCCGCTGGCGATGCAGGGCGAACGCGTAATGCCGCTCTCCTTCGAGAAGCCGGAAAGCTATCGATACAACGGGCATGATTTAAGCGATTACGAAAAGCTCAATCGCGTACAGGAAGCAGCCGCAACTGAAGGGCCGGCGAGCGGGAAATTGCAGAATAAGAAAGTGGTGAACGTAGTTCCCGAGATCACGCCGGCCAGCGAATTGGATTTCCTGCATCGCACGGCGATGGATGCACAGCTCAGCTCGAATGACATTCTTCGCTTGGCCAAGAATTATCATCCCACCACGACCTATCCCAATACCGAGTTCGGCAATTCGCTGCGTACCGTAGCGTCGTTGATTTCGGGGAATCTGCCGACGCGGGTTTATTATGTGAGCCTGGGCGGGTTCGATACGCATGTCGGCGAGCGCGGGCGGCATGATGCGCTGATGACCCAGTTATCCCAGGGAATCAGCGCCTTCTGGGCGGACCTGAAATCACAGAAGAATGACGATCGCGTGATGATGATGACCTTCAGCGAGTTCGGCAGGCGTGTGCAGCAGAACGCATCTGGCGGCACTGATCATGGCGCGGCAGCACCGATGTTAGTATTCGGCAAAAATCTCCAAACTGGTTTGGCGGGGCGATATCCGTCGCTGACCGATCTGGACCAGGGCGATCTGAAATACAACACGGATTTCCGCAGTGTGTATGCGACGCTGCTACAAAGCTGGATGGATACGCCCAGCAAGCCGATTCTTGGGAACCAATTCCCGCTATTACCGGTAGTAAAGGCGTAAAAGATAAGATAACCCGGCCCAAGGGCTGGGGCTAAACGAATGCCCACGGATTGTGGTCCGTGGGCTTTTTTATTTGTATAAAGAGTCTTTGGGCCCTATCATCCCACCCCCGCATCTGCGGCGTACTATAATTAACACAATGAATTCCCTTCGCAACGACATTCGTAACGTGGCGATTATCGCTCACGTTGACCATGGTAAGACCACTCTTGTGGATGCTTTGCTGCGCCAGTCGGGTAATTTCCGGCAGAGCCAGGTGCAGCAGGACACCATTTTGGACTCCAATCCGCTCGAGCGGGAGCGCGGAATTACCATTCTGGCTAAGAATTGCGCGATTAATTACAAATCGCCGGCGGGGGAGGATATTAAGATCAACCTGATCGATACGCCGGGGCACGCGGATTTTGGCGGGGAAGTGGAGCGCGTGCTGGGGATGGCGGATGGGTGTTTTCTGCTCGTGGATGCAGCCGAAGGGCCGATGCCGCAGACGCGGTTTGTGCTGAAAAAAGCATTCCAGCATGAGCTGAGGCCGATTGTGATCATTAATAAGATCGATCGGCCGGATGCGCGGGCGGATGCGGTGCTGAATGAGGTATTTGATCTGTTTGTCGAGCTTGGAGCGGATGATGAAGCGCTGAATTTTCCGGTCCTGTACGCTTCGGGGCGGGCCGGGACGGCGTCGTGGTCGATGGAAGAAAAAGGCACGGATATTCAGCCGGTGTTTGAAGCGGTGATGAAACATGTGCCGGCGCCGCATGGCGATCCGGAAAAGCCGCTGCAATTGCAAATCACGACGATTCAGTACAACGATTATGTCGGACGAATTGGGGTGGGGCGAATTTACAATGGGGTGATTAAGTCAGGGCAGCCGATTGCTTCGTGCAAACGCGACGGGACCATTGTGAAGGGGCGTGTGCAGCAGGTGCAATCGTTTGACGGGCTTGGGCGGAAAGATATCGAGTCCGCGTCGGCGGGGGATATTGTCGCCCTGGTGGGGTTGGAGACGGTGGATATTGGCGACACGATTGCGGATCCTGCCAATCCGCAGGCGCTGGCGGCGCAGGAAGTGGAGCCGCCCACGCTGACAATGATGTTCACGGTGAATGATTCGCCGTTTGCGGGGAAAGAGGGGAAATACGTTACCACGCGAAATATTCGTGAGCGGCTGGATAAAGAGCTGGAATCAAATGTGGCGCTGAAGGTTGAGGAATCCACGGATAAGGGCGCGTTTAAAGTTTCTGGCCGCGGTTTGCTGCATTTGGGGGTGTTGATCGAGAACATGCGGCGAGAGGGGTATGAGCTTTCGATTGGTAAGCCGACGGTAATCATGAAGCGGGATGAAAATGGTCAGGTTCAAGAACCGATCGAATATCTGGTTGTGGATGTTCCCGAAAAAGTTCTCGGCGGAGTGATGGAACTTGTGGGCAATCGCCGCGGTGAGATGGTTAAGATGGACAATCGCAACGGGCAGGTGCATCTGGAATTCACCATTCCTGCGCGCGGGTTGATTGGGCTGCGCACGCGATTGCTGAATGCCACTGGCGGGCAGGCCGTGATGCATCACAACTTCCACGAATACGCCACGCAGCGCGGCGAGGTGCCGACCCGCACTAATGGCGTGATGATCCAGAACGAAGCGGGATTCGCTAACAATTACGCACTGAACATGCTGCAAGAGCGTGGCGTGATGTTCGTGGATCACAATGACCCGGTTTATGAAGGCCAAGTTGTGGGCGAGCATTGCCGGGATAGTGATATCGTCGTGAATAGCACCAAGCTGAAGAAGCTCTCGAATGTGCGAACGACGGCCAGCGATGAGAACATTATTCTAAAGCCGATCCGCAAAGCGACGCTGGAGCAGGCGCTGGAATATATTGAGGACGATGAGCTGGTGGAGGTGACGCCGAGCGCGATTCGGCTGCGCAAGGCTTTACTCAAAGAACATGACCGCAAGAAGGCGGGGAGGAAGACAGCGGAAGTGGTGGAGGCGTAACCTGAATTCCGGTAGTTGGGATGGGACCGATTGGTTCGAAATGCCAGCTCCGCTCTGATATGGGATTTGGCTAGTGTTTTCTGCCTGTTGTATGCTATCCTAATTCCAAGGAGTGCGTCGTCATGACTATTTCTCTCAGTCCTGAAACGCAAAAACTTCTTGAGCAAAAACTCAAGACAGGTCAATACGGCTCTGCCGACGACGTCGTGCAGGCGGCATTGCTGGCGCTGAATGACCTGGAAGCCATTGGGCTGGACGAAAGAACCCTCAATTCAATTGACCGCGCGGAAGATCAAATTGATCGAGGTGAAATACACAACTGGAAAGACGTGCGCGAGCAAGTCCGGGGCAAGTTCCTCGAAAAGTAAAGCGTGATGCCCCAGGGGCATCGAATCATCATAACGCGGGAAGCGTTGGCAGATTTAGAGAAGATCGCCGCCTATATCCGGCAACAATCTCCACAAAATGCGGCGGCAGTATCGGAGGTAGTCCTTGGCGCCATCGATTCGCTGGCGTTCCTGCCAGCGCGTTTCAAGCGTGTCGGCAAGAGCCGAAAACGGGGCTCGCCGATTCATGCGATGGTCGCGCGCCCATTCATCATCTATTATCGGGTCGAGCAGTCTTCCGAGACCGTCTACATTTTGAACGTTTTCCATGGTGCTCGCAGGCAGCCTGGCCGGTTTGAATAATTCGCAGAAAACTAAGGACTCACTGAATATCAAGCCGTTATGTGCCATTGTGCTACAATGGATATCGCTTTCATATGTCCAAGCGATGGATCAAAATTGCGATTGCAGTTTTTGTTTTGGTGTGCGCACTCGCGGTTATCCCTTTTAGGAAGTTCGCACGATCGCCGCGTGGGGATTCCTCGCTAATGAGTGCTGCCGCGAATGGAAATATTCCGTTGGCTAAGGCGCTCATCGAAGCAGGGGCGAATGTAAATGCCCGTGACAATGATGGCGGGACGGCTCTCATGTATGCTGCAGGGCACGCGCATCCGCGAATGGTACGCTTGCTTCTTGATAACGGGGCAAATGCGCGAGTCGTGGCCACGGGGGGTTGGACTGCGCTGCAAGCCTCGCTCATGTCGGGGGATCCGCAGAGTATTGAATCGGACGAGCCCCTTATCCGGGCAGGCGCACTGCAGGGAGAGCATTATCTCCTTTGGGCGGTAGGTGATAGTGGGACATCGGCCGGTCATATGAATGTGCTGATGAGGCATGGGGTTGATCCCAACGAACGAGCTATTGACGGCTCGACAGCGCTAATCGATAGCGCATATGAAGGAGATACTCCGGCAGTGATAGCGTTAATTGAGCATGGCGCTAAAATTAATATCTTGTACAATGAGGGTCGCACTGCATTGGGCCGTGCTGTCGACCAGGGCAACGATGATGTAGTGCAATATCTTTTGCGACACGGCGCAGACTCAACGATGAAAATTAAAGGGCAATCTTTGCTTCAGATTGCAGCGGCAAAGCGAGACTGGGATTATCAAAACGGCGCGATCTATGCATACCCTCATTATGACACGATCATTGCCATTCTAAAAAAGCCGCAGTAAATTTGCACATTGATCAAAATTACTGGAGTTGGTCGCAAGGTCTTTACTATTTGCCATTGTCCGTTGGGACAGAATCCGCTGTCGACAGTTTCCGGAAATTCTTGAAGCGGTGGAAGGTTAGGAAATTGGCGTCGTGGAAGGTGTGAGCGCCGCCTTGGCCGTCGTCGTAGGCGGTGCGGGAGACGGCGATGAGGTCTGGGCCATCGAATTGCCAATCGAGATATTGGAAAGCATGGTGGAGATGGTCCGGGTGATGGAGCAGGACGCATTTCACGGTCCAATGGCGTAAGTCGGGAGAACTGATCAGGGCGAGGGTATTTCGCGTACTGCCGGGATCACCATGGACTTGCGAGGGTGGAAGATAGTTGCTGAGAGACCAGTAGAGGTGCGATTGCGGATCGAAGCGGATGGTGAAGCGGACATCGCCGCCGGGCAGGTGGATAAAGTCGGATTGGGGATTGAAGGCCGGCTTTTTGTAATGGTCGTCGAAACGAACGATGGCTGCGGTTTCGCCGCCGGTGGGGATATTGACGCGAAGGATATCGACGATGGGGCCATCCAGTGTGGCGACGGCGTTGCCTTCTTCCCAGCCATCGAAATGGTTGTCGAGCCAATTCTTATTGGGGATTGCGGAATCGGTGCGGTTCCAATTGGCGGCGTTGAGCAGGTCGGAATCTTCGGGGGCGGAGATGAGGAAGGCGGGGAAATCGGGCATGGTTTTAGGATGCTCGCCTTCTTCGAAGCCGCGACAGATTCGGCCATCGGAAATGAGAACGGGGACGGGGGCACAGTGATATTTGGCGTTTTTGAAAAGCAGTCCCGTGGAAGAATCGCGCGGGGTTGTCCAGGATTTGCCATCATCGAGGGATTTGCGAATAACGATGTGGCCCATGCCTTTGTCGACGCCGAGGATGAAGAGCGTGTTGTGATGGACGAAAAGCGTGGACCAGAATTGGCGGGTGATTCTGGTTTGGCGATGCCAGGTTTGGCCGTGATCGGTGGACAGGAAGATAAGGGTTTGGTTGTTAGGGGTGCCGGGGCCGAAGAGATCGTGGGAAGCGACATAGTTGCCATCGGGGAGGATGGCGATGCTGGGGGAACCGATGTAGGCGCGCGATGACGCGGGGCTGTGATCGATGACGGTACCGGGGACGTTGGAAAAATCCGGTTTCGTTTCGGCGGCCAAGAGCGTGGCAGCGCCGAGTAATACAGTAGCGATAAAGGGTGAAAAAAAGTTGCGAAGCATTTTCAAAAACCTGTGCGTTTGAATTGTTTTTCGAGATCCCGGAGCGAAAGCCGCAGGGTGGTGGGGCGGCCATGCGGGCAGTTGCTGGAGCGGTCGATGAGATTGCGCTTGGCGAGCAGCGCTTCAATTTCGGCGGGGGTGAGGGGATCGCCGGCTTTTACGGCGGCTTTGCAGGCCATCATGTCCAGGACCTCGTGGAGCATTTCTTCCTGGGTGAGGTCGAGGAGTTCAGCTTCGCCGCGTTCGAGCAGCTCGGTTACGAATGCAGCAGGGTCGAGCTTGGAGAGGAAAGAGGGGAAGGCGTGAATGGCGATAGCGGATGGGCCGATCTGTTCGAGCTCGATGCCGAGGCGGATGAGCAGGGGTTTGATTTGATCGAGCAGATCGATCTGGCGGGCGGAAGCGGGGAGGGTGATGGGGAGGAGCATGCGCTGCGATTCGAGGGGGCCGCGGGATAAGCGGGCGCTGAGTTCTTCGAACATGATGCGTTCGTGCAGGGCGTGCTGGTCGATGATGATCAGGCCGTCGTCGGATTCGGCGACGAGGTAGCTGTTGTGGAGTTGGATGGCGGGAATGGAAGAAGGGGAAAAGGCGATAGGGCGAGACGGCGAAGCGGGGAGTGAAGAGGTGGAGGCTTGGCTTGCGAGATCTGAGGGATCACTGCTGGTGCGATGGATTTGATGAGGAGGTTGCAGGGCGTGGTTTGGCGAATTCAACGGCGGGGTAAGAATGCCTTCACCCCAACCCTCTCCCGGATTACCGGGCGCGGGAGTAGAAGGCGTTAACGAGGGAAAACTATTTTGCAGTGGCACGGTTCGACTGGGCTCACCGGAGCCTGAAGTGCCACCGCCGGTTGAGGCGGGAGGTTGTTTGAAGAAGGCGGCGAGTTGTTCCTGGAGGTGGCGGCGTTCTTCGGTGAGGGGCGTCGTGCTATGTGGGACGGCGCGGGGGGTTAGGTCGGCGCCAAGGAGTTTTTCGCGGAGGGCGGAGAGAATCAGGCTGTGCATGCGGCCGGAGTCTTTGAAGCGGACTTCGGCCTTGGTGGGATGGACATTCACATCAACATCGGCGGCAGGCATATCGATAAGCAAAATTGCGGCGGGTTGGCGGCCGGGCTCGGTCAGGCCACGGTAAGCTTCGCGCAGGGCGTGTTGCAATACCCGATCGCGGATGGAGCGGCCGTTGAGGAAAAAGTATTGCCACTTGGCGGTAGGGCGAGCCATTTCGGGAAGACCGATGATGCCGCGAAGGAGAAGTTCGGCGTCGCGGGCTTGGATATCCAGGCGTTGCTCGGTGAATTCGGAGGGCCAGGCAGCGAGCCAGCGTTCTTGCTCGCTACATGCGGGAAGATCGAGCGCGCTGCGGTTATTGTGAGAGAGCTTGAAGGAAATTTCCGGATGCGCGATGGCGATGCGCATGGCCATTTCGGAGATGTGAGAGAATTCAGTGCTGGGACCTTTGAGAAATTTTCGTCGGCCGGGTGTGTTGAAAAAGAGATTTCGCACTTCGATGGTGGTACCGATGTTTCCGGCGGCGGCTTGGGGGTCGGAGATCGCGCCGCCTTTATCGAAAATTTCGTAGGCAGCATCGCTCTCGGGAGTGCGGGAGAGGATGCGGGCGTGGGAGACCGAGCCGATGGAGGCGAGGGCTTCGCCGCGGAAGCCCATGGTGCCGATGGCGAAGAGGTCTTCATCGGATTTTAATTTGCTGGTGGCGTGGGGGGCGAAAGCTAAGGGCAGATCGGTGGGGGGAATGCCGGAGCCGTCGTCGATGATGCGGATCAGTGATAGGCCGCCGTCTTCGATTTCGATTTCGATGCGCGTGGAGTCAGCATCGAGGGAGTTTTCGACTAATTCTTTTACGACGGAGGCGGGGCGTTCGATGACTTCGCCGGCGGCGATTTTGTTGATGAGAGTCTGCGAAAGCTGTTGGATACGACCGGGCATAGAAAATCCGAAACTCGAAATCCGAAATCCGAAACAAGCACGAAATCCTAAGTTCTAAATTCGAAACAAGCCGCCATTTTTTGTTTTGGATTATTTGTCTATTTGAATTTAGAATTCGTTTCGGATTTCGGATTTATTTACGGCGCGACTTCTTTGTTGCGGAGGAACACGTACGCCAGGGTGACCAGCGGGACGCCGAAGCCTACGAGGACAATGAGGGCTTCGAGCAGTTGCTCGCCGGACATGGAGACGCCGCGCTCGAGATTGTCAGAGGCTTCGAATTTGGAGATATCTGGCAGCACCGTGGAGACGGTATTGAGCATTTTGGTCAGGCCTTCGACGGTTGTGGAAACCACCTTGGCCTGGGCGGGATTGGAGAAGCCGAGATCGGTGGCGACCTGGTTGCCGATGCCGCTGTTGGTCGCATCGCCGAGTTGCAGCACGCCCCAATGGCCTAGCAAGAGCACGACGCTCAGCACAATCGCAATGGGCCAGGAGAGGAACGTGGAGCAGAAGATGCAGACGGATACGACCAGGATGCTCATCATCCAGAGGATCAGGAGGCTCTTAATCAGGTTCACGGTGAAGGTGCTGGAAGATACGACAGCGGCGATGGAATCAATTTTGAGGCCGAGCCAGGCATCATCGCTGAGCGAGCGGATCGCCAGGGAGAAATTCCCGTCGCTCAGTTGGGCAGCGGGCAGCTCGAAATAAGCAGTGCGGAGCGATTCGGGGTGAACGGTTATGGGATTGCCGATGGGTTGGTATTCGCTGTTGAGGGCCTGCACGCTGACATCGGTGATATCTTCCAGAGGGCGTTCGGTGTCTTCGTTGCGTTCGATGCCGCTGTTGAGTTCGAATTGCACATTGCCGTTGGCATCGGGATGGAGGGGAATATTGTGGAAGGTGTAGACGCCAGCGGGGACGGTGCCGGGTGCGCCGCCTTTAAGCTGCTGGCCGAAGCTGCCGCTGTGGGCACGGAATTCGATTGGAGACCAGGCATTGGATTCGGTAGCGGAGGTGGGGATAAATTGCGGCTTGCCGCTGGCCTCGGGCACGGCCAGTACCACCGGCGAATCGGCTGCACTGGTGGGCATTTCGATCGCGTACTGACTGGCGACGGTGGCGGGAGTAATCTGCACGTAGAAACGGCCGTCAGGGATCTTAGCCAAGTTCTGGAATTGCTGTGGGGAAATTGAGACTTGCATGGGATGGCCGTCGGGTTGATTAACCAGCACGGCTGAGCCATTGCCTAATTGATTGGAATTGATCAGTGCGTTTTCGCCCTCGCTGACGATAGCAAAATCAACGCGAGCGGGGGGGGCATCGATGGGTTTGGGTTTCCAGGCGGGATTCACCGGGCCGGCGCCGTCGTCGACGGTGGCGGCGTTCAAAGATGCCAACGGATCGGGAGTTTGCTGGCGTTCTTCAGCGGTTAAGCGGCGTTGGTGGACATGAAGCTGCGCTAGGATCGCGCCGCCCCTTTTTTCAGCTTCGGCGATTTGGCCCGGGGTGATCGTAAAGGGGATCAAAATGCTCTGATCGTAGTTTCCAAAGACCCAGCGCACGTGGCCTTCATCGGTGGGTAGGGTCGAGTAGACCTGCATTTCTACGGGTTCGGCATAGCGCTTGGAAGAGAGCAGGCCTTTTTCCAGATAATGCTGCATCGTGCCACGATGGGCGGCGGAGACATCCGGATCATTCAGGCGGGCGGAGACCTGCCGCAGTAGAGACCATTGCCGCAGCTCCAGATAGCCCCAGGTGAAGATGCCCATGATGATCAGGATGGTGGCGCTGACGCGGGCAAAGCCGACGATTTTTCCGAGCACAATTTCGAGGCGCGTGGTGGGCTTCGTCACGATGGTATAAATCACACGGCTATCGATTTCTTTGGGCAGATTCGTCGAGGCGAGAATGATCATCACCACGCAGACAATCAGGCCGGTGGCGAACATGGCGACTTTGATGGTCTGGCGAATCGCGTCGGCTTCGTCGATCGGATGTTCGAGCTGCGAAACGAGGAAGATTCCAAGAATGGCTAATGGTGTGATTAACAGCACGCGGCGGCGGATGGATTCAGCGAAACAGACGCTGGATATCGCCCAGACGCGCCCGAGATTGAACTTGAGCAGATCGAAAAAACCGTAGACCAAGAGGCCAAAGATGACGATGGCTCCGCCCAGCCAGAAGGGGAGGTAATCCTGGAAACTTTGCCACAGATTTGGGGCGTTCATAGAAGGTGGATCATGATACGGAGCGCGAGGCGAAATATAAAGCGGCAGGAATTGGATGACTGAATACTTTAGAAGATCGTTAGCCATTATCCCCGCGCAGTTTTTTGCCCTCGGGACTCAATCCATAAATATGAAATTGATGGCTGATCGCTTCGAAGCCATGCTCTTTGGCTATTTCGTCGCGTAACTTTCGTAGTTTTTCGCTCTGAAATTCAATCACTCGCCCGGTGGCTACGCAGATCAGATAATCGTTGGCGCTTTTCCCCGCGATTACTTCGTAATACGAGCGCTGATTATCGAAAAACACTTGCTTCAAAATCCCGGCATCCTGCAGATGCGAGAGCGTGCGGTAGACTGTCGCCCGGCTCACGCGGTTGCCGAGCTTTTTCAAATCATCCACCAATTGCTCGGCTTCGAACAATTCCGTTTTGCGAAGGGCGGCATCCAGGATCATCGCGCGTTCGGGTGTGAATTTGAGCTTTTCGCCATGAAGATACCGGCGGAAAATCGCGCAGACGGGTTCGTATGGCGTGGATTGGCGTACGGTGCCGCTCGCCATCTTGGGGAGATTGGAGAGAATGTGCGGGCCTTGGCTCATTTTAAAGTCTGGCCATCGTAGCGCCTGGCGAGATGGGCGGCAAGGTGATGAAGTTAGGGACAAGGGACCGTTCGACAGGCTCACAGCTGGCAAAGGCGATAAAGAACAAAGGGAAAAGCCCATCACCTCGAAGAGCTGTTATCAATGGAATACTGATGGATAGCCAGAGTGAAAAATGGTCGCTTTTTTCCAAACGGCAACGTCGGGCGTTGCTGATCGTTCTGGCCTGCTACTGATCAATTGGGGGTATCAGGCATATCGCAATCCTACGGTTATTGACTATCCGCAAACCGGGCCCGGAATTCATGCTGCGGAATTAGATGATCGCCTCGATCCCAATATTGCAAATGCTGCCGAGCTCGCTGCGCTGCCCGCGATCGGGCCAAAAGTTGCTGGGGAAATTGTGACATATCGCGAAAGATATGTTCGTGAGAAGCGAATGGGTGCTGCATTTAAAGCTCCGACGGATCTGCTGAAAGTGCCAGGTGTGGGATTCAATACCTTGCAGGAATTGGAGCCTTATCTGAAATTTCCCGCCGCCGCGACGACGACGAGCGTAAAATAATTGCCGCGATGGCTGATCGCGGAATTCTGTAAGAAATATCTTGCTGCTATTGGAGTAATGAATGCCGCAATTCGAAGTTGTTTCCGAATTCCAACCCCAAGGCGATCAGCCGCAGGCGATCGACCGCCTCTCCGCTGGCATTTTCAACGGCGAGCGTTTCCAAACTCTCATGGGTGTCACGGGCAGCGGCAAGACGTTTACCATGGCCCATGTGATTCAGAAGGTTCAGAAGCCGACCTTGGTCATTAGCCACAACAAAACCCTCGCTGCCCAGCTTTACGAGGAGTTCAAAGGGCTGTTCCCCAACAATGCGGTCGGCTATTTCGTCAGTTATTACGATTACTATCAACCCGAAGCGTATATTCCCCAGCGCGACATCTATATTGAAAAAGACGCGAGCCGAAATGATGACCTCGACCGTCTGCGCCTGGCGGCTACGAGCAATCTGGTGAGCCGAAATGATGTGCTGCTGGTCGCCTCGGTTTCCTGCATTTTCGGTTTGGGCAGCCCGGTGAATTATAAAAAGAGCGTCGTGCCAATTCGCAAGGGCGAGGCGGTGGACCGTGATGAATTGCTCAAGCGTTTTATCGATCTGCAATATTCCCGCAACGACATCGATTTTAAACGCTCCACCTTCCGCGTGCGCGGCGACGTGGTGGAAATCCACCCTTCTTACGAAGAATTCGCTTATCGCATCGAATTCTTCGGCGACGAGATCACCAACATTGATGCTGTTCATCCCCTCACCGGCGAGCTGCTCAAAAGCGAAGATCAGATTTTCATCTACCCAGCGGTTCACTATGTCATGCCGGCCGAGCATATCGAATCCGCCGTCGCATCCATCAAAGCAGAATTGGATGAGCAAGTCATGCACCTACGCCATCAGGGAAAATTGCTCGAAGCCCAGCGGCTTCTGGCGCGCACGAAATACGACATGGAGATGATCCAGGAAGTCGGGTTCTGCTCGGGGATCGAAAATTATTCGCGGCACCTCGATGGCCGAAAGCCCGGCGAAAAGCCCTCGACTCTGATCGATTATTTTCCCGAAGATTTCCTGCTTATTCTGGATGAATCGCATGTGACCATCCCGCAGATCAAAGCGATGTACAACGGCGACCGTATGCGCAAGGAAGTGCTTGTCGAGCATGGCTTCCGACTGCCCAGCGCGCTCGATAACCGTCCGCTGAAATTCGATGAATTCGAAGCGGTGTGGAAGCAGGTCATGTTCGTCAGCGCCACGCCCAGCAAATATGAGCTGGAAAAAACTGGTGGCGAAGTCGTCGAGCAAGTCATTCGCCCCACCGGCCTGGTCGATCCGGAGATCGACGTGCACCCCGCCCAGGGCCAGATTCCGCATCTGCTTTCCGAAATCCGCAAGCGCGCCGAAGTCGGCGAACGCGTGCTCGTCACCACCCTTACCAAACGCCTCGCCGAGGATTTGTCCACGTATATTCAGGAAGCAGGGATTCGTGGCCGTTATCTGCATAGCGAAGTGCACACCATCGAGCGTGTCGAAATCCTGCGCGAATTGCGCGAAGGGCAATTTGATGTACTCATTGGCGTGAATCTTCTCCGTGAAGGGTTAGATTTGCCGGAAGTTTCCTTGGTGGCCATTCTCGACGCTGACAAGACCGGCTTCCTGCGTTCTGAAACCTCATTGATCCAAACCATCGGTCGCGCCGCTCGTAACGTCAACGGCCGAGTGCTGCTCTATGCGGATGAAATTACGCCAGCGATGAAACAAGCGATGGATGAGAGCCTCCGCCGGCGCGATATCCAATTGAAATACAACGTCGAGCATGGCATCACCCCCAAGACCATTCAGAAAGCGATCCGCTGCGGCATCGAAGCTGAGGTAAAGGCGCGCAAAACTGTCGAGCAAGCTATCCGCACCAACGACCATGGCATGGATCAGACCGAAATCATTAAACTGCTCGAGGAAGAAATGCTCGAGGCCGCTAGAAACCTCGAATTCGAACGTGCCGCTCAATTACGTGACAAGGTCAACGAAATGAAAGGCATGCCCGTCATCAAATCCGGCAATGCCTGGCAACCCGAGGAAGAAGAAAAACCCAAAATCTGGCAGCCCAAAACCAAGGGCAGACCCAAGCGCGCTGCGAAATAGCTCTAAACCGGCGGTGGCACTTTAGTGCCACTGCCGTACATTTATCCGCACAAAATTTCATTTTGGTTTTGCGAAAACTTTTCCTATGATATTTTAAGAGTCTAAATAAGGAGCGTAGATGTCCACGGTAGCACTTGATGATGCACTTGAGCAATTCCAATGGAAGCCGCAGCCTGAAGCAGGGCGATTGGTGGCGGAGATTGTCGATCAATTTGCGGCGAAAAACGCGTTTTTTCACAATTTTCGTGATCGATTGCTCAAAGAAGCGGGCGTTCGGGCGTTGGATTTAATCGATTACGCTGCGCTGCCTGCGGACGACAAGCTTCGCACTCGCCTCGAGCAGGCTGGCTTTATCCGTTCCCAGAGCGATTTGCCGGAGGTGTACGTTCAGCCGCACGGCATTTTTCCCGCCGTCGCGTTACAACCCGAAAAGTCCACCCGCCTTGCCATCAAGGTCGAGCACGCCGCCGACTTTCTCGCTACTTGGCGACTCGATACGAAAATCACTGGCTCTCCGCTTTCACCGGTTCGCACTGCTCCTGTTTTTTCTGAAAACGGTACTGACCTGATCGTTGTCGAACGTCATGGCAGCCGCGCGTTTTCGGCTAAGAATTGGAATCTCGCTCCCGCTGCTCTGAAACATTACGAATCGCTTCGCCTGCGTCGACGGCAGTTTGAGAATGATCAGGACGGTTTTGCGCTGGCTCATCAATTGATCGATGCTGCGATTGCTGATCTGGGTCGCGATTACACCTGCGATATTTTCTTTGCTGCCGAGCGGGATTATTGGATGATTCGCAATCATGCCGCGCGTGTGCAATTTGCCCGCCAGCAGCGGATGGGTATTGGCTGGGCTAATCATGATCACCACACCTATCGCTCTTCGCGCAAAAATTTCACGCACCTGATCGCCATGTGGGAAAAGCTCGGCTTTGAGCTCCGCGAGCGCTATCACGCTGGTTTGCAAGCGGGTTGGGGTGCTCAGATCGTTGAGCAGCCTGCTACTAATATCATCACTTTTAACGACGTCGATCTGACTCCCGAAGAGCTTTTCAACGATTTTGCTCACGAGCCGCTCGGCGAGCTGCCTAAGTTCGGCACCGTCGGTCTCTGGTGCGCGCTGCATGGCGATTCGTTCCTCCAGGCTGGCATGCACCACCTCGAAGCGATGTTCGATTTCAATTCGCTGCGCGACCAATTGGAAAAAGATGAGGGCGTCAAAACCATGAAGCCCTTCACGAATTTCCCTTATCTCACGCAAGCTTTCACTGAGGGCGAACGCTGGCAAGTCAGCGAAAGCCGCATCAGCCGGTTACTCCAATCGGGATTGATCTCCCAAACCCAGGCAGATCAATTCCGCGCCCAGGGCGCGATCGGCTCGCACCTGGAAAACCTTGAGCGCAATGACGGTTTCAAAGGCTTCAACCAATCAGGAGTTAGCGAAATCATTGCGGCAACGGACCCGCGGAAACATTCGTGAAAAACACTGCAGAATGATGATTGCAGGATGCAGAATGAAAACCGACCACTGTATTTCATTCTGCATCCCGTAATCATCATTCTGCATTTATTTTGTTGAAATCCCCCCACCTCCTTCTGTACCATCCCTCCCCCTATGAATAAAACCCTTAAAGTTGCTCAGTTCGGCCTCGGTCCCATCGGTATTTCCTGCATCAATCTCGCAGCTGAAAAAGGCTGGGCGAAGGTTGTCGGCGGCGTCGATATCGATCCGGCCAAGGTCGGTAAGTCGCTCAAAGATGTCACGAATAACCCCAAATTAGCCGACGCGAAAGTCTACGGTTCGTTCCACGAGCTGCTCGAAAAGGATCGCCCCGATGTGATCTTCCACACTGCGGGTTCCAAAGCCGATTCCGCCATCGAGCAGATCAAGCCCATGGCCGAAGCGGGCCTGTGCGTCTCCAGCTCCTGCGAAGAATTATTATTCCCCAAACTTCGCGCTCCCAAACAGGCGGATGAGCTCGATGCTATCTGCAAAAAGCATGGCGCTCGCGTCGTCGGTACGGGCGTGAATCCGGGCTTCGTGATGGACGTCTTTCCTGTCTGTCTCACTGGCGTTTCGCGCAATGTCGAGCGCATCTACGCCGAGCGCGTCGTCAACGCCACCACTCGTCGCCAACCCCTGCAAAAGAAAATTGGCTCCGGCATGGACCCCGATGAAATGCGCCGCCTTTTCAAAGCGGGCAAAGCGGGCCACGCCGGCTTCCTCGAATCGCTGCATCTCATCGGCCACTGCATGGGCTGGGAATTCACCGCGACCTCCGAAATCTTCCACCCCATGATTGCGTCCTACGATATTCAGACCCCGCACTTCCATGTCAAAGCCGGCCAATGCTGCGGCATCCACCAGATCGTCGAAGGCAAAGTTGGAAGCTCGCAAAAAGTCCTCATGGACCTGAAAATGTATCTCGACGCCCAGGACCCGCATGACAGCGTGAAAATTTATGGCGATCCATTCCTGGATGTCCGCGTCCAAAACGGCACCGCAGGAGATCACGCTACTGTCGCCGCCTTGGTTAACGCGGCCCCGCGTCTGCTGAAATCTGCTCCCGGCCTGCTCCTGATGACCGACATTGCCGTGCCGAGTTGGGCTTAAATACGGATGCAACCACGGAGACACAGCAGGCTGCTCGGCCTCCAATCGCAAGAAACTAACCGCAAAGGCACGAAGTGCGCAAAGAAATTCAAAGAGAATTGTTATTTAATTTTCTTTGTTTTTCTTTGCGACCTTCGCGCCTTTGCGGTTCAAATTCTTAAACAATTCTTTCGTCACTGCGTGCAGTGAATTGCGCGCACGTCTGTGCTCTTCGTGCGTCTGTGGTTAAATTCGTTTCATGCCCGATTCGCTCTTAACCAAATTCGCCGACGTTTTAGTTAACTACAGCGTCGACACAAAAAAAGATCATCTGGTTCGTGTGAGCGCTCCGACATTAGCCACGCCGCTGGTTGAACAAATCGTCCGCCAAATCCTCAAAGCTGGTGCGCATCCCCTGGTTCGTTTTGGCTATCAGCAGTTCGGCTCCGAGCACATTCAGGATATCTTTTTCGAACAAGCCAGCGACGAGCAACTCAAATTCGTCGATCCCATCGGGATGTTCGAGATCGAAAAAATCGATCGCTACATTGGCATTGGTGCTGATGAAAACTGCCGCCATACCAGCAGCGTTGATCCTAAACGTCTCGCTGCCGCTTCCATTGGCCGCAAGCCTTTCCTCGAAACGCTCCTGGGCCGTGCAGCCAAAAAGGAGCTCAACTGGGTCTACACCCAATATCCCACCGACGCTTTCGCCCAGGGCGCCGAGATGTCGCTGCATCAATACGAAGATTTCCTTTTCCGCGCCTGCAAGCTCCAGGCGGATAACCCGGTAGCTGAATGGAAAAAGCTCTCCGAAAGCCAACATCGCTTGGTTGATTTCCTCAACGGCAAATCCGATTACCACGTCGTCGCTGCCAATGGCACCGATGTCCGCATGTCAGTGCAAAATAAAACCTGGATCAACTGCGACGGCAAAGCCAACTTTCCCGACGGCGAAGTCTTCACCGGCCCGGAAATCACCAGCGTGAACGGCCAAATCAATTTCTCATTCCCGGCCGTCCACCACGGCCGAGAAGTCACCGACGTCAAACTCACTTTCAAAGATGGCAAAGTCGTCGCTGCCTCCGCCAGCAAGGGCGAAGATTTCCTGCTCACCACCCTCGACACCGACGCCGGCTCGCGCTTCCTCGGCGAATGTGCTATCGGCACCAATTTCGACATCCAGCAATACACCCGCAATACTCTTTTTGACGAAAAAATCGGCGGTACCGTCCACTTCGCCCTCGGCAAAGGCTACCCCGAAACCGGCAACACCAACGAATCCGCTGTCCACTGGGATATGGTCGTCGACCTCCGCCAAGGCGGGTTTATCGAAATCGATGGGGAGAAAATCAATGTCGACGGAAAATTCATAAAGAGCGATTGGCCGAGAAAATGACTATAATGTTGCCGAGGCAATGTTATGGCTCCACGATTGGAAGAAGCATTAAAAGGCCTGCCAGCAGCAAAGGTCGAAGAAGTCGCGCAATTTGCTGAACGCCTGGCGGCTTCGTATCGCCACCAGCAGAGCCAAAACCAGTTCCTCAAAATTAGCTGGGCCGGCGCGGCCAAATCGCTCCGCAAGGAATACGCCTCAGGTGTTGATATGGCCCATGATGCTCTGCAACTGCGAAGCAGGGAAAATCACTCGTGAAATTTCTTGTCGACACGAATGTCTTGCTAGAGTTGCTCCTTGCTCAATCCCGCGCCACCGAAACGGATGCTTTTCTTTGCCGAACTCCTATCTCGGATCTGGCGATCAGTGATTTCAGCCTGCACTCAATAGGAATCATCCTCAGCGCGAAAAATCAGGAACAGGCGTACATCAGTTTTTTGACGAGCTTCTCCCCACCAGATGGCATTTTAGTGATCCGAGTTAATCCAGATCAGCTGCCTCAAGTTGTCAAAGCAATACAAGGATATCGATTGGATTTCGACGATGCATATCAATTTGTATTAGCCGAACAGTATGATTTGCAGATCGTGAACTTTGATGCACATTTTGATCGAGTGTCGCGAGGCAGAAAATCGCCGGGAGATTGCCAATGACTCAGATCTTGGACTCCGATTCCCCCTGGCAACGCGAACTCGCCCTCGTCGTCGACATGATGCGCGAGGTCAGCCGCCAATCTGATCCGCAGGCTGCGGCGCTCATGTATGGCAAAAAACTTCGTGATGGCAAGCTTGTTCCAGCTGATTCGTGGATGGCTGTCAGTCGTCGGGGTTTGGAAAGGCCCGCTTATCGCATCACGCGGAGTTGGCGATGGAAACAACAGGTTAACCCCTGGGCAGAGTCGGACAAGCTCCCCAAATTCGATACTGGCCTGTTGAGTGAATTGATGTACACCACCGAGCCGGTACTCATTGAAGATCTTCAATCGCGCATTTCCTCCAACGACCCGGCACGGGAATATTTTCAGGACATGAATTTCCTGCTCACCATGCCGCAATACGAAAATGGCGAGGTCATCAACATGAACGTGCTGATGGCGCACGACTCGGCCCAATTCCCGCGCGAGCGCATTCCCAACCTGGTCTGGCAATCCAACCTATGGGGTCGATCCGTTCACAATCTGCTTTTAAAAAATGAATTGAAAACCGCCTACGACCGTCTCGATCGTGAGATGCAGCAAGTCGGCCAGCTTCAGCGCTCATTGCTCCCCAAGCGCATGCCCGAAATCAGTGGCCTCGAAGCCGCCGCGTTTTATCGCACCAGCCGCCGCGCCGGCGGGGATTATTACGATCTCTTCGACATCGGTAATGGCAAATGGGGCCTGCTCATCGCTGACGTCTCCGGTCACGGCCCCTCTGCTGCCGTGATCATGGCCATCACCCACGCCATCGCGCACCTCCATCCCGGCGCCGGCACGCCCCCCGGCAATCTCCTCTCCTTCCTCAACCATGCTCTCTTGAAGCGTTACACCAACGGTAACGGCATCTTCGTCACCGCTTTTTATGGCATTTACGACGCCAGCCGCCACACCCTCACGTACGCCCGCGCCGGCCACAACCCTCCGCGCTTTCGCCAGGCTGGCAAAATCTCCGAGCTCGACACCGTAGGCTCCCTCCCTTTAGGCATGCTCGATGACTCCGAGTACACCGAATCCACCCTCACGCTTGGCCCCGACGATGCGATCCTCTTTTATTCCGACGGCATCACCGAAGCCCGCAACCCCCGGTCTCAGGAATTTGGCACGGACCCTCTCGACGCTACTCTTGCCAATGCTCATTTTTCTCCCCAGGAAATGATTAACCAGATCATCGCCAACCTCGACGCTTTCACCAGCATCCAATCTCCCGTCGATGACCAAACGCTTGTCGCCATCCGAGTGCGTTAATCCGAAATCCGAAAAACGAAATCCGAAACAAATCCAAAAAGTTAAAATCCAAAATCTCAACCGAATCTCTCGATTGCATAGATCACGACCCTCGCTGTTCCGGATTTCGTTTTTCGGATTTCCTCTTTCGATTTCTTCTGCTAAATTCCCCGCATGCCAACCGAATCTTCTCTCGTCGCCATCCTTATGGGCTCCCAATCCGACTGGGAGGTCATGAAATCCGCTCCCGAAATGCTTAAAAAATTCGCTGTTCCCTGCGAATCGCGCGTCCTCTCCGCGCATCGCACACCCAAGCAAACTGCTGAATACGTTGAATCCCTTGAATCTCGCGGCGTCCAAGTCGTCATCGCTGCCGCAGGCGGCGCCGCCCACCTCGCCGGCGTTGTCGCCGCCCACACCACGCTCCCCGTCCTCGGCGTCCCCATGGAAAGCGCCTCGCTCAAAGGCCTCGATTCTCTCCTCTCTACCGTCCAAATGCCTGGCGGCATCCCCGTCGGAACATTGGCCATCGGCAAACCCGGCGCCACCAACGCCGCCCTGCTAGCCGTCTCTATCTTGTCTCTTTCTCGCCTCGATCTAAAAGAAAAGCTAAAACAATTCCGCCGCGACCAGGCCGAGACGATTCTGAAAATTAAACTTCCCGAAGTCTAAACCGAAGGCCTTGCCGCGTCAGGCTCCAGTGATCCTGTCGAACTGTGGTGAGCGTTTTTTCATCAAAAAGAATTCGCCTGAATATAATCCTTCCCGCCGTTTAAGAATTCCACAATATTGGTCGTTGCGCGAAGCGCTTGTCGTTCCACGCTTTCAAACGTGCGACTCCCAATGTGCGGCGTCACAATGATATTATCAATCTCCTGAAACGGATGTGGCGGTTTAATGGGCTCTTGTTCCAGAACATCCGCAGCATAACCCCCAAGCTGTCCGCTCTTGCATGCATCAGCGACATCTTGTTCCACAACTAATCCGCCTCGCGCTGTGTTGATGAGCAATGCGCCTTTCTTCAACTTGGCGATCATGGCTTGGTTAATAAATCCGCGATTGTCATCGCGCAGGCTCATGTGCAGCGAGATGATATCTGCCCCCATCATTGCCTCTTCATTGTCCTTGCAGCGCTGGATTTGATATTTCTGCGCAAAACCTTCATCCCAATGATTGTGCGAAGCGCTGCGCACGTTCATGTCAAAAGCTCTTGCCCGTTTTACCACTTCCTGGCCGATTCGGCCTAAGCCTAAGACGGCAATTGTTTTGCCAAATAATTCCGTCCCCGTGATCCGCTTCCACTTCCCTTCCTTCACCCACTTAATCTGCGGATAAAAATGCTTGGCCAGCGCGATCATCAATCCGAATGTCTGCTCGGCCACGGTTGTATGATTCACCCCTGGCGTAAACAGTACGGGAATCTTTTTGCTAGTGGCATATTTGACGTCAATCGAATCGAGCCCGATGCCATATTTGGCAATTACTTTTAATCGTGGGAGTGCCGCGTCGATAACCTTGGCCGTGATCGCATCATCCCCATTGAGCAATCCGTCAAAACCTCCGCCTTCTTTTACCAGTTTTAACATCGTGGCCTCATCCAACGGGCCGCGCTGGCGCACGACTTCAAAACCACTGTTCGCCAGCAGTTGATGATGTTTCCCTGGTGTATCCTGATAACTCGTCGTCGTAAGCAATATCCGCATAGGCGGGAAATTCTAATGAGAGATCATTTCTTAATCACGCCATAGTTATTCGTTTTTACACAATCTTCATATTCGCTTTGCGCTTCGCTGACACAATTCGCTAACCTGATGAACCCTGTGAAAAAATCTTACTTCTATCGCTACGCGTTTGGCTTCTCTCTTATCCCACACTGGCGTCGCGGCGGCATCTTAATATTTCTTTTTCCGTTGACTTACGTGGGTAATTTTCATTACAGTTTTTTAGGAGAGAAAATGCACAAGCAAAAATCGATTTTGTCCGCAGCTTTATTGTTGATGGCAGCGGCCTGCTCAGCATCGCCGCTCACGGCTGGCGATGTGGTGATTTATCGCGTCGGCGATGGAACCACCCCGCTGGTGAATACCGGCAGCGCAGTGTTCGTGGATGAATACACGCCGACGGGCACATTAGTCGAATCCATTCCGCTGCCAACCACCACCGATGCCGCTACCGGCCAAAATGCTCTCGTTGCCAGCGGCACGGCCACCTCAGAGGGTTTGCTTACTGTTTCTCCTAATGGCCAGTACATCGCCCTCACCGGCTATGACAGCGCAATCGGCGCCAATGGCAATCTCTCCGGGACCGCCAGCACCGTTGTTCCTCGCACGGTCGGGATTATTCCTGTTTCCACGGGAACCCCCGATACCTCTACCGCGCTGACTAACTTCGCCTCTGGCAACAATCCCCGCACCGCTGTCACCACCGATGGCACAAATATCTGGGTCGGCGGCGCGGTCGACGTCTCCTACACCACCAAGGGTTCGACTATCGCTGCCGAAGTGCCCAGCACGAGCGCCATTGCAAAAAACAACAATGTTGAGCAGCTCAATATCTTCGGCGGCCAACTCTATTTCTCCTCCGAGAAATCCACTGGCTTCATTGGCAGCATCGGCACTGGCATGCCCAGCACTGGCAGCCAATCCGTCTCTTTCCTCACCGGCATCCCTGCCGACAGCAACGCTTATAGTTTCGTCATGTTCGATCTTGACCCTAATACGCCGGGCGTAGACACCCTTTATTTCGCCGACGCCTCTGCCAACGCGATCGATAAATACGTCCTCGAATCCGGCACCTGGACTGCCGCCGGCTCCATCGCCGCCACTGGCGCCATCGGGCTAACGGGGTCCGTCAATTCGTCGGGCAACGTCGATCTCTTCGCCACTACCGGAGGTGGAAGTGCCGCCGGCGGCGGAACGCTTTACAGCTTCATCGACAATACCGGCATCGATGGCACTGTCAGCGGCACTGCCACCAGTATCGCCACCGCTGGTACCGACGAAGCATTTCGCGGGGTAACGATAATTCCAGTTCCCGAACCCGGATTGGCCGCTGCAGCGGGTGCTCTAATTGTTCTCGCTCGCAAGCGTTCGCGCTAATCTATTCGTATTAAGAATGTGATTGCTCAATCCTTCAAACTATGAAAGCCCACGGATAGCCATCCGTGGGTTTTTGTGTCAAGAATCCCTTGTCATCCAATTATACGGATTCTAAAAAAGTCGCGCGCTGAGAATTGTTTATTCGCTGCGGCCTCGCGGCGGACTTG
>DASXDR010000064.1:0-7143 GCA_036490535.1 Tepidisphaeraceae bacterium | reverse complement strand
CCTATTTTCATCAATTCCCCTATAAACAAATCAGTGATATATTAGAGATACCGCTTGGCACCGTAAAAAGCAGGTTGCATGCGGCGGTGGCACAATTTGCGGACCGTTGGAAACATATGAACAAAGGATCGGCGGCATCGTAATCACATGCGTCAGCGTCAGATCATGCGAGTTAACTGGATATTTACGCCAGATTCGCGGTCTTAACAAAGGATGACTTATGTCACGCAAACTTCGCGCTGAGGATGCACGTGTCCTGGACATGCTGCTCGATAGCGGCAATTTTGCGACGGATCGCTCGGTCCCACAGGTTTTTAGTCAGACTGAAATGCTAGATAATCGTTTTGGACAAGTCGAAAAAGTGCTCAAGCTCCTCGATCAGATGCCCGTGGTCGATCCACCCGCTAATCTGGTGGCTCGTACGATGAGCTTCATCGATCAAAGCGTGCAATCGCATCACCCGACGTCAACGACGACGAGTACGCAAATGCGTCCCAACGCATAAATTGAGAGCGATATAATTCGCGGCTGGATCGGGGACGGCCCCTTTCTTTTTCAGGATTAAATCTTCTGGTTGTGAACGCCGGCGCCGACTGCCCAATTGCATCGTAAGAGTTTCTTTTCGCATATTGATAAATATGCGAAGGATTCTTCCGCGGGTGTGAAGCGTGCGGAAGGCATCCACGTGCAGCAAATCATTTCTTCGCGTTAACGGCAGGTCGCGATTCTTCTCTTCATTGAGCGAAGCTGGCGAAATCCAGCAGGCGCTTCCCCGAATGGGAATTATCACATGTCTTCAACGCCAGAGTATCACTCGGTGATATGTTTAATCCGCTGTCGTGTACGAATTTTTCTTAACTCGCCGGCATGATTTGGTCGTATAAATCTAGAGAGCGATGAGTGATGCGCACGTCCAATATCTGATCGTCGGCGGGGGCGTGGCTGGCGGAACCGCGGTGGAAGCCATTCGCCAGGTCGATCCTGTCGGCCCGATGATGCTCGTGGGGCAGGAGATCAATCGTCCTTATCACCGGCAGCAATTAAGCAGTGATTACCTGCTCGACAAGCTCAATCACGAATCACTTTTTTTGCATACGGCGAGTTGGTATGCGGGGCACCATGTTGAGCTGCGCACGGGGCGTGCCGCTTCGCATCTGGATACCGTGCGCCAGGTGGTAACATTGGATGATGGCTCGAATATTTCTTTCGATGCCTTGCTGATTGCCACGGGTGCGACGCCGCGCCGCCTGGTTACTCAGGGGGCAGAATTGCCGAATATTTATTATCCGTACACGGTTGAAGACGCCGATCGGCTTCGCCATGCTATTCTGCAATCCCTGAATGCAGGTCATCGCCGTGCGTGCATTATTGGTGGTAGCCTCCATGCCATCGACCTTGCCGCAACTCTCGTGCAAATGGGGCTGCAAGTCGATCTGGTCTATAGCGAGACGCATCCACTCATGCCGCTCGCTGGCGAAAGCGCCGGCGCTCTGATTGCCCACGTGCTCGCGGATCGTGGCGTGAAACTACACCGCGATGCCAGGCCTCCCGTATTTGAAGGTGATGGCAGAGTGCAAAGGGTCAACCTCGATAATGCCCAGGCGATTGCTACCGATCTTGTAATTGTGGCGGCGGGAATGCTGCCTTCCAAGCAGTTGGTGCGGACGACGGCGATTCGCGCGGAGACGGCGATTCTGGTAGATGAACATTGCAGCACCAACGTGCCAGGTATTTTTGCAGTGGGGCAATGTGCGGCGATTTTCGATCCGCGCTTTGGCAAGCATCGCCAGTTTTTTGATGAAGCCAATATCGCGGAACTAGGCCGGCTGGCTGGTCGCAACATGACTGGCATCCACGAGGGCTTTTCAGCAATTGCCTCCATTGAGCGCAAAGTTTTCGATCTTGATCTGTTCTTCGCCGGCGAAAGTCGACTCGTGCATCATCGGATTGTCCGGACGGCTGGGACGGAGAAACGTCCCTCCCTCATCGAATTTGGGTTGAATGCGGATAACTGTGTGACACAGATAACTGTTGTTGGACCAATCGTTGACCGGCAAATTCTGCTTGAATTGATTCGCCGGCGCATTTCAGTGGCGGGCCAGGAAGAGGGCTTGAAAGAACCTGGGTTTGATCTCAACACATTGCTCTGATAAGTAGAGCCGAGGCGATTTCGCCGTGGTTTCGAGCCGAGGACGGCCCGGCTCTGCTAATAATGCGGATTTTCATGATCTCCCATCCCCCCTCCTTAAAGTTGCCATCTATTTGACCCGATGTTCAAATGGGGAAGATGGAGAAGAAAGATAATTCCAGAGAATTATCGGAAGTTGACAAAGGATTGCCATGAAAACGGTATTTACGACAGGGGAGGCGGCTGAGATTTGTAAGGTCTCGCAGCAGACGATCATTCGCTGCTTCGATTCTGGCCGACTCAAGGGCTTTCGCGTACCGGGATCGCGGTTTCGCCGCATTCCCCGCGATGCCCTGATCGCTTTCATGAAGGACAACGGTATCCCCGTCGACTCGCTGGATTCGGGCAAGCGCAAAATCCTGGTCGTGGACGATGATCCGGAAATTGTGGAATTGTTCGTCGACGTGCTCGAGCGTGACGGGCGATTTGAAGTCCGCACGGCGTCGACCGGATACGATGCGGGAATCATCACGCAGGAGTTTTCGCCGGATTTGATCATCCTAGACTACATGCTGCCTGACATTAATGGCAATGTGGTTTGCCGGACAATTCGGTCGAATCCGAACTTCGAGAATACCAAGATCATCATCGTCTCTGGTGTTGTTAACCAGGATGAGATCAACGACCTGCTCAAGGCAGGCGCCGATGAATTTGTGAAAAAGCCGTTCAACATTGAAAAGCTCATTGAGCGCATTGGGGAATTGTTGACGGTATAAATGCTGGGGTTCTAAGTTCTAAGTTCTGAGTTCTAAGTTGTGACGTACATGGGCATAACTTAGAACTTAGCACTTAGAACTTAGAACTATTTTCCTATGGCCACCGTCGATCCCAAGCGCGCAGAGCTGATCATCCAGCAGTTGGAACAGCTTCCAACCCTCCCTGCCGTGGCGGTGCGCGTTTTGGAAATTACCGCCAGCGATGCTTCACACGTCAATGAAGTCGTTCAGCTGATCCAAACCGATCAAGCGCTTACGACGCGCATTTTGCAGCTTTGCAACCGCGCAGAAATGGGCGTGCGAAATCAAATCACCACCGTCGAGCGCGCAGTCATCCTGCTCGGCTTTGAAGCCGTGCGCTCGGCAGTGCTGGCAGTGAGCGTTTTTCAAACTTTCGACAAGGCCAGCCAAGCTACGGGGATGCATTTCAAGCGGGATGAATTCTGGAAACATTCCATCGCTGTTGCGAGCGCAGCGGAAAAGCTGGCGGAGCTGATTGGTCAGCAGAACCTCGCATCTGAAGCATTCGTGTGCGGGTTGCTGCACGATCTGGGCAAAGTGGCGCTCGACGCAGTGCTGCCCAAAAGTTTTGACAAGGTCGTCGAGACAGCGAATTTGCTGCGCGGGGACATCGCTGATATCGAGCGATCCGTGCTGGGTTTGGATCACATGCTGATTGGCAAGCGGCTGGCTGAATCATGGGGATTGCCGACGACAATTCGTGATTGCATCTGGCTGCACGGGCAGGATCCTGCTGCGCTACCCGAATCGGTGGCGAATCCCGTATTGGTTAATCTTGTCACGCTGGCGGATGCGATCGCACGGCAACAGCACGTGGGATATTCTGGAAATTTCCGATTCAATGCTTCGCCGCTGGCGTTGTGCGAATCGCTGCATGCGACGGCGGATCATGTGCGCGAGGTGCGGGATAATCTGATTGGGATGGTTGAGCCCCGCGCAGCGGCGCTCGGCGTCGGTGAGAGCAGCTCGGCTGAGCTGTATCAACAAGCCCTGGTGCGTGCTAATCAGGAATTGGGAAAAGTCACGGAGCAATTGACGCAGAAAAGCCGCAAGCTGGCGACGCGCTCGAAATTCTTTGAAGCGCTGTCGCAATTTCATGGCGGCCTGCGTGCCGACGCTAATCCGCGCGAGGTGATGGAAGCGGTTGCCCCGACAGCGATTCAGACTTTGGATGTTCCCAATTGCTGCGTGTTTACATTGTCGCCGCGCTCGAGCTTTGCAGAGACATTGGTCGCGGATGGACAGACTCCGAAGGATTCGGTGTTTGTCGATGCTCCGGGAAATTTCGCCAGCGTATCAACCACGCCGCGCGTGATGACGGCGGAAAATATTGATTGGCTACTCCCGGATATTTCGCCGAACTTAGGATCGCGCGGACATGCGGATCAGAAGGGCCATCCACGCTTTTACTGGATCCCCCTGCTCAGTGATGGAGCAACGATTGGCGGCGTGGTCTGGGCGGCGTTGGGGGATGAGATTCAACGTCTGGGGCGGCAGGAGCAGGAAATCATCGCCATCGCCAGTGGATGGAGCGTGGCGCTGCGAACCTCGCAAATCCGCGAAGAATCGCGCGGCCTGGCGGAGAACCTGGCTGATGTGAGCCGTCGTTTGCAGACGTCGCAGGCCGAAGTAACTCGCGCCCGCATGGTCAGCAGCATCGCTGAAATGGCTGCCGGAGCGGCGCATGAAATGAACAACCCGCTGGCAGTAATTTCTGGCTGGTCACAGCGACTCATGCAGGAAATTAATGATGCCCGCTTGAATCAATCCGCTCGTCAAATCCATGAGCAGGCCGACAAACTCAGTGGAATCATCACCGAGCTGATGGACTACGCGAAACCTCAGCCAGCCAGCCGCGAAAAGGCTGATTTGCTTCGCATCATCGATCGCGCCGTGCGCGGCGCTAAAACGCGCAGCCAACCTGAGGCGCGCAAGATCGAAACCGCGCTGCATGATGTGCCCAATGTGATGGTGGATGGCTTGCAGATCTCGGGAGCGATTCAGGAGATCATCGAAAACGCGATCCAGGCGACCGATCCACAAACAGGCAAGATCACGATTGGAATTGATTTCGATGCGTATTCCATGCAGGTGGTTGTGACTGTTCAGGACAATGGTGTTGGTATGGATGAAGCAACGCTTAAGCGAGCTTTTGATCCATTTTTCAGCCAGAAACCTGCGGGTCGGCGGCGCGGAATGGGACTGGCCAAGGCGCTGCGGTGGATTGAATCCTCGGGGGGAAGCGTTCGGCTCGAAAGCGAGCAGGGTAAAGGGGCGCGAGCGGTAATCTTGTTGCCTTCTGAAACCGCGGCGGAAAAGAAGGCGGCGCCGACACGGCGCGCGGCGACGTAATTTTTGATTGGTTACGATAACGCAGGGTTGATTATTTCGGGCCGAGGACGGCCCGGCTCTTTTGGCGGGTGGGGTTTTATTCCGTATGGCTCTGTTGAACTTCCATCAAGCCCGATGGCCGGCGGTCAACGACCGCCGGAATTCTGGGAATTCCGGGACTTGTTGAGTCCCGGCTACTATAACAAGAGAGGTTTTCAACAGAGCTATTCCGCATCAGATCGTTTCTTTGGTGCGCTTGGCCGATCTACGGCCATTGTAAAACGTATTACTCATATGGAAATTCGCACGCGGCGATGGGACGATCCGGTAGAGCCGGGCGATGGCGCGCGAATATTGATTTGCCGCTATCGCCCGAGAGCATTGCGTAAGGAAGATGAGACCTGGAATGCCTGGATGCCACATCTCGGGCCGAGCAAAGAGCTGCACGCGGCCGTCTATGGAAAGCATGGCACGCCACCGATTTCCTGGGCTGCCTATCGCCAAGCTTATTTGCGTGAGATGCGTGAACAGAAACAAGCGATTACCGAATTAGCGCTGCGGGTGAAAAACGGCGAGACGATTACATTGCTATGTTCTTCGCAGTGCGACCGCGAAAGCCGTTGCCATCGTGCGATATTAAAGGAATTAATTGAACGAGAGGCGAATATATCACTATAATTCTGTTGAATTGAAGCGGGGTGACATATGCCTTTGACAATTCTGGAAGAAAAGAAAAATCGGCTGCAATCGTTGAAGCAATTGCTGCATCAGCACAGCGCCCCTGCTGCTGAGGCTCTGATCGAGCGAAAAGAAAATGGGGATGTTCAATGCTTTGCCTGCGGGCATCGCTGCCTGGTAAAGCCTGGGCGCGATGGGGTTTGTCGGGTGCGATTTAATGATAATGGCACGCTGCTGGTGCCGTATGGCTATGTCGCCACGGCTGCGTGTGATCCGATTGAGAAAAAGCCGTTCTTTCACGTTTTGCCGGGAAGTAACGCGCTCACGTTTGGCATGCTGGGCTGCGATTATCATTGCGGGTATTGCCAGAATTGGGTCACCAGCCAAATGCTGCGCGATGCGGATGCCCAGGCGGGGGCGAAAGTGGTAAAGCCGGAACAAGTGGTCGAAACAGCCCTTCGTTATGGAGCCCCCGTTCTGGCATCAAGCTACAACGAGCCATTGATCACCAGCGAATGGGCTGTTGACGTGTTCAAAGTCGCGCGTCAGAGAGGGCTTAAATGTGCGTATATCTCCAACGGGAATGGCACGCCGCAGGTGCTGGATTTCATCAAGCCCTATGTCGAAGCGTACAAGGTCGATCTGAAAACATTTTCGGATAAACACTATCGCGAGCTCGGTGGCGTGATGGAAAATGTCATCAATACCATCCGCATGCTGAAAGAGCGAAATTTCTGGGTCGAAATCGTAACGCTGATTGTCCCCAGTTTCAGTGATGATCTGGATGACATCAAACGCATGGCTGATTTCCTGGCGAGCGTTGATCCGCTGATGCCCTGGCATATGACAGCGTTTCATCCGGATTATAAAATGACCGACGGTTACCGCAGCACGACCGTCGAGGATTTGATGAAAGTGGTCGAGATGGGCAAAAGTACGGGACTGAAATATCTATATCCGGGGAATTTGCCGGGAAGAGTCGGTGAATGGGAAAATACGCGGTGTCATCATTGCCATAGCACGGTAATTAAGCGCATGGGTTTCCGCGTGCTGGAAAACCGGGTAGGAAGTGACGGATTATGTCCCGATTGTCATAAGCCGTTGCCCGGGGTTTGGAAGTAATATGGCTATTCGCTAGCCGCTAAAGTGGCTAGCCCGCAAGTGGACAAAGTGCTGATGCGGATTCTATGAGAATGAAGGCGGAAGGAT
>DASXDR010000051.1:0-3142 GCA_036490535.1 Tepidisphaeraceae bacterium | reverse complement strand
AACAAAGCAGGGACAAGGCGGCAAGGGACAAGGGAATTCAAATCATGTAGGAATTTTGGATTTTCTTTTTCGTGCTTTGAATTTGTTTCGGATTTCGGATTTAGGGTTTCGGATTTTGAGTTATCTCATGCGTTTTTTGTTAATCAGCATCATTCGCCTCTACCAACTCACGCTCTCCCGCTTTGTCGGCGGTCATTGCCGATTTCAGCCGACTTGCAGCCAATACGCCATCGATGCGATCAACAAATACGGCCCATTTCGCGGATCCTGGCGGGCAATCAAACGTCTTTTGCGCTGCCACCCTTTCGGCGGCAGCGGCTGGGATCCGGCGTGATAAACGCATTGCAATTTAATTCTGCAAAATCCCGTGCAAACAATTTTCGTTCGATTGCCAATAGAGTTGGGACGTCCTCGCTCCGATCCGCAGACCAGTTGTTCAAAACTGGAATCCCCACACGTAGAACGCTTATGATGCCACTACCGCGGGCAAAATATGATCGCTAGTTTGCATCAGTTAATCGTGGCAATTTATCTCGGCGTGCCGATTGCCGCCGTATTGCTTTCCTTCTTCCGCCCTCCGCTCTTCCGTGCCCGCGTGGCAGCAGCATTATTTCTGGGCCTCATTATCAGCCTGGTTCTAAATTTCGCCTCGGCATTCATGGATGGGGGTCATGTCAAAGCATCCCAGGTTGGCATCACCGCTTATCTCGCAGCGAGCTTGCTGCTGATTCTCAAAACTTTTGACCTGCTTTTATGCAATGCTCTGGCGCATCTGTTTTTCCCGATGCATAAGCGTCCTGGATGGCTGCGGCGGCAGTTGGCTTTTTTCGCGCGGGTTGTCGTTCTTTTTGCAGCCGGACTGCCCTACATTCTGGCGGCGGGTTTAACTTATCGCACCAAGAATGCTCCCACCCGCGATCCGATCTCGGTGTTGCAGGCCAACTATCAGTTGGTCAATTTTACCACCTCCGATGGCAAACAGTTGGCTGCATGGTGGATTCCGTCATCCCGCCCGCATGCTTTTTATGCGAATCAGACCATTCTTCTCTGTCCTGGCTATGGCGGAGATAAATCCACCGATCTGAATCTCGCCCGGCCGTTTGTGGATGAATGTTACAACGTGCTGATTATCGACTTCCGTGGGCGCGGCGATTCGCAGGGACAATTCAGTACCTTTGGCGATCTCGAACGCCGCGATGTCCTGGCGGCAGTACATTGGCTCCGCACCGAGCACGCTGTACAGACGAGCAGGATTTATGGCATCGGCGAATCCACTGGCGCTGCTGCCCTCATTGCTGCTGCAGCCGATCGTGGCGAGGATGGCCAGGCGATTGCAGCCATCGTGGCATATACACCCTTCGCGCGTTTGGACGATCTAGCCACCGCTATGACCGGACAAGTCTTTTCCATCCCCGCAAAGGCTCTGGTCCGCGTAGGCCTGCCCATGGCTAGCGCTCAGACCGGAGCGGATTTAACCCATTTCGCTCCGATGAATCTTGTCCGACAGCTTTGGCCTCGGCCTATTCTGATCATCCACAGCCAATCCGACGAACTGATTCCGTGGGAACAAGGCGATGCTCTGTATCAAGCTGCATCCTACCCCAAAGATTATGAGTGGCTCGACAATCAAACCCATCGCCAAACCATGCAGGACCGTGATGTGGCGAGACATGTTTTATGGTTCATCCAACACGCCCAGCCCGTGCGCGTGATTTAACAAATATCTTGCGCGGGTGAGGTCACCTCAGTAGGACATTCGCAGAAATGCTTGCATTTCAATTTAACCGCGCAGTGCCGGATTGAGCACTACGTATTCTATCAATACATACATCGATAAAGTGAAGAGAGAAATCGCGATCAGGCTGTGAAAGAATTTCCACCAGAATCCTTCCAATTTCCAGGTCCCGAAAGTAAGAAAGAACACGCCGATCAATGACGCGAACAGATATCGCCCTTGCGGCTGATCGTCGATGTGCAGCGAATGATAAAGCGACCCGTAAATATTGAGTAGAATGAGCAGGGGAGCCCAAGCCATGCAGAGCAGCCAATTCCAACTGACGCGCGAAATGTAGACCGTCTGCGCGATTAGTGTCAGCAGCAATAACCCAAGGGCGGCCCAGGCCATCGTAATATAAATCCAATCGGGAAGGCCTACGGTCATGTATCCGAACACGCCATAAAAGCTCTCGGTGGAAAGGAGAAACCAGCGGTTATCCAGACGCCGAACCAGATCGCCATAAGACAAATGTTGATCGGCCAGATGAAAACCATCGGCATACGTAGAATCGCTCGGTCTTCGTCCTGGACTCGCTTTGTCATTGCGCATGGAAATGATCTGCTGATGCCAGACGCCCCGGCGTGGCGAAAGCTCCGGGTTCCACCAAGCTGCAAAGATATAAACCGCCAACAGCGGGATCAGCAGCCGAAGCGCGATGAATCTCCATCCGGGACGAGTTTTGAGGAGATGAGCCGCCACGATGACAGACGGAAGAATGATCCCCAGGGTAAAGCCGATTTTCGATAAAAGCGTGAAAAGAAATAAAACGCTGAATGCGACAATTGTTCCAATTCCCCATGCCCGCGGAGAGCACTCGATCATTTTTGCTGCAACGAGAAACAAAAGCACCGACGCGCTTACACCAAATGCATCGGAGTTTGCATAAGAATACACATAAATTACCTGTGGAATGCTCACGATGACCAGCCCTAACAGCCAAGGAGGAAACAGCGAGCAACGTGTCCAGGCCAGTACGCTCAACGTGAGCAACAGCAGGGCGACATTGCAAAAGCGATAAACATGATAGGGGTCTAGTCCCGGCCAATGCCAATGGATGAGTGCCCCGACTGTTCCGTAAAGGATATAAACGATTTCGCCTGTGTAGACACGCGACCAGCCGTAGAGGGAATAATAAACCAGCTGCGATTTGGGTTCCGGACGCAGCCAATGCGTTCGGTAATATTCAAACGCATCCACATGCACGTATTCATCGGGGTGCGCGTTGAATATGGTGACCCGGGCGATTGATCCGGCAACTACTACGGGGAAAAGGATCAGTAATAAGCGGAAGAGGATTGTCGCAGTCAGGCTAATAATGCGCCAGAAAATCTGGCGTCTTTGTAATGGAAAGGCGGGAATAATTTT
>DASXDR010000047.1:0-13043 GCA_036490535.1 Tepidisphaeraceae bacterium | reverse complement strand
TAGTCCCAGGAAGTTTACCCAGCATCAGCTCTTTGCGCTATTGGTGCTTAAGACACACCAGCAGCAGGATTATCGTGGGGTGGTTGCGTTGCTGAAGGATATGCCAGAGCTGGTTAAAGAACTGCAGCTCAAAGCCATTCCCCATTACACCACGCTGCAGAAAGCATCTGAGCGGCTGCTGTGTGATGCCCAGGTTCAGCAGCTGCTTTCAGGAACCGTGGAGCGTTACCGAAAAAAATCTCCGGCCCGGTCGAATTAGCGGCGGCTGATTCAACGGGGCTGGATACCTCTCGCGCCAGCCGCTACTTCGTTAAGCGCCGCAAAAGCGCCACGAAAATCCCGGAGCTGGTCGCTTACAGCACTTTCCCCAAGCTGGAGCTGGTTTGTGATTGTTCCTGCCATTTGATTCTCTGCGCCTTTGCAACGCTGGGACCTATGGTGGACCTCAACGAGCTATAACCGAAAGTCGTGGATGACTGGCGTCTGAATAAAAGCGGCGTACCTTTTCGGTGAATCATGCAAATCGATTCGCCATCGTCCCACGCGGGACAGAAAGGATACGCCTCATGGACTCTAACGCATTTCAGATTCATTTGGCAACCGTGCCAGTGTTGGATGAGATTCTTCGGGAGGGCGCCCGGCGGGCGCTGCAGTCGGCCATCGAACGGGAAGTTCAGGAGTACATCGAGCGGAACAGCCAACACCTGGACGATCAGGGCCATCGCCTGGTGGTGCGTAACGGGCATCATCCGCCGCGGAAGATTCTCTCGGGCAACGGGCCGGTCGAGGTGCGGCAGCCGCGGGTGAACGACAAACGAATCGATGACCAGGGCAGGCGCCTTCGCTTCACTTCCAAGATTCTTCCGCCGTATCTAAGGAAGACCAAGGCAATGGAGGAGCTGGTGCCCTGGCTGTATCTCAAAGGGATTTCCACCAGCGACTTCCCCGAGGCGTTGAGTTGCCTGGGCCACGACGGCTCGGGACTCTCGCCCACCACGGTGGTGCGATTGAAGGAGGTCTGGCAGGGCCAGTATGAGAACTTCTGCCGGCGATCACTGGTTGGCAAACGATACGTCTATGTCTGGGCGGATGGCATCTACTTCAACATCCGGCTCAGCGATGATCGGCCCTGCGTGCTGGTGTTAATGGGGGCTTTGGAGGTTCCGGCAGCGATCCCGAAACAACTATTTTTGGCTATCTGCAATCAGGCAACAATGATGGCACTTGGAACGGCTATGGAATCGATTCTTCATACGTATTGAGCGACGATAACTTATTCGGATACCGTACGGCTATTGGCAGTTTTGACAACACCACTGCTCATTCTATCGAGTTGAAATATACATATGTTGGTGATGCCAACCTCGATGGAAGCGTCGATGGAACGGATTTAAGCGCATGGAGTAATGGCGTGACCAACCACCTCAGCGGATGGCAAAACGGCGATTTTAATTATAGCGGGAATATCGACTCTGATGATTACGCGATGTGGAGTCTCGATTGCGCATTTGAAAATGAAGGAAAAATTGATGGCAGTGCAGCCTTTGACGCCACCGATGTAACTGCCTTTGCCGATGCTCTGTCGGCAGGGAGCGCTGCGGCTTTTAATACGGAATATTCTGGCATGGGGTGGACGTATTCCAGAGCCGACATCAACGGCGATGGCGTGGTCAACTCCGCCGACATCCCCGGCTTCGACCAGATCGCCGCCGACAACGGCCTCTCCGGTTATCTCAACCCTGCCTTCGGTACTGATGGCCTCTCCATTCTCTCTAACACCGGCCCCACCGCCTACTACGCTGAGACCACCGATGCCAATGGCAATATCCTCGCCACCGGCGTCTCGGGCAATCATCTGATTGTCTCCCGCTATTATCCCGATGGCACGCTGGATAGCAGCTTCGGCACCGATGGCACCACTATTATTGACGCCAGCGAATGGGACCTGGGATATGCGGTTCTGGTAATGCCTAATGGAGATATTCTAGTCGGCGGTCGTGCACGGGTTTCTGGTTCTGTCCAATCCCTCATGGCCATGCTCAATCCCGATGGCTCTCTGGATAGCAGTTTTGGCTCAGATGGCGTGCAGATTACCAATCTATCCAGTGGATACAACGTGATCCTGGGCCTGGCGCTTCAGCCGGATGGAAAGATTGTCGCGACGTGCTATGCAGATAACTATCCCAATGATGATGTAGGGCTGATCAGGTTCAATACTGATGGCTCGCTCGATAGCTCATTCGGGAGTGACGGTATCGCATCCACCCCCTTGGAAGATTGGGATGGAAGTGTCGATGTGACAGTATTGCCTGATGGGTCAATCCTGACATGCGGACAAGTGGGCGGCTATATGACCGTTTTGAAATTTGCTTCAGATGGTACGCCGGATGACAGCTTTGGCACGGATGGTGTGGCGTCGCTCGGCGTTGCGGGCGGCCTCAATAATATGGTCGTGCTCTCCGATGGCACAATTGTTTTAGGCGGCCAGGAAGGGGGAGATAATTTGGCAATAGCGGAGTTGAACTCGGATGGATCGCTGAATACTGACTTCGGCGCTGAGGGATTCGTCAGCATGGAATTGGATGGTAACAGCGCTGTATGCGGGATGATTGTGCAATCTTACGGGCAGATTGTCATCGATGGTTACGACGGCAGTTCCAGCACTTTCATTGCGCGCTTTAACGCTGATGGCAGCGCAGACAATTCATTCGGCAATGGCGGCATGACCATCACAAACATCGGCAGCAGCACGGATGTGGATGCACACCATATTCTTTTACAGGCGGGAAATGGGAATTACGTCGTGGCCAGCGAAGAAACGAATGAATTTGTCCTTGCGGAATATAACGCTTAAATGGTCGTATCCCTGGTCTGAAGCCCCTCTGCCACACGCTTGACCAGCCGTCATGAAAACCTGCTCTCCCCTTTGACACTCCCCCTGATCTCGGCGAAAATCAAATTCATAACAGCAGGAGTGACAAAACGATGCCGCAATTGCGTTTGAAAGCCTGGGCCATCCTATCCGCCGCCGTCGTGGGGTTGTGCATCAACGTCGGCTGCGAAAAGCTTGAATCGCAGGATAGCCAATCCGAACGGCATGTCGACCAAGTCGCACAGCAAGCGGTCGCTAAGGAAGAATCGCTGCTACCGGGTATTTACAGCACCGTTGCCGGCGATGTCGAAGGCAAATCCGATGTCGCTACCGCTCATGCCCGCCAGCTCCAGGCTCAGGCCGAATACAACGCCGGCACTCAGATGATGCGCCAGGCCTCCAATCAGGCTAGTGAATTGGCCATGCGCATGATCGAGATCAATCATCTGATTTCGACCATCCAGACCAGTACTGCCTTGGTCGCTGGTTATGGCCATTACGATTCAACCCCGATCAAAGACCAGGCCAGCAAGGAAATATCCGAAATCCAGGGATCAGGCGACCAGGCCGATTGGGTCGCCGGCGCTCATCCGATTCCCTCGCTCAGCGCGGTGAAGCAGACGATCTCGCAGCTGGAAATGCAGATCCGCCAGAAGCAGGATGAAATTGCTGAATTGAATAAACAGCGCGCTACCGATTTGACCAAAGCGGAAGACCTCGCGGCCAAAGCTGATCAATCCACCGGCCCGGCCTGGGTCAATCTCTACAAACAAGCCTCCACCCTTCGCAAACAAGCGTCCAATCTCTCCACTCAAATCGATAATGTCACCGCTTCGATCGATCCGCTGCAGGTACAGCTGACTATCGCCAGGGCGGATCAGCAGATCGCTCAGGCAGCGATCACGGGCGTTAACACGCAGGCAACGGGCGCAGAAGAGAATTTTGCTCAGATCGCTCAAGGCGCGACTGGCCAGGATAAAGTCGAGCGAGACGTTTACGAAAACAGCGGAACCAAGCAAACCAACGCTTCGCTCAAAGCGCAGCTCGATTCATTGATGGATCAGGCCAAGCAGGTACAGACAAACTGGGATGCAGCGGCGAAATTGCTGAGCGACTCAGCGGAGCATTTCAAGGCCGCCCAGTCGGCAGCGGAAAGTTTACAAGTTCGTCTGCAGGCGCGCGCGGTGGAGATTCCCGGAGATGTGCCGGAGAAGGCTGCGTGGGACCAGCTTAAACGCGTCTATAGTGCGACTACCTTCCAATATAACTGTGCCGTTGCATTGCAAACGCTCGGCATGCTTCGCACCGACGAGATAGTAAGCCTGCGATCTTTGGCTGATCTTAAAGCACGTGCGACCGCTACCCTTCAGGCGGCCAAGCTCGATGTGCCAGCTTCGGTAGCATCCGCGGATTTCGATGCCAAGATTAAAGAGGCAGCGGATTCGGGCAAAGACGCCTTCACACAAGCGGATAGCTTGCTCCAGAATGTCAGTAACGCTCCATTGGCGAGCAACGCGGAGAAAAACAGCGGGCGCGTGGCGAGAATTCTCGAACTTTACGGTTGGTATGATTTCGGCCGGTTGACCAGTGATGACCAGGCCGCCACGCATCTATCCGCGGCGCGCGATGCGATTAAAGACGCGATGGACAACGGCGCTGCTCTGCCGATTTTGCCAGCAGAAATTGAGCCGCATATTGCGATGCCCGCGTGGCTGCTGCCCGTGGCGAGTAGTCAGCCTACCACGGCACCAGCCGCAGCAGGTGCTCCTGCCGACGCCGCGACAGTAGCTTCGATCAAACAATCCGCTCACGATGCGATCGATGCGATGCAATCCGGCGATGCAGCCAGGATCAAACAATTCATTATCGCCCCGCCAGAGATGAACGACGTTGTCAACTCAATTGCTTCGTTTGTAACTAGCTCAGTTCATCTACAAAAAGCGATCACCACCAAGTTCGGCGATCAGGCCAAGTCCACTATGAGTAACGGCGGAATAAATATGACCGCCCCGACGCCTGAGCAGATCGACGCAGCGGTGGCGCAGGCCCAATTCACCTCGACCGGCCCGGATACGGTTTCGCTTAAAGTCACCGGCTCGCCGGAACCTCTGCCGCTGAAGAAAAACGGCAAAGAGTGGGCAATTGACTTAACCACGGCGATGAAAGACCAGCCGCAGTTGGCCGCACTGGCGCCAATGATGAGCAAGATGTTTGATCCCATGGCCACGAGCATCAATCAGATCGCCACCGACGTGGACAACGGAAAATATCAAAACGCCCAGCAGGTGCAGCAAGCAGTCCAGAAAGCAGTGATGGCGATTGCCATGCCGGCCATGCAAAACGCCCAGGCGAATCAGGCCAGTACCACAGCGCCAGCGCCGAATGCACACTGACGTTTCTACTTCGTTAAAACGATTCGAATCGAACGTTGCGCAAATCAGCGCATTACTGCGCGCTTACGTTAAATAAATTTTCCCGCCGATAGTTAGCGGCGGTGCGTAGCACCGCGTTATCCATCTCACCACCCCATCCCCATGAGCGGCACGCAAATCAGCGCGATCGCGGCAACGCATGCCAAAATTCCAATCGACACCAGCAATCCCAGCGCATGTATCGCGGGAATGCTGGTGAACAATAGCGATCCGAATCCGAGGATGGTCGCCGATGCACAAAGCAGTACAGCCGAAAAACTCGGCGACAGGCTTTGCATCAATTCATCTTGCGACATGATTTTCCGCCGCTTACGCCGCGCCGCCGCTACCAGAAAAACCCCATAATCCACATCAATTCCCAGCAGCAATGGAAACGCGACCAGATTGATGATATTGAGCCGAAGACCGCTCAAGCTAACAAAAATTAAGATACAGCCCAGGCTAACAACCGTCGGCAAAAACGACAGAACCAGATCATGAACATTGCGAAAATAAATCAGCAGATAAAGTACATTGGCAATGAGCGCTACGAGAATTAATCGCGGAAACTGCCGGCCCGCATTTGCTTCCGCATCGTGAGATAGTACGCCCAGGCCGGTCAGTGTTGCACCAGGCGTATCTGCCAAGGCAGTTCGAACCGATTCAATCACATCGCCCGAATGCGCATCGGTAAAGATATATGTGACCGCATCAAAATGCTCCCGAACCTGCCGAGATACATCCATTGGCAATATGGTTTCTGCCAGCGAAGGATATTTTTGCAACGCTTGCAGATCGGGAGGGTGTCGATCCGTTATCAGCGATTGCAGAAAACTCGCATATCCAGCAAATGCTTCAAAGCGAAAACCATTTTCCTGCAGGGCAGCCCGCAGATTGGCAAGGACTTCATCGGCTAAATGTGGATCAAGATGATCGATGCGGCGCTTGGCCACCGCGGGATCGGGCAGTAGGGAATCTAACCCGAATGTGCCAGAGATTCCGGGCAATCCGCGAATGCGCTGGCCCGCTCGATGCGCCAGTGAAACCAATTCTTCCTGAGAATCTGCCTCCAGATAACAGATCATCCCCTGCGGCGATGTGCCCATCCGCTCTTGCACAATCTTCTCCGCGTCGAGTGGCGGATTGGGCTGAGGATTCAGCGCAGCTAAATCCGGATCAAGAGAAAATGATTTCCCGTGCATTATAAAAATCGCTCCAGCGATTGCGCAAAGAATTACCCCCGCGGTGAACAAAATCCGCCGTTGCCCTGCGATCCAGTGCAGAATCCCGCTCGATGCGATGAACCCGCGCATGTCACCCACGCTGCTCTTTTTTTTTCCGATGAGTGCAACTATCGCCGGCAAAATCGTCATTGCCGCTGCAAAGGCTCCCGTCAATCCGAGTGAACCCAGCAAGGAAAAATCCCGCAGCGCCCGGACATTAGCTGCCCCAATTGCAGCGAACCCCATTAACGAGGTGACCCATGCGGCCAGCAATGCTGGCCAGAGTGAGCGTAACGTTTTCAGTGCTGCCGACGCTGCATCGCCATTCTCCATTTGCCGATGCTGAAAATGCGCGAGGAATTGAATCGAATAATCAATCCCCATCCCCGCCAGGATTCCACCAATCGCAGCTGCTACGGGGGTAAACGTCGTCTTGAGCAATGAGTAGGCTGCTAATCCCAGCACGATCCCCAAGGCAATCGGTACCAATGCGAGCGCGAACGATCCAATGGGTTTACGATATGCAAACACGAAAAGCAGCTGCAGAAAAATGACCGATCCCACCACACTGCTGATCACATCCGACCGGATCGCCGCCTGCGACACCGCTGCAATCGCATACGACCCCGTAAAATTCAGCTCCAGATGATTTCGATTAACCGCATTGGCCACGCGCATGATGGCAGCCGAGAAATCGCGGCTGAATTGCAAATCGCTTACCGGCTTTTTGCCCTGAATACGAATCAGAATCGAGCGGCCATCGGGGGATAAAAATGCTGAGCTGTTCTGGTATGTCTTAAACGGCCGAAGCGTATTCAAACGATTCAAGATGAACTCGTGCAATCGCAATGGATCAAGAAGGATCAGCTTGGCGAGTTGCTGCGCTGCCGGCCCCGGTGTCGCGAGCATGGCGTGGTCCTGGCGAACTTGCTGGAAAATCTCTTCTTTGGTCAGGCGATGTTTCGCCGCCGCGAAAGATTGGTCATCCAGATAAAAAAGCCCATGTGGGACTACCACATTTTCAAAAAAATCCTGTGATTGCGCATCGGTCCGCCAGATTACACTTCCTGCCAGGCGCGAGGTTTCTGGATCATTTGCAATCGCAGCCTGCAGATCGCCTGCGAATTGCTGTAGTTGCGCAGGGGCGGCATCTTTCCCGGAGGTACTTGCCAGAACAATTAATTCCGCAGCGGCGCGGTATCCGTTCAGTACGCGCACCATCGCAGTCGCGGCACGATTATTATTGGCGAAAAGCGCCTCCAGCGACGTATCCGCATGCAAACGCCGGAGAGCGAATAATGAGCCAATCAACGCCAGCAGCGCGATACACAGCACCCAGCGCGGCCATCGCGCTCTCATGGCATTTTCTCCGCACGCGGAGATGGAACGAACGCCTGGGAAGATAGCGGCTGATTAATGCGAATATCCCGTAAATGCACATCGAGCTCTCCGAAGCGCGATCCAGCGTTCAGCCGCGAAGGATAAATTACTCCATCGTGTTCTGCGTAATCGCTGAGCCTCATATCGAACTGCTTTTTTCCGCTGGGATCATAGAGCGCAAATTCTTTTGGATTGAGTGTGCTCCGCTCGACGTAACAAATTACTTTTCCCGCCTGATCTTTTCGAGACAGGATCAACGTATCTCCTTCTAATTTTGCGTTCAGATTCGTAGAGAAGAAAAAATCATGGCTCAGCATGTCCCAGGCGCGGGCAAACTGAATCGTGCCAAATTTCCCGTTTTGCATCCGTTGCCGCAGACGCGCATCCTGTGGAGTCAGCATCCATAATCCATCTGGCGTGAGTGTCAGATCGAACACCGTGCGATTCAATTTCCACGCACGTAAGTGCAATTGGCCCGGTATCCGTGCGACCATGGCGCTATCCAGTCGAATTGAATCGCCACTGGGTTTGTTCAGCGCGATAGTTCCCTGCGCGGAGATCGTGTGCACGGAATCGGTTTGCTGGCGTAATTGTGCAATTGCATCGGAGATCGTCAGGGCGGCATAAGGCCCGGGTACAGTCTGATGCGCGCATCCTGCGAGTAGAACGGAGAGAAACAGCACAATAATCAATTTCACGACTGCTCCAATAGATGGCGCTGAATCTTTCCCGCCGCCGTGCGCGGAAGCGATTCGCGCAACTCAAAAATGCGCGGAATCTTGTATCCGCTCAGGTGCTCTTTCAAAAATTGCCGCAGCTCTTCTTCTGTCGGCGCCGTTTGAAATTCACGCACAACATATAACGCTTTCAATCGCCGCAGCGTTTCAGATTGATGCACACCCACCACCACACAATCCGCAATCCCCGGATACAAACGCAGTGTTTCTTCCACTTCCAGCGGATTGACTTTCCTGCCGCCCACATCGATCAGCAATTTTGATCTTCCCGTCAGGGTGATATTTCTATTGTTCGCATCCACTCGCGCCAAATCTCCAGTGGGGAAAAATCCATCGCTCGTAAAGGGGGATTTCTCGCCGACATAACCTGCCATCTGTGAAGGTGCTTTCACGAGCAGTTGGCCATCCGCATCCAGTTTCATTTCCACTCCGCCCAGTGCCCGGCCAGCAGATTCTGGATCAAAATCTTCTCTATCAGGATCGCTGAATGTAACCGATCCAATCTCACTTGCTCCATAAATCTGTCCGACCCGCAAGCCGAATCTCCGCGCAAACTTTTTATTCAAGGAAACAGGCAACGGACCACCCGCCGAATAAATCAGCCGAAGGCCACCGAGCCGGCTCGGCAGATCATCGAATTGAGTCAGCATCTCCACAATTGTCGGTACTGCGGGGAAGACAGTAATATGCCTTGCTGTCAACTCACGAGCGATGGTGCTCATTTCGAATCCATGCGCGATATGTACCGTAGCCCCCACCAGAATCGGAGCGAGCAATCCATGTTCAATGCCATATGAATGCGCCAGTGGCACGCAGCTCAGGATTTCATCGCTCTCGGTAATGCACCGCGTTTCAGCAATCATGCTTGCCGCTGCATCCACGGTTGTGGCTGGCCGTTGCACGATTTTCGGCAATCCCGTTGTGCCCGAGGATTGCAGCAGGAGTGCGGGTGCACCGTCATCATCAGCATAAGATCGACTTGGATCAGAAAATTCCACAACTTCTTTAACCTGTAATCCACATCCAATCACGCCGCGCGTACCGCTTCGCTTTATGGCCTGACTAACCTCCGCTTCGGCAGCGCCACACCCCATGGCAAACACATTACTTTTCGAGGAGAAACAGGCAAAGAATGCAATGTAGAATTCAATCGAATTGCCGCAACGGAGCAGAAAAGTTTCGCCTGCGCTTGCCGGCAACTTTCGTGAAAGGCCCTGCACCGCCTGGACGAGCTCTCTGTACGTAGCGGTTTTGCCAGTGCCGCATTCTCGTATCGCGAGCCGGTCAGGTCGGTCTTTGGCGTGGCGATATAGTTCCTCCAGCAGAATCATATTTCTGGTAATCGTATAGTCTGTCGTGCCGAATCCTATCTATCGCTAACCATGGGCTTTTTCGATGGCAATAGCTTCCAAAGGCGACTCTTCGATTTTGCCATGTTCCACCAGCGAAAATCTTTTCCGCCTGCGGACCATGGGAACAACCTGATTCGTCCACATGCACAAGTTAAACAACCACAGTCGCCATCGCAATTTCCACGCGGTTTTAGGAAAGACATGTCCGGCAAGGATCGAAATCACTGCACCATGCACGTCTAATGGGCCTTCACCATCCAGAAACAGCTCGCGAAATGAATGCTTGTAGTAATTCTTGATCAAATGCCAGAAAATACTCGTGGATCCTTCGACAAAGCGGATGTATTGCCGCCTCGCCCGCGCGGGCGAAATATTCTGCGCTAAAATCTTCTGCATTAGCGTAGCTGCGCATTGGGCAGATTTCATGGCCAGTGTTACACCGGTCGAGAAAATCGGATCGAGAAAACATCCCGCGTCGCCGAGCAGGAAATATCCCGCCCCCGCGTATGGCTTACAGGTATACGAAAAATCCGCCAGTATCTTATTGTCAGTTTCTCCAGTAGCATTTTTCATGCGCTGGCGCACCACCGGACATCGGAGTATTGCCCAATTCAGCAGCTGATGCGGGGCGACTCGTATGCTCTTATGAAAATCCGGATGACACACAAACCCCACGCTGGTGATCTTTTCATTTATCGGGATCAACCAGAACCAACCCTCGTCGCTGATGATGATTGCGGGAGATCCTTCCTGATCTCCGGGCAGACGCTGCACATTTTCAAAATGTGCGAAATATGCCACTTTCTGGAGGTTGCGATCGCGGATTGGCTTGCGAATCCCCAGATGTCGTCCCACCACGCATCCATCTCCAGAAGCATCCAGCACATAACGTGACGTGAGGATTGTCCCTCCATCCAGCGTCAGCGCGCAATCGCCGTCGCCTAGCCGATTGATCTGTTTTACAGTTCTATTCTCTCGTACATCCGCGCCGGCGTTTCGGGCTTCATCGAGTAGCATTTTATCGAACACGGATCGCTCGACATTGAACGTCCAGGATCCGAGGATCAGTGCGGATTGGAATGTGAATAATGTGGTCTTGGGGTCATCGCCCATGCCAAATTCGGCGCCGAGCTTGGGCACGTGCGGAATTTTTCGGAAAGCCCTTTCAAGCCCGATTTCCTGAATCAGCGGAAATGCCTGTGGCAAGATTGATTCGCCGATGTGAAAACGCGGAAAGCGGCTTTTTTCCAGCAGCGTTACCTTGATTCCATTTTTCGCCAGCAGATACGCTGCTGTCGCCCCCGCCGGTCCTCCACCGATTACCAGAACATCGCATGATTTTTCATTCATTCGCCCAGCTCCGCTATGCCTTCTATTTCCACGAGTAATTCCTCTCGGCACAAATCGGCGAGGACCATCTCCACGCGTTGAACATTTTTGAATGCCGCACGTGTCGCTTCACGGATTTGGGATTCATGTTCGAGATTTGGAAAATAGATGCGCAGCTCTCGGTATGCTAAGAGGTACGTTGCTGTATGCTTTTGCGACACGCAGGTTTCGCCACGCGCGGCGGCAATTAGTGCTGCAAGATTGGTAAAGGTTTCCTGTATCTGTCGGCTCAAGTCTTCGCGATAAACACTATCTTCTCCGCGAATCGCCGCCATCCCGCCTACTACGAGCCAATTTGCGGGATGGGTCAACCGCACCGCGCGCGCAAAGCAGGGGGGTAGGTGACCAAAACGCTTGGAATAATGATATGGCGCGACCTGGCGTGGATTGTTCAGCGGCGTGCTCGGCTTGTCCGCGCACAGGCAAAAAATCTTCACATGATCGCCACCTGCATTTACCGCTGTCGCAGTTGGCATATGCTGATCGAAATGCGAAGCATTTCCGTAAAAGTGAGCGAGGGCATCGTAACGCCCCTCATTAAAAACCATGTAGCGATTTCGCTGCCGAGATGCTGGCGTGGTAATGCGCGGCACGTTGTTCCAGAATCGCACGGGGTGATAACCGAGCTCGGATACTCTTTTCAAAACTTTTTCGTACGTTTTGCGAACTTCTGCGTGCAGATCGGTATCGGATAGATGGGCAGCTCCGATGATGGTCTCCGCGACCAGTTCCATCTGGCCTGTATATTTTCCCAGCAAATCCTCAACCCAGGATGGTGGGAAAAGAGTGGATTCCGCTGACATGACAGTTTTGAATGTGGCCATTCCCGCCCCTAACTCTACCCGCGACGCCCCCTGAGCGACAAGACAAAATCTGGAACTAGGAACGCAATCATTCACGTGCGTTCGATTACCGTCGCGGCGATGCATCCGGAGTAATCGGTGCATAGTGATGCGAATTGTTTCTCTAATATCCATGCTCCGAGCAATCCGCCTGCGATAGCTGCGAGCGAGCCTACGCTGAACATTTCAGGTGCATGGCCGTACATTGTCATCCGGGATAAGCCGCCCCAGGCCCGCTCAATTCCAAATTGCTCCGCTCGATCCAGCCAGGTCGCGTTGGCGGAGGCAATTAACGGCATTCTTTCTCCGAGCTCATTCAAAACAGTAGCAACGCCTTCGCCCATATGCGGCCTTGAGCGATGTGCACTGACGCTTCCACTAACCATGCCATAGATTCGTCGCCCAGCTTCTTTGGCGATCTCGGCATTCTCCAGTACAAAACAAACGGCACCGGCGCCGCTGACAAATCCTGATTCTGATTCAAATGGCAAGCTGCGTTTATCCTGGGCGGACAAGTTGCAATGGCGATAGACATCCGCAACGGTAGGGGAGTGTTCCTCGGCTGCTCCGACCAGGGCGCTGCTCCATTGTCCAGAGGCGATTCGCATAGCGGCGAGATTCAGAGCGTCTAACCCTGCGGTGCGCGTGCCAATGATAGTTTGGCAGGCGCCTTGGATGCCGAGCATGAGCGAGAGATGAGCTGCGGCGGCATTGGGCACTCCTTCCGCGAAGAGCGTGGGGTTGGCTCCTATCAATCCCTGTTTCACGATATCGCCGTAGTACTGCGTGCAAAATGTCGCTGAACCGTGGGTGGTCCCCAGCAGCACGGAGCATTGT
>DASXDR010000013.1:0-22085 GCA_036490535.1 Tepidisphaeraceae bacterium | reverse complement strand
CGTTTATAAAATCAATGTCATCGGTGAGCGCGGCTTCCGACGCAGTGGACTGAATAAACAACTGCGCCGCCGGGTCGGACGCTGAAAATGTCGGATCGGCGGCAACGTCATTTGCTATATCAGCAGGGATTTCACCACCCCCAAAAGCATACTGAGCAGTCGATAGCACGTTGCCGCCTGAGGTTTCAAACGTATCAGTGCCATATACGAGAAGCTCAGTAAAAGATTCCGTCGTGACAGTCGCGCTCGCCCAAGCCCCCATGGCTAAAACCAGCACACTGGGAAGAATGAATTTCCATTTCATAAGGGATTTAAGTGCATTGTGCGGGCTGCGAACCCGCGCGGTAGAAGTCGAAATCATACTTTCCTCCCGTTTATTCGCGTCCAGCAAGAAAGCCCAATGAAGGCGCACACCGAAAGCGTTGACGGCTCCGGTACAATTTGCTGCTCGGTTTCGGAGACATTGCCGACATTGAAATTGACGGTTCCGACTTCCTCGTCACCGTTTTGGTCGAAGGCGTAGAAGGTGTAGGAAAAAACGCCAATAAACGATGTGACGACGTTGGTGACGGCGTAGTCACTTCCGCCGGCAGTCGCCAAGGCTGCGGGGACGTCGATAGTCAAGTCGCCTGATCCATCGTTAATCGCCGGTCCTATATCGTTCAGCACAATATAATTGGGGCCCTGCTCGGTCAGAAATTCGTAATCGCTGACTTGCGGAAACGCGGAAAGGGCCCCCTGAAGTTGCGCCGGCACAGTTGGATCGGCGGCGAGATCGGCAGCGGCGGTGGGACTCAGCCATGTCGTGATCCCGACGGCCGTAGTGGTCACGGGACCGCCAGGGGTTTCGAAGACATCCGTCCCGAGCGTGATACTCTCGTCAAACGATATGAAACCGACGGTGCCCGCCGAGACACGGGCCGCCGCGGCGAAAAGCAGCACGCTTGGAAGATTGAATTTCCATTTCATGACTTGCCTCTCTGTTCACGTCGTTTACGCAGTGCAATTCCGAGCAGTGCGACGATGCCAGCGAGTATAAGTGCCGCCGGTGCGGGTTCCGGGATCGTGGTCGGCTGGAGGGTCAGGTCTTGCTGAAAGAAGTCGAAGGTGACCGTCCCCTCAATCAGCATCGTGGGCGACTCGTAAGTTGCCGTGGTGTAGGAAAAAGGAGTGAAAGTAGGGGAGATATTATCGGAAGTCGTCGTGTAGGCCGGGAACAGGGCCTGCACGAACTGGAAGACATCGAGGATTTGTTGCACGTAGGGCGAAGGATTGGCACTGATCACGCCGACTCCTGGAAGCGCAGTGTCTCCGACAAAGTTCCCGTCGTTAATAAGAAAGGCCAGATCGGTGGTCAGCGCGGCTTCTGACGCGCTGGACTGAATAAAGGATTCCGTGGCCGACGACGAAAAAAACGCGCCACTCCCCGGATCCGCACCGGTTTCGATCTGGCTGGCGATATCGGGTGGAATTTCGGTCCCCCATACAGCAAACTGCTCAGTCGAAAGGGTTGTTCCGCTCGATGATTCCAAGGTGACCGTGCCGCCGACAACATCTTCAATAAAGTTTTCGAAGACTGGGTCAGCAAATGCGGACGAGGTCAAGGCTCCCATTACCGCGAGCAATAATAGAGCCTGACCTAGAAAGGCGGTTTGAGTGACTCGTTTTCGGTTCGAAGAAAAAAATGCAGTGTCTTTCATGAGAACTCCCGGCTGCGATTTTTAAGTCTTCGGCTGGCAATCATGAGCAACCCTGCGCCGGCTGACAAAAGCGAGGAAGGCTCAGGCACGGATGTCTGGCGAGCCGTAAAATCGAGCTCGAAAATGTTGAACGTGACCGTGCCTTCGATGATCGTGTCGGGATTCTCAATCGCGCCCGTTGAATAAACCGCCTGTCCAAGTGTGAGCGGGGGCGACGCGGATACCAAACTATCCTCCGGATAAAGAGCGACTGCGATCTCCGCCTGATCAGCCACGTTCGAGACGCCGACGACGGGCGCATTTCCGTTGTCAGCCCACACCACGTTGGTATCTACGGCGCCTTCTGTGAGAAAGGTCAGATCGTCAGTCAGAGCGGCCGCGCTGGCGGATGCTTGAATCGCAGTTGTGGCGGCAGGATAACCCGGCAATAGGGTAGGATCATTTTGGAAATCCAATGCGATATTAGGCGTGATCTCGCCTCCCCATGCCACATACTGAACCGCGCCGGTGACTGTGCCGCTCGGGTCTTCGAGCGTATCCGTTCCGTAAATGATCTGTTGCTGGAAAGTCGCGAAGACTGTATTGGCCTTCAGCGGCGCGGCTAACAAGAGAGTGACGATAGAAAGCAGTACCCATTTCATCATTTTCTCTCACTTTTTCGCCCCATTCGATATGGCCAAACCACAGGTAATCCACACTACATTATATTGCGGAATGGCAGTAGCACAACGCACAAAAATGAATGGAATCGGGCCGGGTGAGTTAGGTTTGCGAAAGAATACCGTCCCGCGGGAAGACAAGGCCTCTGGCCGCGTTGGGCTCCAACGGAGTTTACAGGTGGCGAACTTCTATGGGGCGCGATGAGACAAGCAGGGGAATATTTCAATTCTGCGCGCATGTCGCGACGAAGTTGCGGGTCATATGGTTTGTCAGCGAATGAACGTCGATCCGTTGTTTTGGTTGCGGCATAGTTGCCAAAGTTTAGCCGCCGCGGCCTCGCGTCGGTATTTGTTTTCCGAGAAGCGCCGCGAGGCCGCGGCGGCTAAACTGGGGGGAGTTGGATAGAATGGGGGCAATGGATAGAGGATCGATCGATCAATGGCTAAGCAATTCACAGCGTCACACCCTGGTGATGGGCGTGCTGAATATCACCCCGGATAGTTTTTCGGATGGGGGGAAATATTTTGATCATTCAGCCGCTTGTCAGCGTGCCGGAGAATTGATCGAACAGGGGGTGGATATCATCGATATTGGCGGCGAATCGACTCGCCCCGGTTCGGAGAATGTGAGTGTCGACGAGCAGATTCGGCGAGTGGTACCCGTGATTCGGTGGATCCGAGAGCAAAAATCACCATCAGTGATTTCGATTGATACTCGGCAAAGCGCCGTGGCCGAGGCGGCGCTGGAGGCGGGCGCGCACTTGGTTAATGACATCTCTGCGGGGAGGGATGATGCGGCGATGTTTCCGCTGGCGGCGAAAAGGAAATGTCCGATTGTGCTGATGCACATGCAGGGGACGCCGGCGACGATGCAGAATAATCCGAGTTATGCGGACGTTCTGAAAGATGTGAAGGATTTTCTCGGGGCGAGAATCGCGGCGGCGAAGGAGGCGGGGATCGCGGAAGAGAAGATTCTGATCGACCCCGGCATTGGATTCGGCAAGACGCTGGAGCATGACCTGCAATTGCTGCGAGGATTGAAGGAGCTCAGTCAGTGGGGCAGGCCGATCGTGCTGGGGGTGAGTAGGAAAAAATTTATCGGGCGGATCACGGGCGTGAACGAACCCGCAGGCAGGATTTTTGGCACTGCTGCTGCAATCGCCTGGGGAGTTGCTAACGGAGTAGGGGTGGTGCGTGTCCATGATGTCAGAGAGATGAAGCAGGTGGTACAGGTGATGGAGAGTATCGTGCGAAAGTGAGTACTAATTGCATTGATGCGAGAAGAGCCGATCTCGTCCTCGCCCCGAAATTCCGGGCCGGGGATAGCCAATCTCTTTCACGAAGGAATCTTTTTTGGTGATTGGGAAGGTCCACAAAAATTGTTGGGCAGTACCCACCCTGCGGAGAAAATAAAATTTTTTCAGAAGTTTGGCGTGGTTTTGCTTGGGTGGTCGATTGTATAAAAGGAAATTGCTAAAAAAGTAGGGTAGCCACCAACGAGAATCATGGGCAATGCCTGCCCTACAGTGGATACGGAAATCCGAATGTTTGAAGCGTTGAATCTGCATAATTTCTTTACCGCGATCCGCACTTACGGGTGGTGGAGCGTAATCACCGAATGGGTGATTATCGGAGCAGTGATTTTCTGGATCCTGCGCTTCCTCCGGGGTACGCGCGGGGCTCGCATGCTCAAAGGCATCGCGGTGATTCTGATTTCGACTTATCTGATCGTCAGCCTGGTGGCTGATAAGCTGGGGCTGGATCGCATCGCTTTTTTGTATGACCGGCTATTGTATGTGGCAACGCTGGCGATCGTGGTGGTGTTTCAGCCAGAATTGCGTCGGGCGCTGATGCGCATCGGCGAGACACGGTTGTTCCATTCTTATTCGACTCAGCTGGGGGATGAAATCGATGCGATTGTGACGGCAGTCAGTCATCTGTCGCGTCGCAAGTTCGGTGCGTTGATCGCGCTGGAGCGGGAAGTGGGGCTCGGCGGTATTGCGGATACGGGGACTCGACTCGATGCAGAGCTGACGCCTGAATTGCTGGAGACGATTTTTTTCCCCAACACGCCGCTGCACGATCTGGGGGTGATTATCTCGCAGGGGAAAGTTGCCTACGCATCGGTGCAGTTTCCGCTGGCCGATGCAGAGGAATCCGAGAAAGAGCTGGGCTCGCGGCACCGGGCGGCGATGGGGTTGTCTCAGGAATCGGATGCGGTCGTCGTAGTAGTATCGGAAGAGACGGGGGATATTTCGATTGCCGAATCAGGGAAATTGATCCGTAAGCTGACGCTCGATGGATTGCGCGGGTTGCTCGGCGAATTGCTAGGCGCGCCGGATATCGATGAGCAGGAAGATGCGGTGGAGCGGAATTCGACGTTTGAGAGCCCGGCGGCGGCAGATGATATCGTGGCGGAGAAAAAGTTTGAAAGTGAAAAGAGTGTGAAGGTGTGAAGGGCGAACAATAGCCGGGACTCAACGAGTCCCGGAATTCTTTCCGGCGGTCGTTGACCGCCCGCTATTTTGAGACTTTGCGCAGCACGAAAAATTTATGCCCAATTCAGTTACAAATCGATTTCGGTATATCGGCCCGCGGGGGCCTTGGCGGAATATCTCGCGCGATAATATTTTCGATTGGTTACGAACACTGGCGTGGGTGATTCCATTGACGCTATTGGTCTGGATCTGGGCGGAACGGCAGCAGATCGCGCGAATGGGCCCCGTCGCGATACCCGTGACTTTGCAGGCCAGTTCGGGGGATGTGATCGTGCATATTTTGTCGCCGGCCGATGGAAATGTGATGGCGGAATTGTCCGGGCCACAGACAGCTTTGGATAAAGTGCGAAATGTTATTTTCACTGCGAATGCGGAGCAGCGCATTTATATCAATGTGGATGCGAATGTCGCGCCAGGGCGACATGAGATTTCGGCGCTGGCGATCGCGAATAGCTCGGTGTTTACGAATAGCGGCGTAACGGTGATGAACACTACGCCAGGCCAGATTACCTATTCGGTGGAAAGGATTGTCGAGGCGAATCTGCCGGTGCAGATGTCGGCGGCGGATGTGACGAATCTGGATGGCGTGCCGGCGTTTGATCCACCGAGCGTGAAGTTCAAGGGGCCGCAATCAGTGCTGGATCAACTGACGGCCGATCGGCAGATGGTGGCGTATGCGAATTTGCGTGGCAATGATGAGTTGAAATTGCCCGGCACGCATGAGGTCAAGAGCGTGCCGCTGATCCTGCCGACCACGGATAGCGATGTGGTTTTTTCACCCGCGGCGGTAACGGTGACTTTTAAAGTGCGGCAAACGGAAGAGCGATTCATTTATCCTTCCATGCCGGTCTGGGTGCTAGCCCCCCCGGTGCTGGCGGATCGCGGATATAAGGTGCAGATTTTAAGCAGCCCGAATTTAGCGAATGTCACGCTGGCGGGATCTCCCGATGTCATTGCCCAGCTACGCAGCAATACGCTGTTGCCCAAGCCGCAAGCGCATTTACAGGTGTCTTTAGAGGATCTCACCGCAGCCGGAAGCAAAATCACCCGGCAGGTAAAATACGACCTCCCCGACGGCGTGCACGTCACACCCGATGATGCGGTGCGAACAGTTGACTTCCGGTTAGTAGATGTAGGTTCGACCGGCGCAAGATAAACGCAAATGCAACCAGAAGTCAGTAGCCAGAATGTTTTTTTGGAAATTCTTCTGGCTCCTGGCTTCTATTATCACTCTGCATTCATTCCTGATTTTTCTTGACCTTTGCCAAAAGTATGGTATATCTGAAAGCAATGACGGCTCTGGTTGCCAAGTTTGGTTTCTGGTTTAACGGATATTTTTATCCGACTGGGAAATCCACGGCCTGAGACGTCAGATAGATGTAACATCAAACGAGCCTCAGGACGCGGTCCTGGGGCTTTTTTCGTTTTATCGCTAAACCGCAAGCGATTGGAGAGAGGTCATGGTGGTGGTTATGAAATCAGGCGCAACAGAAGAACAGATCGGCAAAGTGGTCGCATCGGTGCGCGAGATGGGTTTAAAAGACCATGTGATTAGAGGCACCGAGCGAACCGTGATCGCGGTCGTGGGAGACGATCGATCCAAAGACCGCGGGCAAATGGAATTGCTCGAAGGCGTGGAAAAGGTTGTGCCGATTCTGGCGAGCTACAAGATGGCCTCGTCAGAAGTAAAAAAGGAGCGCACGACGATCCCGCTCGGTGGGAAATTGGGCGGCATAGTGGGGGGGAAGAAAATTCCAGTGATTGCCGGCCCTTGCTCGGTGGAGGATCGCACGAAATTGATCGAAGTTGCGCATGCGGTGAAAGAAGCCGGCGCCGTGGCGCTCCGCGGCGGAGCGTTTAAGCCACGAACTTCGCCGTACGCATTCCAGGGATTGGCTGAAGAAGGATTGAAATATCTGGCAGAAGCGCGCGAGCAAACGGGCCTCGCGATTGTCACAGAAGTAATGAGCATCGATCAGATTCCAGCGGTCGTGGAATATGCCGATGTGCTGCAGATCGGAGCGAGGAATATGCAGAATTTCAATCTGCTTTCCAAGATCGGTCAGACGCGCAAGCCCGTGCTGTTGAAGCGCGGGATGAGCGCGACGCTGGAAGAATTCCTCCTCGCTGCCGAATATATTCTCGCCGGCGGCAATTCACAGGTGATGTTGTGCGAGCGCGGCATTCGCACCTTTGAGACGGATTATGTGCGCAATACGCTCCCGCTGGCGATCGTGCCCGAGTTGCATAAGCGCTCGCATCTGCCGGTCGTAGTTGATCCCAGTCACGGGACGGGCAAGAGTCATCTGGTTGAACCCATGTGCCGCGCAGCGGTGGCATGCGGTGCGGATGCGCTGATTTTGGAAGTACATAATGATCCCGCCCATGCAATGACCGATGGAGCGCAATCGCTGAATCCTGAGCAGTTCGCGGCAATGATGCAATCCATCAAACGCGTGGCAGCTGCGGTGGATCGAGAAGTGTAAGAATTGAATCATCGAATCATCGGAGCATGGAATCATTGCAGAAGGATTTCACCATTGAGAACGTTTACCCCTGGGGTAGATCATTCGATGAATATCAGCGGATGTTTGCCCTATCGGCGGAGGATTTGGAGAGAAAGATTTTAGGCTGCGCCGACGGGCCGGCGGCGTTTAATGCGGAGATGCATCGCCAAGGCAAACGTGTCGTTTCCTTCGATCCTCTTTATCAGTTTGACGCAGCGTCCATTCGCAGGCGGGTGAACGCAACGGCGCCGGAGATGATTCGCCAGGCGAAAGAGAATGCGCATCGGTTTGTGTGGGAGAGGATCAAATCGCCGGAGCACATGGCGGAATTGCGGCTGGGATCAATGGAGATTTTTCTTTCCGATTATGAAATCGGTAAGGCCCAGGGGCGATATGTGAATGAAAGCTTGCCGGAATTGACGTTCCATGACGCGCAATTCGATTTGGCGCTTTGCTCGCACTTTTTGTTTTTGTATTCGCATGAGTTAACGCTGGACTTTCATCTGCAGGCGATCAGGGAGTTATCTCGCGCGGCGCATGAGGTGCGGATTTTTCCGGTTTTGGGGATGGATGGAAAAATTTCGCCGCATGTTGAGACAGTGATCGAAGAAACGCGATGTGCGGGATTCGAGGCGGATGTTTGTTCCGTGGATTATGAATTTCAGCGCGGGGGGAATCGGATGATGCGCGTCCGACACAAAGTTGGCTCGCATTGCTAGTGGCTAAACTATATCTATAATTTGCTAAATGCCATCGGCATCTATACGCCGGTGGGGGCACGGTTGACATTTCTATTGTTGGGAGCAGTTATGCGCAGCAGAAAATCTCGCCGTCGGGTCGTTCATTCGATAATTGAAATGCTCGAGACGCGCCGCTTGCTTTCCGATGGGGCGCCGGACACGAGCTTTGCTAATAGCGGAGTGTATTTCGGCAACCCGGAAGCAACCAACGATGCGACGAATTTCCTCGTCGAGCCGGATGGAAGCTTTGTTGTGGTGGGCGATACCGCTACGGCGACTGGGGATAAAGATGCATTCATCGATTTTATCGCCGCCAACGGGCAATCTTCGACCTATGCGTATCAGGATTTTAACCACAATGATGACATCGCCACGGCACTGGCACGGCAGAGTGATGGGAAAATCATTGTGGTCGGAACGAGCGGAAACTTATCGCAACTGACAGGGGAGATGTTCGTCTCGCGCTTTAATATGGATGGCACGCTGGATGACACGTTTAATGGCAATGGATACCGCGAGATCGATTTCGGCGGGTTGGCAGCGGCGGCGGGCGTGATTGTCAATCAGACTACGGGGCAGATCGTCATTGCCGGCGCGGATGCCATGCCGTTAGCCGGTTCAGGAGGAATCGCATTTGCGTTCGTGAATCCTGACGGGACGATGAATACGAATTTCGGCAACGGCACGGGGATGACCGTGACCAACCCCGGCGTAGGGACGATTGAGGCGGCGACCTCGCTGGTCCAGGCAGGGCCGGACTTTGTTGTCTCGGGATTTTCGGTGAACGCCTTGACTGAAAATTCCCAGATGATGCTGGCGGAATTCAATCCGGATGGAACGCTGAATACGGCTTTCGGCAATGGCGGAAGAGCCTTTGCGTCCTTTGGAAACAGCGTTGAGCTAGGCGTTGGCGCGGCAGTCGATCCTAATTCCGGGAATATTTACGAAGTGGGCACCACCGCCAATGGGGCGATTGATTTGCCACCCGGCCTCTCCAGCGGCAGCGCAACCGCCACGCCGACCACCGCCGATTTCGCGATTGCCAGTTTCACCGCCGGCGGAATGCTCAACACCACCTTCAATGGCACGGGCGAAAAGACGCTGGACTTCAATGGCAATCTCGATGCCGCCACCAGCATCAGTGTGCAGCAGGATGGAAAAATCCTGGTCGGTGGTGGTAGCCAGCTTTCCACTGGCAGGTCAGAGACGGCGCTGGCGCGATTAAATCCTGATGGCTCGCTGGATACGACATTCAACCCCAGTGGCGGCTCCAACCAGCCAAATCCATTCAATGGCACATATGTCTATCTCGCTCCGTTCGACGACCTGGATTATGACGCATCTGGCGAGGAGATTCTGGAGATGGGCGCCAGTAGTGGCTTCTTCCACATCGAAGTCTGGGCCAATGATGATGGTAGTTACTCCATCTACGGAGCCGGCCACGATAAAATTGACGCCACGGATGGAAAATTTGATCTGCTGAAATTAACCAACAGTGTCGGCCCGGCCATCGCGCCGGTGGAGGCTTCGATCACTCCTCCCGAGAGCGCTTCGGGTGCGCCTACCGGCACACTCACCTACACCATTTCGCTTTCGCAGGCGAGTACCCAGACCGTCACGGTAAACTACACGTCGGTCGATACCAAGCAGGATAAAGCATCGGCAGACTATGACCCGATCAGCGGTACCGTGACCTTTGCGCCTGGAGAAACTTCCCAGACGGTTACGCTGAATTACCATGAGTCGAAGAGCACCAGTTCGCTGGGAAATTTCCAGGTGAATCTCACGAGTGCCAGCGGAGCGACGCTCGTCGAACCTAATGCCGGCGCTGCGGTGATATATGTGCGACCCAACAACAATACCGTGAAGCCCACTTCGATTATGGCCACCCCCAGCGTGGTTGTGGCAGGGTCAAAGGCGAAGCCCGCCGCCAGCGTGGTGCTGACCAATTCCAGCACGACCGGCCAGGCCAAAACCAAAGGCGGGGGGAGTTCTACCGCAGGTCTGGAGAAAGGCAGCGTCACCATCAATATCTACGCCAGCACCGATTCGAATCTGGATACCACTTCTGATCCCAAGGCTGGATCGAAAATTGAGAAAATCTTCCTCAAAGCAGGCCAATCGAGCAAGCCGTACGCAATTCCGCTCAGTTATCCCTTAGCGACTGGAATCACGAAATATTATCTGTTTGCTGAGATCAGCGGCACCGGCGTGACTGATTCCACGACGGATTTCGTGTCGAGCAGTTCGCAGGTGTCGGTTGCTCCATCGGTGGTGACGCTGGTCGCGGTGGCGAGCAATCCGACTGTTACCGACAAGGGTGGAAAAACCACCGTGCCGTTTACGATTAAAAATACGGGTAACGTGCCGGCGGTGGGGAAAATCGCGTTTAGCGCAGTGGTGAACAATTCTAGTGGAAGTACTATTTGGGAATACGGCCCACCCAATGGCGGACCAGCGCACTCGGCCAGCATCAAAATCGCTCCAAACGGTACTGGCAAGGCAAGCCTCAGCTTCAATGATTTGCCGAACAGCACCGTGCCAGCGGGGAATTACTCACTGGTGATTATGCTAATCAGCAGCACGCTTGCCGGGGCGACCAATACGACGGATGGATCGTTGATCGCAACAGTGCCGCTGACAGTGACGTGAGGATCAGAGACAAGGCAAATAAAAACGCCTCGCCTGCCGGTGCCACGCCGCAGCAAAGCAGTGGGATGTCTTCGCCTTATCCTGCCGCTTCGCTGCAGCGTGGCGCTGCGCGGGAACCCACTCTGGTTTTCCCTTGTCCCTTGCCGCCTTGTCCCTTGTCCCTTCTCCCCGGTAGTATAGTTTTCATGAAATTTTGGTTCGCACTAGGGTTGGTATATCTGGGTCTGGCGAGCGCTCTGGGTCAGGTGCTGACGCCGGTAAATTTGACGACGGAGTATCGCAATCAGCCATTGGGGATTGGCGAGGAGATTCCGCGTTTTGCCTGGCTGCTGCAATCACCAGATGAGAATGTAAGAGGGCAAATACAGACGGCGTATGAGGTTCGGGTTGCCACCTCTGCGGAAATGCTCGCCAATGGTCATGCGGATTTGTGGAACAGCAACAAGGTGCTGAGCCATGCAACGACGCAGATCGAATACAACGGCTTGCCATTGGAATCAGGTCAGCAAGCCTGGTGGCAAGTCCGGGTGTGGAACGGCGCCAAAGAAGTTGGACCCTGGAGCGCCCCCGCGATGTGGTCCGCAGGTCTCTTGCAGCGAGCGGACTGGAAAGCAGATTGGATTGGCCCCGACAGCGCGGGACTGATTCCCCCCATGCATCTGGTGGGATGTCAATGGATTTGGACGGATGAGAACATTCGCCCGATTGCTTCCCGAACCCGCTATTTTCGCGGGCGGTTTACTTTGCCGGCGGGGCGTGAGTTGCAAAGTGCGACGCTGGCGATGACAGCGTCGGATCGCTTTGAGGCATGGATCAATGGGCATCATGTGCTGGCGGGCGTGGATAGGCAGACGCTGTATTGCCGGGATGTAAATTATGCGCTGCATAGCGGGGAGAACATCATCGCGGTGCGTGTCACCAATGATGGGAATTATCCGGCACTGGCTGGGCGCATGGAGGTTCGCTTTGCGCAAGGGCTACCGATGGATATCGATGCTGGACTGGAGTGGAAATCGACGACGGTTGAGCAGCGTGGGTGGCAGAAGGTGGACTTTGAAGATCTGACGTGGAAAAAAGTGCAAGGCCTCGGCCCCGTCGGCCGCCAACCCTGGCCGCAACCGACGCAGGTGAATTTGCCGATTGATCCGGCGGTTTATCTGCGCAGAGAATTTTTGTTGGAGAGGAAGATTGCGCGAGCGACTTTTTATGTCACGGCGTTGGGGGATTATGAGCTGCATATCAATGGGCAGAGCGTTTCGCCGGACATGCTCACCCCGGGGGTCAGTGATTATCGCAAGCGGATTTATTACCAGACTTATGATGTGACCAAGCAATTGCATCTTGGGCATAATGCGATGGGGATTATTCTCAGCGATGGGTTGTATGCGGGGTATTGGCCGACGACGCATCGGACGCATAACTATGGGGGCGATCCGCGCGTGTTTGGGCAGTTGGAAATGCAATTCACGGATGGGACTGCGGTGTGTATCGCCACGGATGATAAATGGCGCATGTCGCTGGGGCCGATTCGGCAGGGCGATCGCATCATGGGAGATGTGTATGACGATCGGCAGGATTTGGATGCGTGGGATCAGGGGCTTTATCGCGGGCGCGGGCACGATTGGATTCGGCCGAAGGTTGGATTGAATGGACCGGAGCCGCTGCTGTGTGCGGATCATGGTGCGCCGCTTCGTCCGCAGGAAGTGATTGAAGCGAAAGATGTCAGCGAAACGATTCCCGACGTTTATCGAGTTGATTTTGGTCAATCGGTAGTGGGCCATGTCCGTATTCACGCTTTCGCTAAGCGGGGACAGTTGATTGAAATTCAATATTCAAATCAGCCGACCAGCGCTAGCAATGATTCGCCTGCTGATACGGATGTTTATGTTGCAGGGTACAAGGGCGATTTCACCTTCGAGCCGAAATTGACGCAGCGGCACTTTCGTTACCTGCTGGTTTCGGGCCTAGGCGCTGCGCCGGATGCTTTGCAGTTCCAGGCGGTGTGTGTTTATCCGGATATGGAGCGGACGGGATGGTTTACTTCGGCAAATCAGGTGTTGAATAATCGCGCGGAGCAATCGCTCTGGGCGGAACGCAATCACGGAGCGGATTGGCCGAGCGACCGATTTCTGGCGGCGGCTTCGGGAGCTTATGCGGAGAATTTAACGCCGTTGTATTACCGTTTGCTAGATAGCATCAGTGATCAGGTGCAGATTCCGGTGGGCGGCGTGGTGGGGGCCTCTTCGCCATTAGATCACGAGCTGGAAGTGCGCGATTCGGCACAGGATGCAGAGCCGATCGTGCTGTGGGAACTGCTTCGCATGGATGACGATCGGCGCGTGGTGCGGCGGCATTTCGCGGAACTGGAAGGTTACATGAGCGATCTGCGCGAGCATTGGATGGATTATGCGCATCATGATCGCTTTTTTTCCGATGGGCCTAACGCGAATACAGCAGATAGCGAAATGATCGCGCTGGCTTATGCGGCGCATGTTTCGGATTTGATGTCGCAGATGGCGGCGCAATTGGGCAATAGTGCGGATGCGGAAGATTATCGACGGATTTTCGAGGATCTGAGCCGGCAGTTCCAGGATCGGTATGTGAACATCGGTACGCGCAGCGGAATTCATACGCAGAGCGGTTATGCACTAGCATTACAATGGGATTTGATTCCCGATGAATCGCGCCGCAATGCTTCCGAGCAATTGCTACGGCATACCGAAAATAACCAGTCCATTGCCATGGGTGATCTGGGCCGCTCGCAGCTCTTGCTGGCTTTGACGGATGCGGATCGATTGGATTTGGCATACGGATTGGCAAGCAATCCGCATTTCAATGATGTCTGGGCGGCGCGATGGCTTTACGAAGATTCGGCAGGGATTGCTCCGGAATCATTCGGATTCCGGCACATTCTTCTGCGGCCTGGGATTTATGATCAGCTCCAATCCTCCGGCGCGATTTATGATTCCAGCTCAGGCAGAATCACTTGCCAATGGCATCGCGATGATGCCGGCGCACATTTGAGCGTTAGTGTGCCGATCAATTGCACGGCGGAATTGGATCTATCGACGAAGAGCGGCTCGGGGACAGTAGAGGAATCGGGCCAACGTGCCGAGAAGGCACCGGGTGTCCGACTTCTGCGTAATCGTTCGGATATGGATGTTTATCAGCTGCAATCCGGGAATTATGAATTCACGGCGCCGTAAGGCCGGCGATGTAATGACACCCTGGATTGGCCTGCCTATGGTTTTGCGGCAGGCCAATTATTTATGGATCATGTTGACCTCATCGACAATCTTATTGGATTGAAGAGGTCAGCATTTTCAGGAGAATATTTGTAGAAGTTGCAACGCTATGTCTCTGAAAAGTCCTCCATCAGATAATACATGTACTGCTTTGCTTGTGCTGGGAATGCACCGGAGCGGCACGTCGGCGCTGGCGCGTCTACTCAATCTATTCGGAGTGAAACTCGGAAATGATCTTCTCCCTGCTGCTGCAGATAACGAACTGGGATTCTGGGAGCATCGCCAGATCCAGTTTATCCATGAACGAATCTACGAAACCCTGGGCCGGCAATGGATCAATCTTTCTCCTTTTCCTGCTGGGTGGGAAAACCAGAAGGAAATCGTACCCTTTCGGCAGCAGCTTATAGAGGCAATCAGGCAGGAATTTAGCGAGGCTCCTCTGTGGGGCGTTAAAGACCCGCGCATGAGTGTAATGTTGCCGCTTTGGCTGCCCATGCTTCGCGACCTGCATTGTCAGTCCAAATGCATTCTGATTTTTCGCAATCCCGTTGAAGTCGCGCGCTCGTTGGCCAAACGAGATGGGTTGTTGCCGGCGCGGTGCTATCTGCTATGGCTTGATAACCTGCGTCAATGCGTGCGCGGCTCGGCTGGATTGCCTCGCAGCATTACCACATACGATAGGCTTCTTAATAACCCTTTGGCGGAACTGGAGCGCATCGGCGAAGACCTGAAAATAAGTTGGCCCGTGCCTCCGGAAAATGTTCACACACAGGTTGCTGATTTCCTCCGACCTCATCTTCGTCATCAGCGCATTGCTGATGAAGGGTTCCGTATAGATGCATCTATTCCTGAATTAGTTCGTGAATGCTACGGGGCTGCGGTGCAAGCGGCGGCTGCGGATTCCGTTGAGCCGTTGGAAAAAATCCTTCCCGTTATTGATCAGGAATTGGACAATTCTCAGCTTCTAAAAAACTTTATCGCAGATCTGGAAAAAGAACATCGCTCAACGATTATCGCCAAGAATCTGCAGGCGATTCAATTAAACTCCAAAGCGAATGCTGCTGAACAAAGAGTACGAAAACTGGAGACAGAAAAATCTTTCCCCAACCAGTTGCGCGACGAAATCTCCAGACAGCAGACCAGTATTAATACGCTCAATAATACGATTGCCCAGCAGGCCGCTGAGTTATCGTCTGTCCAGCAGGAGCGTACAACCCTCGCTAGTGAACTAAAGGCAACCCAGGAAAATCTTGCTGCCCTGCATCGTACACAGATCGAAAACCAGGAACGCTTGACCACTTTAACGCGTGATGTCCAGCGACTGGAAAATGATGTGTCGATGGCCGTTCGCACTCGTGACCTCCTCGGGGCGCAATTGCGAAGCTTCTTCGCGTCGGCAGCATGGAGTATATCCCGGCCGATCCGGCTACTCGCTCAATGGGAGGGTAAAAGCAATCGATCGACCACCGATCTGCTTCCCTTAACTCCCGCTCATCTAAATGCCAATGGCCAATGGGAAGGCGTTGGCATGCCGCAGTTTTTCGTTCCCATTTCTCCGGTTCGTGGGTGGGTGCGCGTTTGCGCCAAGGTGACCAGTTCGTTTACAGGCCGATCGTGTCTCTATTTCGATACAGGTCATTCCTTTCATGAGCTCGAATGTGCAGAGCTCGGACAGATCATGGGAGAAACTCGCGTGGAGCGCATGGTTTATTTTCCAAAACCTGTCTTCGCTGTCCGATTCGATCCCATTCAGCGTTTTGGGCAATTCACGGTCAGCGATTTCTCCTGGGAGCCCCGCTCGCGATTCGGCATTTATATTTCGGCATTGTTGGGGAACATGGGCGGCTTGTTAGGCGGCAAGTTGGATCATCGCCCCTCGATCTGGATCGCTTTGAAACTGCTTTTCAGTCTCGATTACAAAACTTTCCGAAAGCAGCTTTTTTCCAACGTGGAAGGAGAATCCAGTCGAGCCGGGAAAAAATATTCAGAATATGAGCTTTGGCGTAAGGCGAGAGAAATTACGCCGGCGCTCAAGCAGCAGATGCAACAGCAGATTCAATCGTGGGAGAATCCACCGCTGATTTCAGTAATTGTTCCCGTGTACAACACTCCCAAAGAATATCTGCGCCGCTGCATCGATTCGGTTGTGAATCAGAGTTATCCACATTGGGAACTTTGCATCGCCGATGATGCGTCTAAAGATCCCATCGTTCGGCAAATTCTTGAAGAATACGCTCATCGCGATCCGCGCATTAAGATCAAATATCGCGAAAAAAATGGCAATATTTCGGCAGCATCGAACAGCGCCTTGGAAATAGCCACAGGCCAGTATGTGGCTTTGCTGGATCATGATGATGAACTGGCCACGCATGCGCTATTCACCATGGCCGAGGCGATAATGCGTGATCCATCGCTGGACATGATCTATAGCGACGAAGATAAGATCAATCTCGAAGGCAAGCACGTTGATCCATTTTTCAAACCCGACTGGTCGCCGGAATATTTTCTGGCGTGCATGTATACGTGCCATCTGGGTGTTTATCGTACCGAGCTGTTACGCCGCATTGGTGGCTGGCGGAGCGAGTTCGATCAGGCGCAGGATTATGATCTGGTGTTGCGCGTCATGGCACAAAAGCCTCGGATTCTGCACATTCCGGATGTGCTTTATCATTGGCGTGCCATCCCCACCAGCACGGCCTCCGGGCCTGGCGCTAAGCCGATCGCACATGAGCGCGCACGCTGTGCGTTGCAAAATTATCTGCAGCTCACTGGCCGAGAGGGCAAAGTCGAACAGGGGCCTAGCGAAGGGTTTCATCGGGTTCGCTATGCGATACAAGGTAATCCCAAGGTTTCAATTATCATTCCCACCGCGGCGAGATTGATCAGTTTGCAGGGACAGCAGACCTGGTGGGCTCTTGAATGCGTGCGCAGCATTCGCGAGCTGTCCACTTATAAAAATCTGGAAATCATTGTGCTGGAAGATGCACCGGTGGATGAGCTTTTCGCCCGCTTGCAGCCGTTTGATGTAAAGCGCGTCAGCGTGAAGGACCCGTTTAATTTTTCTCGTAAGATCAATCTGGGTGCGCAGGCATCGTCCGGCGAGCATCTGATTCTGCTCAATGATGACACCGATGTTGTGACGCCCGATTGGGTCGAGAGCATGCTGGAGTATTCGCAATGGCCTGAAATTGGCGCCGTGGGCGCAAAGCTATTATTTCCTGATGGCTCCCAGCAGCACACCGGCGTTACCATCCTCGAAGGCAACCCTGGCCATGCGTTTTACCAATTTCCGGGCGATCATCCGGGCTATTTCTTCTCTTCAAAAGTTCACCGCAACTGGTCCGCTGTCACAGCCGCCTGCATGATGACCCGTAAGAATGTGTTCAATCAGGTAGGCGGCTTCAATGAAGCATTCCCTTTAAATTACAACGATGTGGATTATTGCCTGCGAGTCAGAGAGGCCGGGCTAAGAATAGTCTTGATTCCCGATGCGCAGCTTTATCACCATGAATCGGTATCAAAGTCTGGCACGTATGAGCACGAATTGGAAGCATTCAAGAAGATTTGGAAGCATCGAATCGACAACGATCCCTACTACAACATCAATCTTTCCGTGCGCGGAGATTTTGGGATTCAAATATAAAACGCGCTGACCCGTGTGCTGGGGTGATTCAAAAGACAACTGTTATTTTTTGGCCACAATACTTATCGCGGGGCCGTGAGGGTGGTCAAGCTGATCATGGGCCAGTTCGAATTTTGCAAAGCCGAATTTTTTTAGCACGGCCAGTATGTCATCTTTCTCAAGCCAATAGCTGTATTCGTTGCTACCGCCGCAGAAGGTTTTTGCATCGAGCGTGTCACCGTATTCCTGGCGATGGTGCGTGATCGTAACGCCATCTACATCGTGCGGCGTAGCGGTGGTAAATTTGCGCCTCAGCAGTGCACTGTTGCTGATCACTGAATCCAGGTAATGATGCGTCCAGATATAGGCGCGATCGGTGTGCTGAGCGATGAGCTGAAGCAAGCGAGCGGGATCTTTCATGTGATACAAAACGCCCGCCGCGAGAATAAAATCGAAACGCTGATTGGTATTTTCGAGATACGCGATGAAATCACCGCATACGAAACGTGCCCGCTGGAGATTGAGCAGTTCTTTCGTAATCAGGCATTTCAGATAAGCACGGGAATTAGCTTCAATAGATAGGATAGAGGCAGCGCCATTGCGTTCGAGCATGTAACTATGGCCGCCTTCCAGCGGCCCAAGTTCGAGCACATTTTGACCTTCTACCCCGCCGAGCTGCCCTAATGCCCAGGCGATGCGACCATCTTGGAAAAGGGGAATGCCACCTGCGGAAAGATTGTTATAAGGGGGTGGAAGCTTGGAAGACCATTCACCTTTAAAGATATCAATGGCATTTTGCGGAGAAGGAGCCGTGCGAACATAAGCGTCCAGAATGCTGGTAGACATATATTTTAATATAGCAAATGAAATTCACACTGTCTGCAATATGAAGAGAATCGAAAACCCAATGCTTGAATATCTCCATCCGAAAACTGACTGGCGGAGATATTCAAAGCCGAAGAAGGGATTTGAACCCTTAACCCCCGCTTTACGAATCAGTTTTTTGGACACGCCGAAAAGTAAGAAATCCCTTAGATTTACCGAGAGAATATCACAATCTGCACGATTTGCAAACTGTCGCAAACCGTCTCATTTTTATGCGAAATATCGCAGTATTATTTTGGTAAACCTGTAAATACAGGTATGAAATTATGGCGTAGATAATCGGGGGCGCATTGATGTGGGCGCATTTGGCCGGAAATGCCCTTTTCCCGCATCGCTTATTTTCGGAGTATTCCAAGCCGTTGCGCGGGCGAATCGTTTATCTGGGGCCAACGTCGGCGGGAGTCTCGCCAACCGTGCCGGGGTCGCAAGTCAAATAATACGTGGTAACTCGCAATCCCTGCATGGCGACGAAAGCCTGCTGCACGGATTGCATCAGCGGATCGGTTGGGAGGAGTTTTTTTTCCAGCCGTTCCCGCACCGCCCCGATTGCCTGTAACTGGCGGGCGCTGAATTCCGCCAGCCATTTCAATTGCTCGGGGTTGAGTGATTCGCGGGCGCTCATCCCCGCTGAGAGTAGCGACGCGCCGGGGGAGTGCGATGGCTAACAAAAGTTCGATGAATGTAAAACGAACAAGTTATTTGAGGCAGAGGCAACGCGGCTGGAATTTGACGCCGCCGGCAGCACAAACGAAAATCTCCAATGATCGATCCATCAACACTGACTAACTTCGCATCGCTCATGGGCATGCTGGCGACGTTCTTTCAGGAACGGCGTAGCGATAAGGCGGCGACGATTGAGGAATACAAGGCGTGGCTTCAATTGCACCGTCACGATGAGCTGGTGGGAATGCTGGCGAACAATTTGCAGCTATCCGGCGCGATCGATCGGCTTCTGCAAAACCAGCATGGGGAAGTGATGGACAAGCTGGCGCAGCTTGATGAAGTGATTTCCACGGTTGCGAGTCACCTGGCCGACTTCAAGCCGATCGCGCAGGCAATGGCGGTTCAATCTCGACTTTCAAATCAAGCGGTATCGATTTTGAGTCAAATGAACAAAGCGAACGCCAGCCAGTTTATGGAGCTCGCAGTGTACGGTGGAACGCAATATGAAATCACGGACGGTAGCGGGGGGAATTTAGAAATCTCCGAGAAGCGGTTTATTGACGATGATCTAAGGATACTTTGTAGTTCAGGACTATTGATTGCCGAAAACAGCGGGGATGGCTGCCGCATTTTCACCATCACTCGCGCCGGCGCTGCCCTGGGCGGAGAATAATCACTCGTTTCCCAACTGATTCCCGAAGCGCTATTTGTTGCTTTTCCAAATCGCAGCGAATCTAAAAACGTCCGGGCTTGAGCGAGCGCAATATCCACAACCAGCAAGTCAGTCGCCCCTCTTTTAGGCGTCCTATTAGTCCCGCTTGAGGCATCGCGCACGCTGGCGCTGTTTAACTTGCTCGCGAAGCCCATCGATATGTGCACTGGCGCGGCGATAAGTTTTGGCAATCCCTTCAAACTCATCGGCTATTTCATCCAGCGATAGCTTGAGCTGTCCATTCGGGTCTGCGGCAAATAATCCCAAATCATCGGCGGCGAACACGAAAGACAATTTCTCCTCGATCATCGTCCGCATACCTCGCACCATTTCGTTGATGGCGTGGAGATTTTCTCTTGTCGATTCATCCATGAAATACCCCTACGGGCGGACGTTTAATTGGAAGCCACTGGCGATATGTTCAAAAATCATTTTTAGCGCATCGGCAACCTTGTCCATTTTTGCTTCCAGTGCGGCATTGGGATTGTTGGCGCTGGTCGGGGTCTTCATGGCCGTGCCGATTTGATCCATGATTGACCGCTGCTGTTTCCCAGCATTGATTTGCTCCATTTCATGTGCCCAGCCCGGCGATGCTATGGCGCTCAGCGCCGAAGCGCTTGATCCTTCAATCTCGGAGCCATGCGCCAATAGGCTGACCGGGGCATTATCTTTTAATGCCTCCAGTCGATTAGCCAGTGTTTGCACGCCATAGTTTTGATTCTCGGCGGCGATGGCATCGCTCACTTGTTTATTAATCTCCGCCGCATGCTCGCCATGGATTTTTAATTCCTCTGCTGCATCGGCTTTGATCCGGGCGATTTTGTCATCGTGCTGGCGATTAAGCTGCTCTTGCTCCGCCTCGAATGTCTTACCCATCGCCCGCAATCCCTTATCGCGAGTCTCGGCCTGAATATCCGCAAGTTCCTGGTTGAAGCGCTCCTCCTGCTGCATCCGCTCGCGCTGGTCTGCCGAATGAGCTGCATTAAGTTCTCCACGTCGCTGGCTTTCGCTGGCGGCGATGGCATCATCGCGCTGTTTGTTGATGTTGGTGATATTGCCCGGATCATCGATAGCGGCACGGCGTGATTTCTCGGATAGGTCTTTCGCGGCATCATCATATTTCTGGTTGATCGCCTGCAAATCAGCGCTGAGCATTTTACCCTGAGCACGGAGCGAATCTTCCTGGGCCTGCGCCCGCGCATCACCGATACCTTTTTCCGAAGCATAAGCTTCTTCTTTGCGCTTTTCGTCACGCTCCCGATGCAGGTCATTACGCTGCGCCTGTTGTCGCGCGGCGCGTTCCTGCGTGTCGTGCGCGATCGCCGCCGGATCATTTAGCGCCTGCATTGCCTGCTGCTGGCCAGTTAGAGCGCCGGAATCTTTGCGCAATTGATCCAAATCGCCAGCGGCCTGGAATTGCTTGCCGCTGAATTGGCCAATGACATCCCACCAATATCGGTCATCATTTGGACCGGATCGCAACTTGTCGATTGCCGCGATTTGATCGCCGTTCGGCGCTTGGCCAGATTTATAGATGCTCTGCAATTGCGCCGCCATGCCCGGGGCGAGATTAGCAAGCCCGCCTGCATCAGTGGCCTTTTCCCCCACCTTTTGCCTTAGCTCGACCAGCCTATCACCAAGAGTATTAATTTGCTTTTGCCGATCATCCACCGCTTTTGCCGCCGCGTCGTTCTCCCGATCCTGCGCATCTTTTAAAGCCTGCTCCTGCCGGGCGGTGCCGGTCAGACCTAGCTCGGCAAGTGTGGCCTGATTTTTCTTCTCCTCATCCACCATCGAATATTGCATCGTGTGGATTTCTTCCGCCAGCGTGCGGCGCTCGGCCATCAGCTCATTGCCGAGTTTGATATCGGCGTTCATTTGCCCGATGGAGGATTTCTCGCCGGTGAATGCCTCGTTGATTGCTTCGCCCGCCTCTTCTATCTGTCCGAATAGGGGAACGGATTTAATGGCGTCCTGGGCGACATCTGCCCAATTCTTATTGAGGTCGCCCATATCCTCGCGCATTTTGGATACGCTTTCGCCTGCGGATTTCAGCACTTCTGCTGCTGCCGTTATGCCAATGATTGCGCCGCCGCCCCTGAGCAATTCTCCGAATTCCCCAAACGTAGAGCGCCGCCCAAAGGAATCTTTTAGCTTCTCGAAGCTCTTTTCTGTTGCGTCGAAAAAGCCGGGGGCGTTTCC
>DASXDR010000153.1:0-48252 GCA_036490535.1 Tepidisphaeraceae bacterium | reverse complement strand
TCCCCAGCGGCACGATCGCATATTGGCTGCTGTTTCCCACCAGATCGCGCACTGCCAGCGGCGTGCAACCCGCCCCATCGCCGCCCCCCAATCGCCACGCCGCCGCGCTATCGAGCAGCAATACCTTTCGCTCTGTTGGCAGCATCCCCGGCCGCAGCCGCCTTCCTAAAATTGTGTATAACAACAGCGTCGGATCAGATTGCGGATAATCGTTTCGCACGAAGATGCAGCGAATGCGTTCCGCCGCCGCCAATTTAGTCAGTTGCCGCGTCCATTCACTGGGCAGCGCTGTATCGATAATTATCCATGCTCGCGCTATTCCGCTCAGCTTCATCAGGAACGTGATGCCACGCACGATTCTTTCCGGCTCTCGCAATCCCAACACCCCGTTCAACTGCAAATCCGGGTCGCCATCCAGAAGCGAACAGATGATCCGCCGAACCCCGCCTTGCTGGCAGGCGCGTAATTGTTCGAGCAGCCGCGGAGCAAATCGATTGGTAAAACGCAGATTTGCCGAAACGATCTTATCGATCAGTTCCTGCAAGGTCCGTGAAGGTTCGCTAGCGTCTTGCTTCCCCTGTTCAGTCAACCATTGCAATCCCGGCTGAGTCGCCATGTGTGATTACCCGTTACAAATCCGCCCGATCCATCTCGCGGATGCTGCGAGCGTCCAAGGACAATTTCCTCGCAGGCCACTATACTCGTTTGGCAGAATCACCGCCAAAGGATATGCAGGCAAATATGGCTGAAACTCTCCCCATTCTCGTTCTCGTGCGCGATCTGATGTTTCAATCCAAAATCAGCGCCACCGCTCGCGCTGCAAATATCGCGACTAAAATAGTGCGCGATCCTGCCGCAATCGCAAATCAGGACGCCCCCATGCTCATCGCCGATCTCAACCAGGAAGGCGCAATCGCTGCTGCTGGTGCGTGGGTGGCCGCTACTGGTAAATCGGCCGTCGGCTTTGTCTCTCACGTGGATGCCGCGGCCATCGCCCAAGCCCGTGCCGCCGGCATTCAAACCGTAATGGCTCGCAGCGCTTTCGTGCAGCAATTGTCAGCGCTACTGGCAAGCGCGATTAATGCACCAACTGCGAAATCTTGAAGATCGGCAGAATAATCGACATCGCAATAAAACCGACGACAGACCCCATTGCCACGATCATCAGAGGCTCAATCATCGCCGTCACGCTTTTGATGACCGCACGCAATTCGCGATTGTAATAATCTGCCACTTCCGAGAGCACCTCGCCCAGCTTACCTGATTCCTCGCCGGCGGAAATCATCTGCACCACGGCCTTGGGAAGCAGCGGACTTTTCATCAATGGCGTGGAAATCTTTTTGCCCTGCTTCACCGCTGAATAAACCGCCCGCCACATGCGCTTGTAAAGCAGGTTTCCAGAAATCTCCGCGGTGATCGCCAGCGTATCCAGCATGGGCACGCCCGCATTGAGCAATTGCCCCATCGTGTGCAGCGAGCGCGAAATATAAAGAGCGCGGAAAAGTTTCCTGAACAGCGGAATGGTCAGCTTCATCTTATCAAACCAGAGCCGCCCGCCGTCGGTGCGCAGCAACAGGAATCCCCCCCAGATCGCTGCAATTAACGCTACCAGTAATACATACCAGTAATGCGTCATGAAACTCGACAACGCCAGTAATATTTTGGTCGGCGCCGGCAGAATTTTCTCGTGACCTTTGAAAATCACTAGAAATCGCGGGAGCACAAACGTGAGCAAAAACACCGTCGTGGAAACCGCCATGCCGCCGATGATGCCCGGATAAATCATCGCTCCGATCACCATCGACCGCGTTTCAATCTGGTGCTGCAAATACGTCGCAATTTTATCCAGCATCGACGAGAAACTGCCGGACAACTCCGATGCCTTGACCATGTTGATGTACAAAGGCGAAAAAGTTTTCGGATAGCGCAAGAGCGCCTCGGAAAACTGCTTGCCCCCTTCCACATCGCGCTTCATCTGCTCGAGCATCTTGCGAAATTTCGGATTCTCGGTCTGCTCGGCGATCCCTTCGACAGCTGCTCGAATGGATATGCCCGCCCGGATCATGACCGCCAACTGCCCCGTGAAATTGTGCACATCCTTCTGGCTCGGCCCGAAGGAAACATTGAAATCCTTCAGATTGGTCTTGCGCTTCACCTCTTCGATGGGCTGCAACACGATAATCGTCCGCCCCGCATCGCGCAGCTGCGCCGACGCGGCTGACAAACTCGGCGCGTTGATCACGCCATTTTCTTTCTTTCCCGCTTCGTCTTTTGTCTCGTATCGATACTGCATATTTGTTCTTGGTTAGTAGTTAGTTGATAGTTGTTGAAAACCAATAACAACTATCAACTAACAGTTAGCAACTATCATCCATCATGCCGCCAATGCTCGTTCCAATTTCTCCGGATGCGCCGCCTGCGCGACCGCATCCGCCCGGCTGATATGTCCGTTGATAAACAACTGCCGGATCGAATCATCCAACGACTGCATCCCCATCGCCCGGCTGGTCGCGATGATATTGGGAATTTCGAAAATCCGGTTTTCTCGAATACAGTTTCGCACCGCTGGCGTGCAGAGCATGATCTCCACCGCAGGGCACATGCCTGGCTGATCAGCGCGCTTAAACAATGTCTGCGAAATCACCGCCTGCAATGTATTTGCCAGCATGGACCTGATCTGGTTCTGCTGATCTGCCGGGTAGACGTCGATGATACGCTCGATGGTTTGCGGCGCGTTCACAGTGTGTAGCGTGGAGAAGACCAGGTGCCCGGTTTCCGCTGCGGTGATCGCCGCCGACACGGTTTCCAGGTCGCGCATTTCGCCCACCAGAATCGTGTCGGGGTCTTGTCGCAAAACGTGGCGAAGACCCGAGGCGAAATCCGGAATATCGCTGCCGACTTCGCGCTGCTCGATCGCGCAATTATTCGAATTCAGCGTGTATTCGATCGGGTCTTCCATCGTGATGATGTGCCCTTTTTCATTGCGATTGATCAGATCGATCATCGCCGCCAGCGTCGTCGATTTTCCCGACCCCGTAGGCCCGGTCACCAATATTAACCCGCGCGCCAGCCCGGTGAGCTTGTGCACCACCTCTGGCAGCATCAATTTTTCCAGCGGCGGAATCGTGTCGTTAATGGCGCGGAAGGCCAGGGCAATCGTACTGCGCTGAAAGTGAGCGTTCACGCGGAAACGCCCCAGCCCTTTGATTTCGTAAGAGAAGTCCGAATCGCGCCGCGATTCCAGCTCGCCGAGGCGTTTTTCGTTGACCATCTGCTTCAGCAACGCCAGCGCATCTTCCGACGTAATCACCGGAAACTCGCTGTGCGTCACCACCGTGTGCACGCGAAACAACGGCGGCAGCCCGACATTAATATGAATATCCGAAGCCTTCGCTGCCACGCCCGCTTTGAGAATTTCGTCAATATTCATGCTCATAAATGAACTCTGAAAGCTGAACTCTAACGCTGAAAAAAGATGCAATAACCAGATAGCCTTGATTCTTCTTTCAGCGTTCACTGTTCAGCGTTCATCGTTTCCTTTCTATACGCCTGATTCCGTCACCCGCAGAATCTCATCAATCGTCGTCAATCCTTTGATTGCCTTATCAATTCCGTCCATGCGCAACGTGATCAGTCCACGTTCGCGGCAGAGCTTTCTTAATTCAGCCACGTTAGGGTTGCGCGTGACCATGTCGCGCAGGCCGTCGTCCATAACTAACAGCTCGTAGATGCCTAGCCGGCCGGTATATCCAGTCTTTCTGCACTTATCGCATCCGGCTCCATAAAACAGGCTGGCTGCCTCCACGCCCTGCAATTCCAGGAATTCCTTCATTTCATCAGTAGGCTTGTAGGGTGCACGGCAATGTGGGCAAATCTTTCGCACGAGGCGCTGCGCCAATATCGCATTGATCGCCGAAGCAATCAGATAGGCTTCGAGTCCAATGTTGATCAAACGCGTGATGGACGACGGCGCGTCATTAGTGTGCAGGGTGGACAACACCAGGTGCCCGGTCAGTGCGGCTTGTACGGCGGTTTTGGCGGTTTCAGAATCACGGATTTCGCCGAGCATCACGACGTCGGGGTCCTGACGCAGCAATGCTCGCAGAGCCGTGGAGAAGCTCATGCCGATCTTCTCATGCACCTGCGTTTGGACCGCTTGAGGCAAATGATATTCGATCGGGTCTTCGACAGTGGAAATATTGAGCCGATTCCCATCCATGCAGCGCAGGCTCGAATAAAGCGTGGTCGTCTTTCCGCTTCCCGTAGGTCCGGTCACCAGAATAATTCCGTGCGGCTCTTCGATCTGCTTTCGCCAGATCGTCAGTGCGTTCTCCGAAAAGCCGAGCGCTTCGAGTGGCACGTTGATCGATTTCTGATCCAGGATACGCACGACCACTTTTTCCCCATTGGCGGTAGGGAGCGTCGACATACGCAAATCAATTTTGCGATTCTGAATCACCGCACGGATACGCCCATCCTGCGGAATGCGCCGCTCGGCAATGTCCAGGTTCGCCATGATCTTCATGCGCGAAACAATTGCCGCGTGCATGCTCAGCGGCGGGCTCATGGCCTCGAACAAAATCCCGTCGATGCGGTAGCGCACCTTGAGCTGTTTTTCCTTTGGTTCGATGTGAATATCGCTGGCCCCCTGCTTGAGGCCATCGAAGATCAGGTAATTCACAAAGCGGATGACCGGCGATTCGCTGCCGAGCTTTTCCAGGTCGGTGACTTCATCATTGATTTCCTTGACGACCTGCACGTCGTCATCGGTCATGTCCTTAATGATCTCGTCGACCTGAACGTTGGATACTTCCTCGGCAGACATCGTTTCCAGCAAGCGGATGATGTCCGCCGGCGCCGCCACCACCACGCGGACATTCCGCTTGGTCTTACGGCGAATTTCATCGATCAGAAATACGTTATTCGGATCGGCCATCGCCAGCACGAGCGTTTCACCCTCGAAGCGCAGGGGCGCGACGTGTTGTTTGCGGATGAATTCGACAGTGAGCAATTCAAACGCCGCGACTTCGACGGTCTCCTTTTCCGGCACCTCGAAGGTCAATCCCAGCGTCTCTGCGATTGCTGCGAGAATCTGATTCTCCGTGGCCGCGTTCATGCCAATGAGAATCTGCGCGATGGTCTTTCCCGGCTGCGTGTGCTTCAGCGACCGCGCTTCATCGAGCTGCGTGCCGGTAATCTGGCCGCGCTCCAGGAGCAATTGCTCGACGGAGATCTTCTCCGCCTGTTTCTGGGGCTGCCAGAGCGGCTCAAATTCATTGGCCGTCTCTTCCACTACCGCCGAGTTGGATCGTTTTCCGAACATTACTTCTCAATCTTCAGCTCGTGCTGATAATCGCCCTGGACAACAACCACGGAATAGGGACTAATTTTAATGATCGTGAATTCGTTGACCTGGGCCCCCACGGAGCACAGCGAATTGTTGATCATGCAGGCGTTATGCCCGCCAGGCCTGCTGGAAAACATGATCGACTGCAATTTCAAGCCGCTTGCGCTCTTATCCAACGCCGCGATCTCCGCCGCTCGCTTGGCAGCTGCTTCCGAAGTGGATTTGTCATCGCCCTTATAAGCAAACGGATTGGTCTTCAGATTTCCCAGCGGAACCTGATGCACGCTGGGATAATTCTGAAACACCTGCACTTGTTTTTCAGTATTGGCCAGCGACGCCTGCATATTGCGGATGTCGCTCGCGCCGCTGCTGAGAAACTGGCTGATGGTCTGATTGCTCTTGGCAGCAGGCGTCGCGGTCGTGGCGGCAGCCGATGCCGTCGCCGGGCCGCTGCGCATGTGGATCGCGCAGAGCACAATTCCGCCGATAACGATCGCCCCAAAGCCAATCAGGTTTAGCTTGCTGATCGGCTTCTTATTGTCGCTGGTCGTGAAAATCTCATCCGGTTGCGCGACTGCCGCTTCGGTGGATTCGTCCTCAGGTTTCTCGTTCAAATCTTGCAACATGATCTTCACCTTTAATTTGTGCTGGCCAAGTTTTCAGAACTGGGGGTGAAAAAGACGCTGAGCGTCAGATCCGCCTGCATCTGCCCGTTTCCATTATCAATCCGCTCAAGCTTCATCTGCGTGACCCGCGTGATGCGGTCCAGCCGCTCAAGCTGCTGGAGAAACGAGTAAAAGCCGTCGAAATTTCCCGACAGGGTCATCTCCATCGGCTGCTCGCTGTAGTTGTCATTCTTCAGCGAAACGAGCGTCTTGACGTGCTGGGTGGTTAGATTGTTGGTCCCAGCCATCTGCCAGACTTCCTTGAGAATCTTGTCCACATCGCGCTCGGCAGGCAGGCGCGATTGGAAGAAAGTAATCTGCTTCTGCATCTGCACGATCTTGCGGTTCAGATCATCAATGCCGACGGTCGCCTGGCGCACGTTATCCAGCGTCTGCTGCTCCTGGCGTGTTTCGGACAAGAGCCCTTGCCGGCGCGCGTTGGTTTTCTGGAAAATCAGAAAATAGCTCCCGCCGAGCAACGCCAGCAGGATCGCCACGAGAATGATTTCACGTAATCCGAGTTTCATTTATTCCCCTCCTGCAAAAGATTGGCATCGGGGTTGATCATCATGTTCAATTGGAATCGCCGCACGGTATCGCTACCGATCTTGCTTTCATCGACGACGACGAGATTGACATCCTTGAGCAACTTCGAGCCGGTGAGATTGCGAATGAACTGCGCGACTTGCCCGTCGTCCCCAGCCACGCCACTGACATCGATTGATACATCCGTCACCTTGATGGGAGCCGGGGGCTTGGGCGGAACTCCGTTGGTATTAGCTCCCGCCGGCGGGGCAGGAGGATTGATGGTGCGCTCCTTGGATACCAGTTTCATATCCACCAGCGAGACGCCATCGGGCAGCGCGTTGGTGATCTCGGCCAGCAGATTAGAACGCGGGACTTTTTCCAGCAGCGAAGAAGCCAGCGCCGCCTGCTGTGACATCAGCTGCTGCTTGGTCTGAAGCTGCTTGACCTGATCGATCCGCTGTGCTGCTTCGGCGTATTGCTGTTGCACAACATCGTGCTGCTTCTCAATGCTGCGCAGCGAACGGTTGCTCAAAGCGTAAGCCGCCAGGATAGCGATGACGACCACGAAAAAGAGACTGGCGCAGATCAGATTCGTCCGCCGCGCGGCTTTCTCTGCCAGATAATTCTCCGGCAAAAAGGACATGGCGTTAGCAGTACTCATAACAAACCTCCAGCACTCAGGCCCAGTGCTACAGCCCAACCGGGCTGCGGTCGCTTGGTGCCGTCATCAATAATTTCCCGCCCCTCCATACGCGTCAGCGCATCGCCGACTTGTGCGGGGAGCCCCATGCCGCGCGCGATCTCCTGGCAGAAGCGTCGATCCAATGCTCCCCCTCCGATGAAAATCAGGCGATCGATCGCTTTGCCTGGAAATGCTGCCTCGTAATAACGCCGGCAAAGCGTGAGTTCTTCCACAATTCCGTTCACGGTTGAAAGGCCGGCCATTGCGAGTTCTTCTGCTGCGGGGCTATCGCTCTCCAGGTCACGGAGATCCTGCCGCCGATCATCCAGCGTCCCGCCTACGGGAATCGATTCCGAAACGGCAACCAGCGAGGGTTCTTCGGCAGGCGTTTGTGCCAGGCGAAGCCGCCGTGTTGCTGCCTCTTCTGTGCTGATCGCCAGCTCACGCGCGACAATCGCATTTAACTGATTGCATCCCATGCCAATCGAGCGCACAAACAGAATGTCGCGCCCGCGGCTGATGATGACGCGCGATCCGGCGAAGCCAATATCCAGAAAGCAGTTGATCGCCTCGGTGTCTCCCTTGCGGCGATAGACCTGCGCGAAACATTCCACGATCGCGGCCATTTCTACATTCATCCCCACGACATCGAGCTTGGCCTTGGGCGCTGCAGCGAGTAACCCCTGCACAAGATCGCGGCGGCAGGCCATCACGATGACTTCATCGCGCGGCTCCTGCTCGGCGAATACCTCGCCCGCCACGATATGGCGAATTACCGCTTCATTGGGTTCAATCGGCAGCTTGCCGCGAATCTCCCAGGGCAGCGCCTTGGTCAGCGCATCGGCTTCCATCTTCGGTAATCGCAAGTGGCCCACATGAGTCTGTGCAGCAGGCAAGCCCAGAATCACCTGGCGGCCAACAAATTCTCCCCCGCTGAGGATCTCATTCACGCCCTGCAGGAAGAAATCAATTCGGCTCGACCAGTCCTTGCGCGCCACTTTGGGAACTTCGAGCTGCCCGGCGGCCAGTAGGCGCAGTTGGCCGTTGTCCTTGCGCAATTGCGCCAGGCGTAGATAGTTCGTGCCAAAGTCAATTCCGATTGGATTCGGCTTGGCAGTCAGAAAATTCTGTACGAATGAACGCATCTTCAACAACCAGAACGCAGCAAAACAAATCTGCAGTTCCAGATGGATTATCGACCTTAAAGATGCGCGGATTTAGATGCGATAAATAGGTGCTTTTTATCGTGGCACCGAAATGGGACGGATTCCAATAAACGCGTTCGTTCAAGGCTAAGAGAAAAACCTCGCACGCTCGTATTACCTCCCTCCCCTTGTACGCAGGCCTGTAGTGAGCGGAGTCGAACCGGGAAGGGCAGGGGTGGGGGTTCTTCATCAGCGTTCCCCGGCCTGAGCGCAGTCGAAGGCATCGTTCACAGTTCAGCGTTCGCCTACGACCTCCCCTGAATGCAAGGAAGGGAACAGAGCCTTTTTCCTTACCGCTAAATACGGACCATATATCACTGATTAATAATCTGCCCCGCGATGGCTACGAAGCGCATGCGCGTCTCATAAAGCGCAGCGTCGAGAAATTTCTGTTCTTCGGCGTTTAGGTTTCCCTTGGTTTTTTCCTCGAGCACGCTGAGCGAATCGATGTGATGCTTGGCCATGTCGAGATTAACCGCGCCTTCGCCGGCGGCCGTGGCGATGTCGCCGAGATAATACAGAGCCTGCGTCATGATCGATTGCACAATGGAGGCGAAGCTGGCTATGGGCAGGCGTCGCCGGCCGTCGCCCACATCCCCCTCGCCGCTGCGGGTGGGAGCGGCAGCTGCGCTGGCGGCGGAATCGGCTTGTTTCTTTTTTTCCGCTTCTTCAACCAAACGGCGCTTTTCTTCCTGGGCCTGTTTTTTCCAGTCGGTGTCGATATGTAATGAGGATTTCTCTTCTGCCATGGTTATTGCTCCTGCACACATTGTAGTGCAGGAAACGATTTATAGCATCGATGTAATGGCGGGCACTAGCAGTTGCGCAACAGAATGGTCTGGATCACCCCGGAATCGTTCGGCCGGTCGCGGAAACCACGGTTGCCAAAAGTTCGGCCGGCTCAACCGGCTTCGATAAATGCACCTGATATCCCGCCAGCAGCGAACGGGTACGATCTTCCGAGCGTGCAAAAGCAGTCAGGGCAATGGCGGGGATGGGTTTTTGCGATGCGGTCGCTATAGCGCGGACCTTTTTAATAAATTCGTAACCGTCCATATCCGGCATGCCAATGTCGCTGAGCAAAGCATCGAGCTGCTCGTGCTGGAGAATCTCCAAACCTTCGGTTGCGGATGACGCGAGCACAACCTGGGCGCCGGATTCTTCTAATATTTTTTTGATCAGCTCGCGCGCGTCGGGTTCATCATCGACGACCAACAGGCGCGTGCCGCTTAACACTTTGTCCTGGTTATTGGCATCGGCGGCGGCGGGCGAAGTGGGATGAATACGCACCGCATCGTCTGAATGCGCCACGGTGACGGGAAGCTCAAGCGTAAAGGTGGTTCCCTGTCCCAGCCCGCGGCTTTTGACGCGCACGGCTCCGCCGTGAAGCTCGATCAATTGTTTTACGATGGAGAGGCCAAGCCCCAGTCCGCCATGCTTGCGCGTGGAGGTGGCATCGGCCTGGCGAAATTTGTCGAAGACGAAGGGGAGAAAATCCGAGTCGACCCCCTGCCCGTTATCGGCGACGGTAATTTCGATGTGCGAATTCACGCGCTCGAGCACGACCTGAATCTTGCCCTGCCTGGGGGTGAATTTGACCGCATTGGAAAGCAGGTTCCACATCACCTGCTGCAAACGCGCCGGGTCGCCGGAGATGGGGCCAGCCTGGGGATCAAGAATTTTTTCAATCCGGATTCCCTTGGCTTCGGCTGCAGGTGTAATCGTTTCGACTGCCGGCTCGATAAAAGCCAGCGGCGATACGCGCTGGATATCCAGGCGGATTTTCCCGGAGACAATTCGGCTCATGTCGAGCAGATCTTCGATCAGCTGCGTCTGCATGCGCGCATTGCGTTCAATGGTTTCCAGTCCGTTTTTCAGATCGCTGTTTACGGCATTGTTCTGGCGCAGAAGGTGAGCCCATCCCAGGATGGCATTCAATGGTGTGCGCAGCTCATGGGACAGAGTGGCGAGAAACTCATCCTTCATGCGGCTGGCGTGCTCGGCGGCGCTGCGGGCGGTGCGCTCGCTGGCTAGCAATTGGGTCTTCTCTGCTTCACGCTCCTCTGCCCGGTAAAGAGCATCGGTGTAAGCGCTGGCGACGCCAAAGAGCATTTTCCGGGATGCGACAGCTAAAATGATGGCAGCGAGCACACTGAACGAAATGCTGGTGGCTAGCACGAGCGATGCCGTGCGCTGCGCAGCCAGCGAAAGGGTATTGCGGTTTTGAGTTTCGATTCCGGTGATTTTCTCAATCACCGTGCGGATAAAATCCATCGCCTGTTTTCCGCGCGTGGTCATCTCAACGGAGCGCACCTGCGAATCGTTGTGCCGCGCTTTATCGATAGTCTGCGACGCGTAGAACTGCCAGAACTGTGATCGGTTTTCCAGATAAGCGATGGTTTTGGATTGAACCGGATCATCTGCGACCTGGGATTCGAGTTCTGTAAACTTGTCCTTGAGTTGCGCATCAGCAGCTTTGTAAGGATCAAGAAAAACCTCTTGCCCGGTCATGATGTACGCGCGCAAGCCAGTCTCCATGTCCACAAGAAGTTTCTGCACATCGCCGACTTCCTGGATGATCAAATCGCACTTCCTCACCTTGCGGTCCGCTATTCGGAGGCGTTCGATTTGCCAGCAGAAGATCCCGCCCAGGGCGCATAGCAAAACCAGCGGCAGGATGATGCCGGCGATAAGCAGTCGCTTAAACGCCCGGGGAAGCAAGGCTCTGCTACGTTTTGCCATAGCAGACTATAGCATATCGCTTTCGCAAGAATTTTCAGCGCTGAATTGGTGGCCACTTAGCCAGCAATCCAGCAAAACGGATTGTCCATAAATTCTAGGGCAGCAAAATCGCCAATGCATAATTTGTGCATATCTCGTTAGCAACTTGTCATCGCGTCTGGTGAATGTTGATTGAACAAACCCACCGGTGAACAATATGTAACTAAGACGGTATGGCTTTGTTTGAAACCCTCGGCAGCAGACAATAGCCGGCGGTCAACGACCGCCGGAATTCCTAGAATTCCGGGACTTGTTGAGTGCCGGCTATTGAATAAAGCGAGGTTTTCAACAGAACCAGACGGTATGGTAATATTGTCATCGCGTTCGTTAGGCTATGTATCCGTCAAGGAGGACTTCTGTGAGCCAGCTCATCGATTCTGGGACCGCTGCCCAATTTGAGCGTTTGCCGCCGTCGGCTATTGAAGCCGAGCAATGCCTGCTGGCGTCGATGATGCTCGATAAGGACATGATTGGACAAATTGTCCAGATCATCGACCGTGATGCATTTTACCAGGCGGATCACCAGATCGTTTTTGATTGCATTGTTAAGCTCTATGAACAGAACCGCGCGATCGATGCGATCATCGTGCGCGAGGAATTGCTCAAACGCCAATTGCTCGAAGAAATTGGCGGATCGGCTTATCTGGGGCAATTGCTCAATATGGTTCCGTCGGCAGCTCATGGGGCGCACTATGCCCAGGCTGTTCGCGAAAAGGCATTGCTCAGGCAATTGATTGCCGCTTCCAATGAAATTTTGCGCGAAGCCTATGCTCCGCACGAAGATGCCGAGCATGTGCTGGATAGCGCTGAGAAAAAGATTTTCAATATTGCTGAGAAAAAAGTTGGCAATGCGGTGGTCCCGCTGGAAGCCGTATTGCACGAAGTTTTCGAATCCATCGAAAATCGCGGCCAGCGCGGCGTGGAGACGGGATTCTTTGAGCTCGATGAAATGCTCAATGGCCTGCAGGCTGGCGAAATGATCATTGTCGCAGCTCGCCCCTCAATGGGTAAAACCGCCATTGCGATGAACATTATCGAAGCCATCGCTGCCGATTCGCGCCTGCCCTGCGCGGTCTTCTCGCTGGAAATGTCCAAACAGCAATTGGCTCAGCGTATGCTTTGTTCGCGCGGCGAGATCGATGCCCACAAGCTCCGCAAGGGAATGCTTCAATCCCACGAATATTCCAAGCTCGCCAGCGTTGTCGGCGAACTCGCCAAAGCCCCCATCTGGGTTGACGATTCGGCTGGCCTGACCATGCTCGAGCTGCGCGCCAAAGCTCGCCGGCTTAAGCTTCAGCACGATATCAAATGCATCATGATCGATTACATGCAATTGATGGATCAACCCGGCGTCGATAGCCGACAGGAACAGGTTTCCATGATCTCGCGCGGCATCAAAGCCGTCGCCCGCGAGCTGCGCATCCCCGTGATTTGCCTCTCACAATTAAACCGCGCCACCGAAGGCCGCGATGGCCATCGCCCCCGCATGTCCGACCTGCGCGAGTCTGGCTCGATCGAGCAGGACGCCGACGTGATCATGCTTCTGCACCGCGAAGATTATTACAAAATGTCCGATCCGGATTTCGTTCCTGACAATATCGCAGAGCTGATCATCGCCAAACAGCGCAACGGCCCCACCGGTACCGTCAAACTCACGTTCGATCCCAAAACCACCCGCTTCCGCAACCTCGCCGCAGGGAATTCGCCGTTCTAAAGATTGTAGGAATTATAAATCTAGTGGTACTTTGGTGATAATGTGCCATATTTTTGGAAATATGGCATAAAACATCTTATAATGTCATAAGATGAAAATAACCAAAGTGCGCATTACTGAAGGCGGTCGCGTCGTCATCCCTGCTAAATTCCGGGATTCGCTGGGCCTTAAGATAGGGCAGGACGCTACGCTGCAACTCATTGATAATGCGCTGGTATTGATGAATCCCACAGATGCCATCCGACGCGCTCAATCCATGGTTCGGAAAAGTGTTTCCTCCGATGTATCCCTGGTGGATCAATTGATCGCCGAGCGCCGCGCAGAGGCTCGTGATGAGTGAAGCTGTCCTGGATGCCTCGGCGATTCTGGCTCTGCTGCATCGCGAAAAAGGTCATGAGCAAATCGAATCTTTGCTGCTGGATCACTCCTGCCTGATCTCCACCGTTAATCTTAGCGAAGTCATGACGCGGCTGATCGACAACGGCATGTCCCTTTCCGATGCTCGGCTGGCGTTGAGTCTTCCCAATCTCCGTGCAATCGATTTCGATTTGCCGCTAGCTCAGATTGCAGCGTCGCTACGTCCTCTTATTCGCAAGCTCGGGCTTTCCCTTGGCGATCGCGCCTGCGTTGCCTTGGCTCGTGCCTCTGCGCCTGCGACAGTCTATACCGCTGATTCCGCGTGGCGTGGAGTATCACTGCCGCAGGTTAAAATTCAGTTGCTGCGATAAGTTTATCTTTCGGCGGTTCGCGCGTTGGCCATGATTGCGCCGGTGCGCAGGTCGATTCGCAGATGCGGGTTGCGGAGCAATTCGATCATTTCTGAACCCGCCAGCAACACCGGGCCGTAGCCGTGCACATCATCCGTCATAGGGCGGCGATAGTAATAGACATAATCGGCGGCATAGGTCGTGCCGATGCACGTTCCGGATACGTGGCCCTGATCATCGATGCGGGTTTGTAGGGCGTTCCAACCTGTCACTGCAACGGGGGCAAATAGTTTCGCATCGAGCCAGCCGCGATCTACGCCGCGGGCAATGGCAAACGTGAACATCGCGCTGCACGAGGTTTCCAGATAAGAATCTGGCTGATCGAGAAGCTGATGCCAAAGTCCGCTACCCGATTGGTAACTCGCCCAGCCTCGGGCGACCGTCTGCAAAATTTTTACCAACTTAGCGCGCTCGGGGTGATTCTCCGGGAGCGCATCCAGGACCGTTACCAAACCCATCGCATACCAGCCATTCGCCCGCCCCCAGCAATAGCGCGGCTGATTTTCGGGATCGCTCATGTGCATGCCGTGCGTGAATAAGCCGAGATTGGGCAGAAACAGGTGGGCATAGAACAATTCCATCTGCCGTGCAGCATCGTCGCTGTATTCGGCATGTCCGGTGAGTTTTCCCATCTCCGCGAGAATCGGCGGCCCCATGTACGAATCATCGAGCCAGAGCGATTGATCAAACGGGCGCTGCCGCGCGAGCGTTCCATCCGGCAGACGATATTGCTGATGATGCACGTATTCCGCCCAGCGCTGGATGACTTCATTCATATCCGGGCCAACGTCGGCCAGGCGCGCCTGAATCATGGCTGTGCCGATGGCTCCGCATGAATCCAGCGAAGTAGGGTGCACCAGATTTCGCATGGGGCCGCGCTCGCCCGAATCCTCGGTTGCGTGGGCTTGGGCTAAATGATCGCGGTAAAACTGAAATTGCCGTACCGGCAGATCATTAAAATGAGCATCGCCGGTCGCCTTGGCCGCAGCGAGCAATCCCGAATCGATTACGCCCATGGGATAACTCAGCGGGGCGAATTTATGGTCCGGGCCTGTGTCCATGACCGATCCCGCGATTCGCAGCGGGGCGGCGGATTCCAGGTACGCCCGTATCCGCTCCAGAGACGTCGTAATCTCGGCCACGCTGGGGATCTGATATGCCGGTTCGAGCACAGGCATCGTCGTTACAGCCAGTGTTTCTGATGGGATTTTTACGACACAAGACGGTAAACCCATCGCCCCCAGCAGAAGAAAGCTACCTGTTCGAATCGCTTTCAATGTGTCCCTCGCTTCCAAAAATGCCCTGTCTCGCAGACATCCTAATCTCCGTCCGCAGTAGATTCCATTTTGCTTCTTTCCCAATTCCTATTACAGAATTTCGGCCCCAACGCCCGATAATGTCTTAGAAGAAATGGTTTCCAGCCGCAAAATCTGTCAATTGGACCGTTTGCTGAGCGAACGTCAGGCCGCCCGGGATCGAGGGCACAAGGTCGTCCATTGCCATGGGTGCTTCGATATTGTGCATCCGGGGCATATTCACCACCTGCAATTTGCCAAGTCGCAGGGGGATATTCTGATCGTCACCGTCAGTGCCGATCCCAATGTGAACAAGGGCATTAATCGTCCGCTGATTCCGGATGATCTGCGCGCCGCAAGCCTGGCCGCTCTGGAATGCGTCGATTTTGTGCATGTGAACAGCGATCCGACAGCCGTGAATCTGCTGGAGAAAATTCAACCCGACATTTACATCAAAGGCCGCGAATACGAAACCAACAATGATCCGCGCTTTCTGGCAGAAAAAGAGACCGTCATCCGCCATGGCGGGCGAGTGGTTTTCTCCTCTGGCGACGTGATTTACTCCTCGACAGCTCTGATTAATCAGCTCGAATCGCACGAGTTATTCAACCGCGAAAAAGTCCGCCGTTTCCGCGATCGGTTTAATCTCACACCGGACTATCTGCACAAGCTCACCGACGGCTTTCGCAATAAGCGCGTTCTGGTGATCGGCGATTACATTCTGGATCGCTATCACTTCTGCGATGCGACGGGTATTGCCGGCGAAGCGCCCATGATGTCGCTCCGCTCCCTGGCCAAACACGAATATGACGGCGGCGCCGCGATTATCGCTTCGCATCTGGCTCGCCTGGGCGCTTCTCCAACACTCATCACCGCGCTCGCTGAAGATGCTCTATCCCGCGAGATTCACGATCGGCTCAGCGCTTCAGGCATCACCGTCCAATCCATCCCCCAGCGTCGCCAGATCGTCAGCAAAAATCGCTATCTGGTCGATCAAACCAAACTTTTCAAAGTGGACGACGGCATTGTTCACCCCCTGGATTCTCAGGATGAATCTTCCCTCGCCAACCATATCCTCGAATGCGCTTGCGGTTTAGCGCCCCCCGATGCTGTCATCTTCGTCGATTTCGGCTACGGCCTGCTCACCGCCCCGCTTCTTCAACGCATCATGCCCACGCTGCGCAAGCATGTTCCCATCATTACGGCTGATGTAAGCGGCGTTCGCTCCAACCTCCTTCGCTTCCACGATGTCGACCTGATCTGCCCCACGGAGCGCGAGCTCCGACAAACCCTCAGTGATTTTTCAGCTGGCCTAACCAACGTCGTCTATCGCCTGATGGCCGAAACGCGCGCCAAACAAATGCTCGTAACCCTCGGCAAAGAAGGCCTCGTCGCCTTCGATCAATTGCAAACAGACGGCGCTCTCGATTGCGGGCTAGCCGCTTCAGCGGCTAGCAATTCCTGGGAACGCAAACTCCGCAGCGCCTATCTCCCCTCCTTGGCATCCCAAGCCGTCGACCCCCTGGGCTGCGGCGACGCCCTGCTCTCTGCCGCAACGCTCGCCCTGGCCGCCGGCGGTTCCCTGCATGCCGCTGCTTTCCTGGGTTCCGTTGCCGCAGCAGTGGAAGCGGGCCAAATCGGCAACCATCCGGTTTCCCTCGATCAGTTGCTTTCCGGGATTCATCAATCCGCATCCTTGCCGCGCGATCTGGATCAGGCCGAGCGCGAAGCGGCATAGCGATGAATCGATTATGTCGGCCTTCTTCAAACAAAATCTCGCCGCGTTGGCCGTGCGATATCCGCAGTTGGCCGCGAAAGTGGAGCAAACTCCGCCCGCAATTGCGCCGCTGCCATCCAGGATCGAAAGCCTATCCGCTCTTCTTGCTTCCATCGCGCCGGAAAATAATTTCACCGTGCCGATTTTAATTGCGGGCCTGGACGACGGCCGACTCGAAAGACAATTACACGCCATCCCGTGCCGCCATCCAGCGCTGCCCGGGTTTAAGCCACCGATCTATCTGCTCTGCCGTGATATCGCCCAGCTTTCGACCGTCCTGCATCATCAGGATTGGCAAGCAGTGTTGAGCGATCCGCGCGTTTTAATCTTTGTCGGCGAAAACGCCGCCGAGCAATTTCTCTCGACTCTGCGAAATAAACCCAGCCTTCCCCAACCCAAATTTGCTCTAACCGTCGAAGCCGGCATTCTTCCCGCCAACACAACCCTCGACCAATTTCTCGCTCCGCTCCAAGCCGAATTTTCGCAGCGCTGCTCCGCACAAATCTCCCAATACGAAAAAATCTACGGGCTAGACATTTCAGTGGCTAGCTCCCCACGCCTCAAAATCCTCGGCATCACCAGCAGATTTACTACGTTTTTGCAGCACTCCATGCGCGATTGGCTCTCCGCCATGCGCAAGCTCGGCCACGAAACCCGCCTGCTCATCGAAGACGCCGATCACGAATTGCTCAACACCCTTTGCCACGCCCAAACCTGCACCGAATTTCGACCCGACCTGATTCTGATCATCGATCATTGCCGCAGCGAATTCCCAGCGTTGCCCCCGCAAATCCCCTCGGTGATGTGGGTGCAGGACCAGCTCCCGAATATTTTCAATCCAGCTACCGGCCCGAAGCAGTCGTCGCTGGATTTCTGCCTGGGCTACGGCCGGCTCAAATGCGTCGCCGATTTCGGATACCCGGAAGAGCGCTTCATGCCCGCCGTCGTCGGCGTGAACGAACAACGCTTTGCCCCCCAAGCCCACGGCCCTGCCGTGGGTTACGAATGCGACGTTTGTTATGTCGGCCATACCGGCAAAACCGCCGAGCAACTCGTCCGCGACCAAATCGAAAAATCCCCCAGTGCCGCAAAATTGCTGTGGGATATCTATGAACGTCTCGCCAACATTTACGCCCATGCCGGCTTCATCTCCGATCCGCTCCATATCGAGCAACTGGTCCGCCAATCCCTGGCCGCTCTGAATATCTCAATTTCCCCAGCTGACTTTCAATCCATCAGCAATCTGTTCAGCCACCAGGTGAATTATTCATTCTTTCGACACCAGGCGCTTCAATGGTTGCTCGATCTGGATTGCAATATTCATATTTATGGTCGCGGTTGGGAAAATCACCCGACACTATCGCGCTTCGCTAAAGGCGTTGCGGATAATCAGAAACAACTCGCCGCAATTTACCAGACCGCGAAAATCAATCTGCAAATCGCGCCGCACGGGATCGTGCACCAACGCTTATTTGAAGGCCTATGCTCGGGCGGATTTTTCCTGCTGCGCCATCGCCCCGGTGATGTCGTCGAGCGTATTCATAAACCAATCTGGGATTTCTGCCTCGCTAATAACATCCACAGCGATGCCGAGCTGAAAGCCCGGGCCACGCCACAGGTTCAGCAGATTCTGCGAAATCTGGAGCGCTGCATCGGCCTTGACCCGTTTAATCGCGGCTTTGAATTATTGGCGGATTTGCGCCTCTCCGCCGATAGCGGCTTCGCCCAATCCGCTGCCACGCTCTGGCCTGAGCAATACGACCAGGTGGCCTTTGCCAGCCAAAACGAGCTGCGTGATAAGGTTCACTATTATCTGGAACATCCCGACCAGCGCGGCTCAATCTGCACAGCCATGCGGCAGATCGTAATTGATCGCATGACCTACACCGCAACCAGCCGACGATTGCTGGAATTCATCCAAAAAAATCTCGCGTGCCAATCACAGAGGCTAGCCGCATGAATTGGCCGCGAAGCATTCCCGATTATCGGTTTGATTCTGTTTCGCAGAAGAGCCGGGGCGTCCCCGCCCCGAAACCTCGGGCCGAAGACGGCCCGGCTCTCCGGGCGCTCCGGAACAATTGCTGCCCCAATTCTCCCTCCCCTTGTACCCAGGGGGAGGGTAGGGGTGGGGGTCCTTCTTCAGCGTTCCCCGGCCAGAGCGCAGTCGAAGGCAGCGTTCAGAATTCACTGTTCAACAAGAGCCCCCTCCCTACCCCTCCTCCTGAGTACAAGGGGAGAGAAACGCTTCAGGCGACTCTTTCTCAATCGCTGCGATTTGCTCGCAGCGCCATTTTCAATATCGCATTCGTTAGTGGGCTCATCGCCTCGATCTTTCGCAAATACAAACGCCGCATCCTCATTCTTCGCACCGACGGCCTTGGCGATGGCGTTCTCTCGGAGCCATTCATCCGGGCGATTGCCAAGCGCTATCGTGACGCCGAGATTCATCTCTGGGCGCCCGCTGCAACGTGCGAATTATTCGCTTCAGCAAAGTATGTGCAGGTTTGCCAGATAATTCCGCGCGGGTTCAAGGCAGGTTGTCTGGAATATTTCCATACCACCTCCTGGCGATGGAAATTGGGATTTCTCTTCGGTTCGCAGCGATATGAGATCGCAATTTATCCCGCGATCAGCGCTGAGCCACTGGGGAATTGGATTTTCCGAAGTGTCCGTGCGCAGAAACGCTGGGCAGTCGAGGGCGATCTGTTTCATCAGTTTCCGCGCCAGCGATACGCTGCGTTGAAACGGGCTACACGCATTCTGGCTAGGCCGAAGGAAATTCATGAGCTTGAGCGCAATGCTGATCTTGCTCGGCAATGCGGCGCTTCGGATGTGAATACATTGCCGCAGATTTCTCTCGATGCCGCTGCCAATGAAAATTCTGCAAGGCTACTTTCTTCCTGGCGTGAGCTTGCTGAGTCCCGAGGCGCTTCAGGTTTACTTGGCGTTGTAAGCTCGGCCAGCATGGCGAAATTCTCCTGGCCGGCAGAAAATTGGCGGACCGCGCTTCAGCAAATTTGGCGCGAGCATCGCCTCATGCCGGTACTGCTTTCGCAAAACGCCATCTGCGACCCCGCAATCCCCCACGCAGTATTAAATGAATCAATCGATGTGCGCACCCTGTCAGCAATTTTGGGGCAAATCGACATGGTCCTGAGCCTCGACACCGGCCCAGCCCACATTTCTGCCGCAATGCGCACGCCCACGGTAGTGTTGAGCAACGACGGCCACCCCGGCCGTTTTTTCCCCTGGCCCGATGCGCTATGGGTTAAATCGTTGGTCCACTCGATGCCGTGCGCCGGTTGCGTTTGTAAATGCCCTCTGGCCGAAGCCGAATGCCTCACGCGAATCAAAGTGGCTGATGTGCTTATCGCAGTTGGGGAATTGCGGAAATCATCGTTCGCAGAAGCGGCGTGAGCAAAAAAATAGCCAGCGTTCAACGAACGCCGGAATTTTTAGGATTTCCGGGTCTCGTTGAGTCCCGGCTATTTGTGACCCGCGAAGTTCACCGCTGCAAAATCTCAACTTTGTCTTGATCCGCGACGATCGCCATCGCCGCAATTCCCAAAAACAAACCCGTCTCCACCACGCCAGCGCGATTGGCTAATTTTTCTGAAGTCACCCGCGGATCATCCATTCCCCGAACGAATCGGCAGTCATAAATGAAATTGCCATTGTCCGTGACAAAATTCTTCCCCGACTCCTCTTTACGCAATTCAGGCTCCGCTCCAATCTCATGAAAAAACGCAACCTGCATTTCGTGGCCATATTGCACCACCTCCACCGGCAACGGCGATTTGCTCCCCAGTTTTTCAACGCGCTTGGATCGATCCGCGATGATGATGAGCTTACCAGTATTCTGTGCAACCATTTTTTCGCGCAGCAGCGCCCCGCCCAGCCCCTTAATCAAATCCAAATTCGGCGTGACCTCATCCGCTCCGTCCACGGTGACATCGATACGTGAATTAAAAGGAATTAGCGGAAGTCCCAACTGGCGGGCAAGATTTTCCGAAGCCAGTGAAGTGGGGATGCAGCGCAAATCCCGTAATTGGCCCTCTTTTACCAGCCGCGCCAGGCCCTCGATAAAAAACCGCGCCGTCGAGCCGGTGCCCAGCCCAACGGTCATGCCGGATTGAATCATCGGTAGCGCCGCTTCGGCGGCGCGTTGTTTGGGATCCATCCGCCCAAAGATATGCGAAATACCCGTGCTTGTTTAGCGCGTGGGGTTAATCAAAACTTAAAATCAATTTGCATCCTTCTGATCGTTTCCTACACTCGATCTATCGTGAAACCCCGCGTGCTTATTCTGCGATCAGCTGGCAGCAATTGCGATGAAGAGACTGCCCACGCATTTAATATTGCCGGCGGCGAGGCGCAGCGCGTTCACTTAAACCGCATTCTCGAATCCTCCGCGCAACTCAATGATTTCCAAATCCTCGCTATTCCTGGCGGTTTTAGTTACGGCGATGACATCTCTTCCGGAAAGATTTTCGCTAATCAATTGCGAATCCACTTAGCCGACGCCCTGCGTGCCTTTGTTAAGACGGGCAAGCCAATCATCGGGATTTGCAACGGATTTCAGATCCTGGTCAAAGCTGGCCTTTTGCCCGGACCAATAGATCAGCCGCACGGGGCGACGCTGACACATAATGATTCTCATCGTTTTGTTGATCGCTGGATTCGTCTCAAGCCGATCAGCCGGAAATGCATCTGGCTCAATGGGGTTGAGCCGCTAGCGCTTCCCATCGCTCACGGCGAGGGCAAATTCGTTCCGGCCAATGAAACTATTCGTAAACATCTCTGGGATCAGGACCAGATTGCACTGATCTACACCAAGCCCGATGGATCGCCAGCGAACAATGAATTTCCCAACAACCCCAATGGCGCGATCGATGATATTGCTGGCATTTGTGATGAGTCGGGGTTGGTGTTTGGTTTGATGCCGCATCCGGAGCGATATGTCGATCCGCACCAGCATCCCGCCTGGACAAGTCAACATCCGTTGCCAATTGTTGGACCCGGTCTGGGGATATTCCGAGCGGCTATAAATCATGTGAAGTAAGGGGGTTTGGTGCTGAAGTGCGATAAAATTCTTCGAAAAAGCAAGGAAAAATGCGCAAAATTTTGATGGACAAGGTCCGGATAATCTAGCCAGCGGGCCCAAGTTTACATGAATCGTAATGCCATTATTTATATTGATTTACGCGAAAATTTGGCCACGTGTTTTTATATCAGATTTTTATCATGCACTGGCTTTAGGAGAAAATTTTATTTCTTCCCCTTCCCTAAGGCCGAAGTATTGACTAAGTTAATGCCTCGAAATTCACTTGGCGAAAAGATCCAAGCGAGTCCGGATGTTCCGGCCGCGAAGTAAGGAATCGCCAGGCGGCTATGAATCAGGGTTGATTCACGCCGGATAGATGCACGGTTAGGCACAGAGCAGCCGCCGTCGCATACAAAGGGTTCCTCAATTTGGAGGTTCTATATGCTTCGTAAGCTCCTCGTAGCTGCCTTGGGCTTGGCATTGTTGCCAGCCGTGGCACATGCACAGAAGTCTGACAACGATTATGGGTTCAACCAGGGTAACTGGGAATTGACCCTCGCTGGTCAGGGCACGAATGACAACGACTGGGAAAGCACGCAATTCAACGTGCAGGGCTCCGTCGGTTATTTCTTTACCGACGCCATCGAAGTGTCGGCCCGCCAGACGATCAATTTCGAAGATCTAACCGGATCCAGCCTCGCTGGTCAGACGGTCGTTGCCGGTGACTATCACTTTGATCTGGGCCAGTGGCAGCCGTTCGTCGGCGCCAATGTTGGCTACATCTGGGGTGATGTTCACAACACCTGGACTGCGGCTCCTGAAGCCGGTGTGAAGTACTTCCTGAATCACACCACCTTCGTCGAAGCGCGAGTCGAATATGACTTCTTCTTCGACCCTGGCCATGGCACCACTGCCGCCAACGGCCAATTCAACTACACGCTGGCACTCGGCGTGAAGTTCTAATTGGTTTGTTTTTTTGCTAATAGGACGGACGACTTGCGAGAGCAGTCGTCCGTTCTTTTTTTATTCTGGGAGGAAGAATCCAGCGGCTTCGCCGCGGCGTGGCGCTAAGGGGTCGGTTTCCAGAGGATGTCGGAGACGCCGGCGGATTTGTTGGCGGAGCGGGCGGAGATGAAAAGCCAATCGGATAAACGATTGAGATAGATCAGCATATCAGCGGGGAAATCAGCGATGGATAGCACATGCCGCTCGGCGCGGCGGCAGACGGCGCGGGCGTGATGCAGGCGGGACGCTAATTCACATCCGCCGGGGAGAATGAAATTGCGCAAGGGCGGCAGATGCGCATCCATGGCATCGATTTCGGATTCCAATCGCGCGATGGCGGAGGCAGGCAATGGCGGAAGGCTTTTGCTTTGCGGAGCCGCGAGATGGGAGCCAATGATGAACAGCTCATTTTGAATGCGATGGAGAAACGTGGCGTTGGGAGTCGCAGAGGCGCATAGACCAATCGCAGCATTGAGCTCGTCGATGTCGCCGATGCATTCAATGCGCGAATCATTTTTGGGCACGCGCTGGCCGTTACCCAGGCCAGTGAGTCCCTTGTCGCCAGTTTTGGTATAGAGTTTGGGCATAAATTCTTTCTAGTGAAAATGCAGCGCGTACGCTCTTTCCACGCCACTAAAGTGGCGAGGCTCTGAGATGAGCGCATCGTGAGGTCGTGACCCGTATAATCCGCCGTCATGGCAGCTGTGATTATTGACGGAGAAGCGCTGGCTGAAAAGATCAAGGGGGAAGTGCGTGGGCGGATTTCGCGAATGCAGCGGCCGGTGCGATTGGCGGCATTGCTGGTGGGAGCGACTGCTGCGGGGGAAATTTATGCCAGCAGGCAGCAGCAGGCGTGTGCCCGGGTGGGAATCGAATACGCCTGCACCAGTCTGCCTGGCGATATCAGCCGCGAGGAGATGCTGCGGAGTATTCAGCAATTAAATAACGATCCGCAGATCACGGGGGTGATGCTGCATCTGCCCTTGCCGAAGCATCTGGATACTACCGAGATGCAGTATGCGATCGATCCGCGCAAGGATGTGGAGGGGGTGAACCCGGCCAATATCGGGCATGTGGTGTATGGACACACCTTGATCGCCCCGTGCACAGCGCAGGCGGTAATTGAATTGATCAAGTCAACCGGGGCGCCGATTCGAGGGGCTGAGGCAGTGGTGGTCGGGGCAAGCCAGATTGCCGGTAAGCCGATTGCGCTGCTGCTGACGCAATTGATGGCGACGGTGACGCTGTGCCATATCGCAACGCGCGATTTGAAAGAGCACACGCGGCGAGCGGATATTCTGGTGGTGGCGGTGGGAAAAGCGGGATTGATCTCGGCGGAGATGATTAAGCCAGCTGCGATGGTGATCGATGTGGGGATCAATCGTGTGACGGGAACCGATGGTGTGAAAAAAACAGTGGGTGATGTTGAGTTTGAAGCGGCGCGAGAGATTGCTGGATTCATCACGCCGGTGCCGGGCGGCGTGGGACCGATGACGGTGGCGATGCTCATGCAGAATACGCTGCGAAGTGCGGAGCTGGGGGAGAAGAATTTATAAGGGTTATAACTGCTGGTAGAGCCGGGGCATCCTCGCCCTGGAATTTCCGGAATTCGGGGCTGACGACAGCCCGGCTCTCCTAGCGCTATGAGCGTTTGGAATCGGTAGGATGCACGGGGAGAAGTCGCGAAAACATATATGCATCTGGTTGGAATTATTATCGCGTTGGGCATGATCGCTCTGGTGCTGGTGGAAGGATTCGAGACGATCCTTTCGCCGCGGCGGGTGATGCATCGGTTTCGCTATGCGCGATTTTATTATCTGGGCACGTGGCGCTTGTGGCGGTTGATCTGCTGCCGAATACCAGCGGGAAAAAAGCGGCAGACGATGCTGAGCATTTTCGGGCCGGCCTCGCTGCTGGGATTGTTCGCGACATGGGTGATCGGGCTGATATTTGGTTTTGCTTTATTTTTGTATTGCTCGAAATCGCAGATTCATGGGGGCGGTACAGCACCGACACTGCTGACGTATCTTTATCTGAGCGGGACGACTTTCTTTACGCTGGGGTATGGGGATTTAACGCCGGTGCATGCGCTGGGAAAAGCATTGTCGGTGTTTGAAGCGGGATTGGGCTTTGCGTTTCTGGCGGTTTTGATCTCGTATCTGCCGGTGTTATATCAGGCATTTTCCACGCGCGAGGTAACCATTTCACTGCTGGATGCGCGCGCCGGATCGCCGCCGAGCGCATGCGAGATACTGCTACGGCTCGGCCGATCGCGAAAAATTGACGGGACCGAATCCATATTGCGCGACTGGGAGATATGGGCGGCGGAACTGCTGGAAAGCCATCTCTCGTTTCCCGTGCTGAGCTACTATCGCTCGCAGCACGATAATCAATCTTGGTTGGCGGCGCTGGCGACTATTCTGGATACAACGGCGCTCTTGCTGGTGGTGGTGCGGCAAGAAGACACGTACCAGGCGCAGCTGACCTTTGCGATGGCGCGCCATGCAGCGGTCGATCTGGGACTGGTGCTGCGCTCCAATCCGGGTCGCGCGGGAGAGCGGCTGAGCAGCGAGCGATTTGCCAAAATGCGCGAGAAATTTCATGAAGCAGGTCTGCTGCTGCGCGGCGATCCGGATATGGAAGCGCGTCTGACCAAATTGCGGGGGACCTATGAGCCATTTCTGGTGGGTCTGTCAGAGCGGCTGATGTTTACCGTGCCAGCGATTTTTGTGGAAACTCCGACCGCGGACAATTGGCAGCGCAGCGCCTGGATGGAACTCCCGCCGGGAATCGGGAATCTCTCCTCGCCAATGGAGGATGAGGAACATTTTTAAAAGAACACTGAACGAAGAACGCTGAACGCTGAAAGAAAACCAAAGAAGCAGCGTTTTTTGCGTTTTTTCGGCGTTCATCGTTCAGCGTTCAGAGTTCTTTTATTGTTAGTCCTCTATCCTTTATATTGCCGCTTATGGTCATCACCATCGACGGGCCGGCGGGGACGGGGAAATCTACGGCGGCGCTGTTGGTGGCGCAACGCCTGCATTTTGATTTCCTGGATACCGGGGCGATGTACCGGGCGATCGGGCTGGCGGCACTGCGCAGGCAGGTGGATTTGAACGACCCGCGGGCGCTGGCGTTTGAAGCGAAGCATGCCAGGATTGAATTTGACTGGAGCAAGATGCCGCCCGGCGTGATGCTCAACGGCGAACCGGTGGGGCATCTATTGCGCGGAATCGACGCGACGCGCGCAGCATCTTATGTGGCAGCGGTGCCGGCGATTCGGGAAATGCTGGTCGAGCAGCAGCGCAAGATCGGCAGCGATCGTAAAAACGTGGTGACCGAGGGAAGAGATCAGGGAACAGTGGTATTTCCCGAAGCGGAATACAAATTTTATCTCGATGCCACGCCTGCCGAGCGCGCCAAGCGGCGCGTGGCGCAGCTGCGCAGCCGGGGCGAAGTGGTGGATTACCATCAGATTTTGTCAGAGATTGAAAGCCGGGATCAGCGGGATCGCTCTCGCTCCGTGGGGCCGTTGGCCATACCGAGCGATGCGGAGGTTGTGGATACCACGACGATGAGCCAGGATCAGGTCGTGGAGCATATCGTGCAGCGCGTGCAGGCTGCGAGTCATGCGGTGACAAGGTGAGGGGGTGAGCCGGTGACAGAAAATGCGGGAAGCAAATTGGTTCCCCAGGCGAAGCCCGATTCATCGGAGCAGGATTTTGCTCGCCCGGAATCGTTGCTTTACGCCGTCGGGCGTGCGGGGTGCCGAATTTTTACGACGCTGTATTTTGGATTGAAGGTGTACGGAATTCATCACATCCCAAAGACCGGCGGGGTGCTGGTCGTGAGCAATCATCAAAGCGCGCTGGATCCCGTGCTGGTGGGGGTGCGATGCCATCGGCCGTTTAGTTACATGGCGCGGGCGACACTATTTGGCAAAAATAAATTTTTCACATGGCTTATCAGATCGCTCAATGCGTTTCCCGTGCACCTGGGCAAAGGCGATACGGGTGCGATGAAAGAAGCCATCGCGCGGCTCAAAGCCGGCGAAATTCTCACCATGTTTCCCGAGGGAACCCGCACGCTGGATGGAAATCTCAAGCCGATCCAGGCCGGCGTGGCGCTGATCGTGCGGCGTGCGGGCGTGCCGGTAGTGCCAGCGATTGTGGACGGTGCCTATCAGGCGTGGCCAAAGGGTGCTAAATGGCCACGCAATGTGCCAATCCACGTGTTATACGGCCCCCCGCTGCAAGTGCAGGGATTAAAGACCGAGGAGATTGTGGAGCTGATTGATCGAACGTTTCATCGAATGCTCGCGGAGCTGCGCGCCAAAGCGCAATCACAATTCAAATGATAGATCAATCAATCTCGAATGTTAAAATAATTAACTTTGCCTCGTGCGGCGGTGGCAATTCAGTGCCACTGACAGTTCATATGGAACTTTCCAGCGGTTGAATTTAGTTCTTCATTCGAGTTTCGTACCGAAGGAAGTATTTATGACCCTTGAAGAAATGCGGCAGGTCGCGGTGAAATTTCGGGACGAACGAGATTGGAAGCAGTTTCATTCGCCCAAGGAACTCGCGATCCAGGTCGTTCTGGAAGCGACGGAGCTGCTGGAACTCATGCAGTGGAAAAATGGGGCGGAGCTCGCAGCGGTGTTGGAGGATCGCAAGCAGGATGTGGCGGATGAATTGGCGGATGTGCTGCATGGTGTGGTGCTGATCGCGGATGAGATGGGCATTGATCTGGGACAAGCCTTTGTAGAGAAGATGAAAAAAAATGAACGGAAATACCCGATCGAAAAAGCGCGCGGCAGCTCCAGGAAATATACCGAATATGAAAAATGAAAATGCGATGAATTTCCGCCTGGATGGAAAGGCGGCGCTGATTACCGGAGCGGGGCGGGGGATTGGATTGGGAATCGCCAGGGCCTTGGCGGCACATGGATGCGCGGTGGCGATTCAGGATATTGATATCTCGGCAGCGAAAAAAGAAGCGAAGGAAATCATTCGCCACGGAGGAAAGGCGATTGCGCTGGCGGGGGATATTGGCGATTTTGCCTGGCCCAAGAAATGGGTTGCTACGACGCAAAAAGAATTGGGCGGATTGCACATCCTGATTAACAACGCATCGATTCAGATGGAAAAACGTTGGGAAGATTTATCGCCTGCAGAGATCACGCGGCAGTGGGATGCGAATTGGATCACGCCCATGCTGCTGTGCCAATTGGCAGCACCGATTTTTCGTCGGCAAAACTGGGGGAGGATTATCAATATCGGCTCTATCCAGCAGCGACAGGGCAATCCTGTGATGACCGCGTATTCAGCGACGAAAGCGGCGCTGGAAAATCTCACCACGGGACTGGCGGCTGATCTGGCTAAAGACGGCATCACTGCCAACACCATCGCGCCAGGATTTTTCAATACCTATCGCAATCGGCACATGTTCAAAAATGGCAAGCCCATCCGCGATCATTCCGATTGGATTCCAGCTCGGCGTGTGGGGGAGCCACGCGATGCGGGTGGAATCGCGCTGCTGCTTTGCAGTGAGGAGGGTTCGTATATCACGGGACAAACCATTTTTGTCGATGGCGGTTTGAGCGTGCGATAGGCGCTTTGGTTTGAATGACGAATCAAATTCGAATAACCAATGATCGAAACCCGCGCAATATTTAGCGGCGCGTCCGAAGGACCGCGCTGTGCAGCGCTATCCAACGCGGTGCTACGCACGCGCCGCTAAATATTGTGCGGGATATACCCTTACGATCATTCGAATTTCGTGATTCATTTCGGGTGCGCGATATAATCCGGCACGATGCTCGTCACCGTGCCCATAACATTGGGGAATTTCTCGCTCTGGCAGTTGGCGACCATTTACATATTTCTAGCCGCGTTCATCATCGCCCTCGCGATCAAATCCATCACCGGCATGGACAAGGGGCGAAAATGGACCGCCGTCGCGGTGCGGCTATTACTTTTGCTTGTGCTGCTGCTCCTATTGGGCGGCCTGCAACTGACGCGCGTGAATCCGGATTTGAATTTGATGGTCTTGCGCGATGTGAGCCGGTCCACGCAAAATGTGAAATCGCCTGATCTGCCGGCCCAAATCACTCAATATTTGCGCGATCGCCAGAAAGCCAAACGCGCCGATGATTCGCTGGGCCAGATTAGTTTCGACGGGGCGAGCCAGGTGGATATTCCGTTGAGCAGGTCGGCTGATCTGAGCCGATCGGCGATGCACGAGCCGGTGGAAGGAACTGATGTAGGCCAGGCGATTGAGTTGGGGCTGGCGGCGCTGCCCGGTAGCTCGATGGGGCGGATGCTGCTGTTCTGGGATGGCAACAGTAATCTCGGCAATCTCGATGCGGCGATTGATTCGGCAGTTGCGCGCGGCGTGCCTATCGATGTCATGCCGCTGCGCTTTTCGGTGGACCATGAAATCATGGTCGAACGGCTGGATGTCCCGCCGACCAAGTCAGAGGGCGATCCGGTCACCATCGACGCGGTGATTTATTCGCACAACCCCAAGCCGGTGACAGCGCAGCTGGAGATCACCGATCGCGGCCAGGGTCTGCCGACGTTTCACGGAGCGCATCAGATCACCCTGCAACCCGGGGCGAACAGTGAGCACATTGTTCTCGGCAAGCTGCCGGCTGGCGCTCACTATTTCCGTGCGAATGTCGAAGGCGAGCCTGGCAGCGATACGATTGCCGACAACAATTCCGCCGACGGCGTCACCCTGGTCAAGGGCGAGAGCAAAGTATTGTGCGTGGATGATTCGCCGTCAGCAGCAGCATTCGCTGCGATGCTGGAACAAGCAGGAATTAAAACGGAGCGCAAATCGATTGAGGATTTTCCGCAGGATTTGCTGGGTCTTCAGCCTTATCAGGCGATTGTGCTGAACAATGTTTCTCATGGCATGGGCGGTCTGGATGACAATCAGGATCGATTGCTCACGCACTATGTTCAGGATTTAGGCGGCGGCTTGCTCATGATTGGCGGGCCTAATGCATTTGGCGCCGGCGGATGGATCGGTTCGCAAACCGAAAAGATTTTGCCCGTAAGTTGCGAGCCGCCAGCTCATCGCGTGATGCCGGCCGGGGCTTTGGTAATAGTGATCGACCATTCCGGATCGATGTCGGAGGCGATTCATAATGCGCCGGAATCGAAAGAGCATTACGCGAACCAGGCCGCTATTCTCTCGCTCAAATCACTGCAGACCAAGGATTATGTCGGCGTGATCGCATTCGATACCGAGCCAACCTGGGTCGTGCCGCTCTCGGAGAATGTACGCCCGGACCAGACCAGCCAGGAGATTTCGCAGATCACACCCGCGGGTGGCACGAGCATTTATCCCGCGCTTGATGCCGCCTACGAAGCGCTCGCGCGTCTCGACAGCTCGCAAGTGCCGGTGAAACACATCGTGCTGTTAACTGACGGCGACAGCATGCCCGGCGATTGGGCGATGGTCACGTCCAAAATGCGCGCTGCCAATATCAGTCTTTCTACCGTCGGCGTCGGAGATGATGCGGATAAGAATTTGCTGACCAGTCTGGCGCAAATGGGGCGAGGCAAATTTTATTTTATCGCCGATCCCACCGTGCTGCCGCAGGTGTTCATCAAGGAAGCAATGACGTTGCGAGCGACGTTGATCAAGGAAAAGACGTTCACGCCGCGCGTGCGCGATCAAGGTTCGCCGGTGCTTGTTGGGATCGATGCGTTGCCGCCATTGACGGGACTGATCAGCACCTGGCCTAAAGCGAATCCGGAGATTGTCCAACCGTTGGTATCAGATGATGCGGACCCCCTGCTTTCCTATTGGCGAGTGGGCCTGGGCCAATGTGCGGTATTTACTTCCGATGCTGGCGACCGCTGGGCGACACAATGGACGCAATGGAGCGGCTATTCACAAATTTTCTCGCAGCTGATTCGCACCATCGAGCGCGGCGCAGCCACCAACCTGGCCAGCGCTCGCATCATCACGACTGCCCCAGGCCATTCGAAATTGCTCGTGCAAGCCGCCGGCCGGCAACAGCAATTTGCCAACCTTTCCAGCGTCTGGGCAATGTTGTTATCGCCCGATCCGCACGTGCCGCCGCGGCGGATTGAACTCAGCCAAAGCGGTCCCGGCTCCTACAGCGCCGACATCACCACTCCCGCCAGCGGCGCTTACCTGGCCACCGTGCATATGGATGCCAACAATTCTGGCAGCACATGGATTGATACCGCATACGTTGCCCCGTCCTCGCCAGAAATGCGCGATCTGGAATCCAACGAATTTAACTTGACCCAAATCGCCCAGCGCAGCGGCGGCAGATTGCTCAATCCATTTGACCCGCAAGCTGATTTGTTCGATCGCCAGGGACTCACCGAACCCCGAATCTCTCGCCCATTAACCAATTACCTGATCGCCCTGGCGATTATTCTCTTACTGCTCGATGTCGCCGTCCGGCGGATCGCGATCGACCGCCGCATGCTCGCCACAGCCCGCGATTTTGTTTTGGTTCGCTCGCCAAAGAGAGCACCCGCAAGTCAATCACCGGCAATGTTGTCCGCCGCCAAAAAAGCTCGGCCGATTCATGTCCCCGAAACATCTTCCAACATTATTTTGCCAACCGCCCCGAGTTTTGAAGAAGCGCCCGTAACCACGGCGGTCGCTAAACCCTCAGAATCACAATCATCAGACAATCCCTTAGATCGCCTCGCCGCCGCCAAACGCCGCGCCCGGCAAGGATTTAAGAATTGATACATTTCCTATTTGGAATGAAGCGCAATCCGCGAAAATATCAGCACACAAAAAAATTAAAATGCGAAGTGCCATGTGTGCGAGCAGATTATTCACACCACTTCAACCTTGAGATCTCCTGGCAGATTGGACAGTACGGAAGGCAAAGATTTCTTGGTATACACAATCGGCTTAGCGCCTGACTGACTCAGTGTGAAAGCTTGCAGCGATTTGGTGGATAGGCCAAATGCAGTGCCATTGTTGTTGGTGGTGACATTGGCCAGTTTAGCTTGATCGATCGTTGCAGCAGCGATGATGGTGTTGGAGAAGGCGGAAGAGCCTTTGGAAGTGAATCTGGCCAGAGCGGCGCTGGCGGTGAAGGCGGAGGCATTGGTCGGGAGGGCGGTGGTGCCAGCGGCGACGCCGATGAGCAATTTGGAATTGCTCATTCCGCCCACGGTGAAGACGTCGACATTGGAGACAGTGGAAATAACCGAATTGGTAACAGACTTGGCCACCGAGAATGCGTGCAGCGCGTAGCCCTCGGAGGAACCGGTGAAGCTCAGGGTTGCGCCGGCGAGATTGCCGCTGATCTTGCCGGTGCCGAGCGAGGCAGCGGTGAGTTGGCCATCGAAGTCGCCTTTGGTTTGGATCGTGGTGACTGAGCCGGTGACGGTGCTGGTCCAGGTGGAAGCAATGGAGTTAGCGGAGATGATGCCGACCGAGCCAGCAGCGGTGAGCGAGCCGCCGGTGATGTTGCCGGTGATCTTTTCGCTCTTGAGATCCAGGCCAGCGGCAGTGAGATTGATTGCAGGATCGAAATTGCCTTTGACCGTGAGCGTGCCAATCGAGGGAGCGGTGATGGCATCAGCGTTGAATGGGCCAGCGGTCCAGGCCAGAGCGCTCAGAGATTTGATTGCGGAGGCATCGGTCAGGCTCAGGTCGTGAACCGTGCCGAGCTTGATGGTCGTGGGGACATTGGCGCCTTCAATATCGATGGCCGATTTGGTGAGGGTTTCATCGCCGAGGGTGAGAGAGCCCAGGGTGCCGGTGATGGTGAAGGTGTCGGTAAAATTGGCATCGGGAGCATTGAAAGATTTAAGCGAGCCATTGATGGTGACGGTGCCGAGGGTCGCGGTGCCGCCGGAGACTTTGATGGTGAGAGCAGATTTAGCGGTGGTGCCGGTGATATCTAATGAAATGGGGTCCGCGTTTCCATTGGAGAGGAAGCTCAGCGTCCCCGAGCCACTTGAGAGTGTGAGGGTGACCACATGGCCGGAGGAATCGGTGTAAGTCGCTTTGGTCTTGCCGCCGAAAGCGATAGTGCGGGCGATAGCGGGGATGGTGGTGCTGGCCTGCCCGGAGGCGGGAACAGATTGCTGGTTGCCAGCGTTGTCGGTGGCGATGCTGTAGAAGGAATAGGAATGGCCCGGCGTGCCGACGAATTGGGCGCTGGAAGCGTTGGTGTTGGCGAGGAAGAGGGTGTAGGCGCCGCCGTCTTCGGAGACGTAGATGTTGTAGCCGGCGATGCCGGAGCCGTTGGCATCGTCGGTGCCCGTCCAGGTGAGATTGAAGTAGGTGGACGTCGCGGTGGCGGGAAGAGCGGTGATAGTGCTGGTGGGGGCGACGGCATCAATGGTGTTGGTGACGGTGGAAGTCGCGATGGCGGCGTTGTTGTCGAAAACGATGCTGGCCTGCGCGGAGATGGTCGCGCCGGTGGTAAGCGTGGAGAGCGGGCTAGCCGTGTAATTGACGAAGCCTTCGCCTTCCGGCGAGGTCACATCGGGAGGGAGAAAGCCGAGCGTGGGATCGCTGGGGACATCGCCGGTGGAATTGTCAATCGTAGTGAATGTCCACGTAGCGACCCCGGTGGCGGCATCAAAATTAGCGACGATATCCAATGTCAGCGTGCTGCTCAGCGCGAAGGTAGTGCTGTACTGCTGTGCGCCCGCCGGAGGCGTAAATGTGTTGCTGCCAAAACCGAGGCTGCCAAAGGCAAATGTGGACCAATCCAGATTGCTGCTGATTTGCTCGGTGATGGTAACGACGGCAGCGGGGGCGCTGGCGGTCGACTCGTTGGTGAAAAGGATCTGGTATGGAAGGACGCCGCCGGCGGGGATGAAACCAGCCGAGCCGTAACCGGCTGGGCCGATGATGTCATTGGGATCCTTGGCGCCGCTGCTCTCAGTCTGCTGATGCTGCTGCTCCCTAACCGCTTGCTTCAAGAGGCTAATCAATGTCTCGATGGTCAGATTCTGCAAGTTGACGCCTTGCGAGATAGCGAGTGCGCCGAGCTTCGTGCGGGAGAGGGCGGCGATGATCTGCTGTTTGGGAATCCCCACATCGCCGTAGTCTTCGGGGCTGATGTTTGCGAGATAGCCGAATTCGCGGTTGAAGAATCTTTGTGCCTGATTCTGGTGGGTTAAAGCATAACCGGTGAAGCCAATTGCGCCGGCCGCGAGAACCGGCGGGGCAACCGTGGCGGCGGCGGTGGCGACAGTTTGCGCGCCTGATATGAATGCCGCGCCGTACTGATAGACAACAGCGCCGAAAGTTGTGGCCACTTTAGTAACTTGTGGAGCATATTCGTTAAATGCCGCGGGAATGCCCTCATTCGATAAGAAGGTGCCGGCCTCAGAGAATACACCGCCTGTGTTGGCTTCCAGGTTGGAGACGAAGGTTTCACCTTCGGTGTAGACTTCTGAAGCGGCATTTTGGGCTTCGATGTAGGCTTCGTTGAGGATTTGCCCGGTGCTGCCGCCTAATGCTTTTTGTGCAAATCCCCAGGCATCTTCCAGGCCGATGATGTGTCCTGAGGGATCGGCATAAGTCACCGGGTCGTTGTTGGCATAGCGGTACAGATTGATGTCGCCGCCGGTTAAGCCGTCGCTGTCGCGCTGCGTGAACCGGCCCAGGGTGGAAGAATAGAGGCGGGATTGGGTGAGATAGTTGCCGTTGCCTAGGCTTAGTACGTCATCGCGGCCGTCGAAGGTGAATGCGTTGGCGGTGCTGCCAATAGAAGAAAGCGTTTGGCCAAAGGGGAGATAGCTGTAGGTATTGAGGACCGATCCGGTGGACCCGGTGAGTCCCACAACATTGCCGGCCATATCGAATTGATAGTAGTCGGCTGCGGTAGAGCTGAGGGATTCGCCGGCTAATCCGATCCCGTAGATAAATTGGGCCTGCGGCGTACCGGTAGTCGAAAACTCGCCGGCCAACTGATCCTGCAGCGGGTCGTAGAGCAGATCGCTGGTGACGCCGTTGACGGTTTCGGCCACGCGATTGCCCAGGGCGTCGTAGGTGAAGGTAGTCGTGCCGGATGGGCTGGTGATGCTAACGAGTTGCTGCTCGATGTTGTAGGTGTAGGTGGTGGTTTGGCCGCCAGTGGTGCTGGAGATCAGATTGCCGTCGGCATCGTAGGTGTAGGTGGTGTTCCCGACGGTGGTGTATTCGTTGAGTTTGTTGGTGGTAAAGGTGGTGGTGCCGGCGGAAGTATCAGTCTGGCTGATGATGTTGCCGGCGGCGTCGTAGATCCAGGTCAGGGTTTCTCCGCCCGGGAGCGCAGCGCTGATCAATTGGCCGGCCGCGTCGTAAGTGTAGGTGGCAGTGCCGGCGAGGGTGGTCATCGAGCTTACTCGGCCATCGCCGTCGTAGGTGTAGGTGTAGCTAGACTGCACCTGGCCATCGGCGCCGTAATTGACGACGGAGTTGATGCGGGCATCGGCGTCGTAGCCGTACAGCGTGTAGGTGCCGTTGCCCTCGTCGGCGCGAATCACGTGGCCGCTGGCGTCGTAGGTGTAGGCGACTTCAGTGGCTCCGGTGGAATCGGTGACCAGATCAAGCTGGCCCTGCGGGGTGTAGGCGTAGTTGGTGACAAAGCCGCTCTGGTCGGTGGTGCTGATTAGCTGGCCCGAGCTGTTGTAGGTGTAGGTGAGCGAAAGGCCGTCGGGGTAAGTCACCTCCGTGAGCCTGCCGGCGGAATCGTAGGTGAGGGTGTCGGTGCCAAAGGAATTGGTGGCGGCGGAGATTTCGCCATTGGAATTGTACGCGTAGGTGTCGCTGGAGCCGTCGGAGAAGGTCTGGCCCACCAACTCGCCCTGGGCGTTGTAGCTGTTGTTAATCACGCGGCCCGCGGGAGTGGTGGTGGATTGCAGCAGGCCCAGGGCAGTGTAGGTATAGGTGGTGGTGGCGCTGGCGGCGTCGGTGCTGATGAGCAGATTGCCATTGGCGTCGTAGGTGAAAGTGGTGGTGTTATTGTCCGGATCGACCACGGACACCAATTGATGCGAGGAGTTGTAATTCAGGGTGATAGTCGCGCCGGTGGCCTGGGTGATGCTGGTGATGTCGCCGTTGGAATTCGTCCCGAAGAGCGTGGATACGCCCTGGGAATCCGTCTCACTGCTAGGGGCCGCGATGTTGCCCGCGGCCATGCTCGAGATATTGCCCAGCGCATCGGTAATCGATGCGATGGAGCCATCGGCCTGACGCTCGAGGAAGTAGCTGCGATTCAGCGCGTCGGTCACGGTTTCATTACCGAGGCTGTCGTAAGTGAAAGTGATCTGGTCGGCGCCGTTGGTGCTCGACTCGGTGTTGATCCGGCCAAAAGAATCGTAGGTGTAATTCTGTTGAGTCCCGTCGGCGTTAAGAATATTCGTCACCTCGTGGCTGGTGGGATCGGCATAGGTATAGGTGGTCGTGCCGTAGGGAGTCGTCACGGAAGTGAGATTGTCATCCGAGTCGTAGGTGAAACTTTCGGTTTGGCCATTGGGCTCGACGATTGAGCTAACCATGCCCGTGCTGGTGCGATTGATGGTGGTCACCTGTCCCAGGGGGTTGGTCAGCGCGGTAACGTAACCGTTGGTCAGGGTGACGGTGGTCTGGTTGCCGTTGGCATCGACGAAGCTGTTGAGCGAGCCGTCGGAGTTGAAGATTTCTTTGCTGCCGTCGCTTTCGGTTACGGTGTAAGTGCCATCGGAATTGCGCACCAGCGTGGTGGGATCATTGGGGGCATCTTCGTTCACGAAGGTGCCATCGGACTGCACGAGGAAATATTCGTAATCATCGGTGTTGCCGACGGCGGCGTTGCCGGAGCTGTCGAGCGTGAGGGAGATGTCGTAGGGATCGGATTGCCCGTAGCCGAAACTGGTGAGCGTGTCGCGCTGGTTGATGGTTCCAAAATCACCGGCGATCTGCTCGATCTGGCTAAGGTAGCGGCCCAGATCATTGGTTCGATAGCCCTGACTGCCGAGTTGCGTGGCTATCCACGACAGCTCCTGCTCATAGCTGCCCACCGTGTCCTGCAACTTGTTGTTCACCACGACGCCCACTAAGGATTCAAAATTCGCCCAGGTGGTGTCCCATGCCTGCTGGCTTTGGTCATCGGGTTTCAGGGGCGTCTTGGCGGCGTCCCAGTCGATGGTGTTCGTCGGGTTCAGCAGAAACGCGGTTAGATCGCTGACCGTATGGGCGGGGTCGTTGTCGTCCTGCTCGTAAGTGATCTGAACCGATCCGCCCTGGCCCGGTTCCAGCACTCCCGCCGGGCCGCTCGAGGCGATTCCGATGATGTCAATTGAGCCGGAATCGAAGGTGGTCATGCCCGGCAATTGGAAGTTGGCATTGGTGCCGTCTATCTCAAATAGCGGCGCATCCACCTCGGTGCCGCCAATATTTTCATAACTCAGCGTTGCCACCGCGGTGCCGCCCACACGAACGTGAGCCGGCGCGCTGAAATAGAACACGACTTGTCCGATTGAATTGGCGGAAGTGGCCGCCGGGTTAAATGCGTTGATAGTAAATGCCGCGGCGAGCGAGGCGTTGGTGCCATCAGGTTCGACGGTCTGCACGTCGTAAATGCCGGGAGTAACATTGTAGAGCGCATACGTGGCGTAGAGCGTCTGAGCGTTGACGAACGTCACGTTGTTGGCCGCAATCGTGGTGCTGCCAGCAACGAGGTTGACAACCGTACTGGGTGTAAAGCCGTTGCCCTGCACGGTGATGGTGGTTTGATAAACCGCCGCAGCCGCGGCAGGGGAAACACTCGCCGGGCCGTAAGGAAGCAGCGTCGGCATCAAGCTGAACGATTGCGCCCCGCTCACATCGGGGCGGCCATCCACCAGCACGTAATATGTCCCGGCCACCGGCGCAGTGAGCAGCAGAGACGCCGTGGTCTGACTGGGATTGGTTGCCGCGGCGATGTTGCTGGTGGGGGTGGGAATTGCGTTGTCCCCGATAAATAGCTCCGCTTCCAGCGGCGTTGCAAACGTGGCCGAGAACTTCACCACCTGCCCGGATTGCAACCTCAGTGAATACAACTGCTGCTGCGATGCAGACACGTTCCCCGAAGTGGTCTGGCCCAACGTCAGTGAGGGAACCGTTTCAGTGCTCGCCGCAGAAACCGCCGTGTTATTGGAATAGTTAGTGTCTCCCAGCACCTCACGGCTGTCGGCCACGACGATCACGTAATACGTTCCTGGCAACACCGCCGGCATATTGGTGGTCAACGTACCCGTATAACTCCCTCCCGCCGTGACTGAACTGCTTTCCGTCACGCGCCCCAGCAGCACGTCGTCGGGGCCCACGGTCTGATCGCTGGAAAGATAAACCGAATCCTGCCAGTTCCCGCTCGTTGCGCCGGTGCCATTATTCTGAACATTCCACGTCAGCGTCTCGCTCTGACCTGCCATGAAATTCGCCGGCGCGCTGACCGAGGTGACATTCAAATCCACCGAGCCGCCGGTTGTTCCGCCGCCGCCGTTCCCGCCTCCTCCTCCGTTATTTCCAGAACCACCGCCAAGCGAGCTGCCACCGGTACCCGTGAACGCCGTACCGGCGAGCATGATCTGCGACGCACTGACAGTTGGCGTGAAATAAGGCGCTGTGCCCGCGGTCGAATCGAAGTTTCCGGTTGCGGCATTATCGAACGTGGCGACTGTCCATGTTCCGCCGCTGGTGGTGTAGCCATTGACATAATCCGCGGTGAGATTTCCTGCCAGGCTGGTGTTGCCGGTGACAGTGAAATTGGGGGCATTTGCCGAGGTCGGGTCGGCGGCAATCTCGAAATCCAGCGTGGGCGTGGGCGGACTGGAAACATACATCTGCGCAGCCTGCGTGTAATCGCCGTTGACGGTGAAAGTACCGCCGACGTTGAGCGTGCCGTTATTCAGCAAATTGCCCGCGGTGGAAAAACTCTCGCCGCTGAGCACCGCGAATTGGCCGGTGATGGTATTGAGATCCGCAATCGCCGCAAACGAGCTGCCGCCGCTCATGATCACCGTGCCGTCGATCTCCTTCAGTGAGGGCGACGTATCGATGGTTACAATCGCCCCGCTTTGCAGGACAAACGTCGAGCCGGTGGGGATGGAATTTCCGCTGGGGAACAGGCTCGGATATTCATCGTAGCCATTGGCGATCCACGGCAGATTGCTTGTGCCGGGCCCGAAAATGAGTGTGCCCGTGTTGCTGATTTCCGTGCCGCTCATGTCAAAGGTATTGCCAGTTCCCGGGCTCATGACAAATGTCCCGGCATTCTGCACGTTGCCATTATTCCCCTGGCGGTAAATGCCGTCGCTCGTGCCGGAAAGCAGCATTGCGCCGACCGCATTAATAAATGCGCCGCTATCAACTATAACGCCGCTGCCGAGGGTGACCGTTCCCTGGTTGAGCAATGTTCCAAGGTCGCCGGCTTGGAAATCAATATCCCCTTTATTAATCAGATTGACGTTATCGTTGAAGCCTCCGCCGTTAACCAGGAGTTGATCCCCCGTGAAATTCAGCGTCGAGGGCGCGCTGGTATTCTGGTTGTAACCGCCATTGGGACCGTATAGCGCTCCGCCCAACAGCTCGAACGTTCCGCCGCCGCTGATGCTCAAATTTCCCTGCACGAAAATGCGGTTTCCGCCATTGCTCTTGCCCAGCGCAAAGGTGGCTCCCGGAGCAGCTACGACGCCATTGTCTGGAATAGCGAATCCAAAATCGCCGCCCCCGTTGGCGATGTCCAGCGTTCCGCTTTCGACATCATACGTGCCGCCGACATTGACAAAGCCAATATTGGCCGTGCCGTCGCCGATGATGCTCGTGCCGGTGCCGCCGGTTTTTTCAACCAGGCCTTTGTTGATAAAGCTGGTGCCGCCGTTATCATCGGTCACGCCAGCGTCGGACTGGAAATCGAGTATGCCGGTGGTGTCGTTGGTGAAATTACCGTTGCGGTTGACGTCAAAATCGCCCGTGCCGGTGACGTTGATGGTCCCCGTGTTGTCCAGGCCCGCGTTGCCATCGGTGGTGCTGCCGACGTAGTTCAGCGTGCCCTGGTTAACCACGGTGTATGTGTTTGCCTGGAAATACATTCCGCTCACCTGCGCAAAGCCGCCGGAAAAATTGAGTATGGCCGCTGTCGAGGGATTGGAATTTTGAATGGCAGGGTTAGCGGTATTGGCGCCGCTGTCCGCCATGACTAGATGGCCGGCCCCGCTGCCGGTGACGGTGCCGGAGAAGCTGTATTCCACCGCGCCGTTCGTATCGTCCAGCGTGATGGTGGCGCTGGCGGCGGCCTCAAACGTCGTGTTCTGGAACGCTCCCGGAATCGGTATATCCAGATTCCCACCCTGCGAATTGATAGTTCCGCCGATGTCCTGAAGTCTTATCGCCGCTCCGTTCTCGCTGGAAAACCCTCCGGAGGCGCTGCCCGTTTTGGTAATGGCACCATAGTTTATAACGTTGGGAAAACTGCCGCCCGTGCCGTACGTATCGAAGCCGAGCAATGCGCCATCAGCAAAACTCAACGTTCCGCTGCCCTGGTTCGTTAACGTCGTGTTGAGCCCCATGCCGCTAGTGGTGTTGCTGTCGAAGTCGATCGTGCCGCTGTTGTTCAGCGACGAACCATGCATGATGCCGCTGAAGAAGGTCATGCTGCCGGTGTTCTGAAAATTCCCGTTATTCAGCCCCGAGGCTGTGTCAAAAGTCGTCGTGCCCGCAAACGTCAGCGCGTTGCCTTGAGTGGTCGGCCCCGTGAACGAACCGCTGCCGCCCACCGTTCCATTGATCAAACCGCTGGTGCGCACATCGAGGCTCCCGCCGACCAGGCTTATGGTGGAATTAGCGTCGGCAGTGATCGTGGCGCAATTTTCCGCGTCAGTCAGCTCCAGCGACGCGCCGGAATTCAGAGTGACAGCGTCACTGGCTCCGGGAACCGCATCCGTGCTCCAGTTACTTGCCACATTCCAGTTTCCTCCCGCTCCCCCCACCCACGTCGCCGCCGACAGCAGCCAGCGCGCCTCAAGCGTCTCGAGACTCATATCCACGCAACGTGCCGCTCGCTTCAGATGCTTTTTCTCCCCCGCGCGCTGTTTCCACCTCGACACCGTATTCTTGCCGCTCATCATGATGTGATCTCCGAGATTAAAAAATATTGCGCAGATTCTAAAGATGCTTTTGCATCCCTACACGCACTCCCGGCTAAGGCCGCCGGCACCAAACTTGCCCCACTACAGTATGCTTTTGTCCCCAATTTCCCGCAATCCCTAATTTTCTACCCCTGAGCACACTCGCCGAACAAATGCGCTCGCTCTTAACCCGGAATTCCCGCGCCACGCCGCAGCGAAGCTGCGGGATACTCATCCAACAAATTCCTCTTCCCACTCTTCTTACCCTTTACACTTTCTCACTTTCAAATCTTCGCATCCTTCACCCCCACATACGCCCCAAAACAAACATTCGCATGCAACACCTCCGCCCGCGTAAACCCAGCTCGCTTCAACGTCTCCAACTGAAACATCAGCGTATGCGGCGTATCCTCTTTCTCAATGTACTCAAAAACATCCTTCTGATACTGCTCTCCCTTGAGTTGCTTCAAATACGCCGCATAGCGCTGCCAGATAATTTTATGAACCCCCGGCACCTGATGCGCCACCAGATCCGAAACCCAGAACGTCCCCCGTACTTTGAGCGATGCATGAATGTTCTCAAATACATCCAGCCACTCTTCATCGGTGCGAAGATGATGCAGCACCGCCGCCGCAACCGCCAGATCGTATGTCTCTTCCCCCAGATCAACCTGCCGAAGATCAGCCTGCAATATACGAACCTCAATCGCAGGATCCACCGCATTGATCCGCTGCTTGGCCTTTTCCAGCATCGGCTGGCTCAGATCAATCAACGTCACCTGTCGCAGCTTCAGATGCTGCATCAGCCTCAACGTATAATTCCCCGCCCCGCACCCGATATCCAACAGCGCCGTCGCCCCCGGATTCACCGCCGCCGCACATTGTGCGATCAAATCCAGCACCAGCGGCGCATCCATCGTCGCCGACTGCCCCGTCTCCAGATTAGAAAATCGCTCCACATCCCCATCAAAACGCCGTCGTATTTCCTCAACCGTCGATTTTTCCATAACAAAATAACTATATCCGCGGTTCGGCGCCTGAAGCGACTGAAAAAGTAAGGAATGTATACTTCGAGAAAAAATATCGCGATGAATTACGTCTTCCGCCCCAGCGCGACCATCAGCCGTTGCCGGATATCCGACAATCGATTCATCACCGGCTTGGCATGAAACATATCATCGAATAACCCACCTGCGGGAACAGTTTGATTTAAATCCGCCAGATTCCCCCAGGCAATATTTTCCACATAAGGCTTACTCAGAATCACCTTATAAACCTGCTCCAGCCAATCCGCCTGAAGCTCTGGATCCCACGGCTTGTGCCAGCGCCCCGCCGCAGCCGGGTCGAGCTTCCCTTCGCTGATATCGCTCGGATCAGCTGTGTTGCGCCCGGGGCAGGAAATCGAAGTCACAAACACTGGTTTTCCTAACAGCGCAAAACGATCGAGCATGCAGGAGAGCTGAAATAAATCGCGCGTAAACGATCCCGCCGTCGGCACGCCCATCTCAATCTCGAGTCCAAACCCTTCAAAATGAATCCCCGCCTGCGCTACCATTTCCGCATACAAAAACGGCGGCACCGTAGTGGTGTGTTCCGCGTGATATTCCCCGAACGGGTGCGTGATCGTCACCAGCGTGCGCGATTGCGGCAGCATGTTTTTTACCTGCACCACCAGCAGCCGGGTTAATTCAATCAACTGCTCAAAGCTGAGCGGAAAATGCCGATTTGCGGACAACCCCGCTACCACATTCCACACCGCCACGCCCTTGCGATATCTCGCAACCAATTTCTGCACATACTCATAAGCCATCTGCCGCAGCGTGTCGTAATCGTGTTCGTAAATGAACAACCAGTCCGGCACATCGCTCTCATCCAACCGCACCAGCGGTCCGGCGATTACCGGCACACGCTTGCGCGACATCTCTTCGATCCACTGATCCACCGGATCATTAACAAACGTGGTCTCCTCCGGCTGCATCTGCCGCCACGGCATGGGCACGCAGGCATAATCGAGCTGGCCGGTGAGCAAATCCTTGTACTTCTGATTCTGCACCGATGAATCGACCCGGCAGCCAAAAATAATCCGCCCGAATTGCCCCGCCGACTTTCGCCGATTCATCAGCAACTCGCTATGAAACAGGGAAATCTCCTCGCTCAACTTTAATCCCATCGCCAGCGCCTGATCCGCCGTCTTCGCTGCCAAGCCCGGATCGCTCATCTGCCCCAGCGCTTCGGCTAGTTTAGCCTGCGCGTCTTTAAAATCCTGCTGGAATTTTTCCGCCTTGGGAAAATCAAAGAGATTCCAATCCTCCCATTTCTGCACGAGCCGCATGAGCCGATGCCGCGCCAGCTCGACATTCAGATTGTAAGTCTCGGCCCGGTGCGGCAGCCGCGTAGTCTCCATGTGATACGCGCCGGCTTCGCCCATATCCCACATCAGCGCAATCGCCACCGGGCTATCATCCACGCGCTCTGCCGTTAGCAGGCCGCCCTTGAACGAAACATCCCCGGGAATCGGCACGCTCTCCGGCCCCATCACCATCGCCCCCACCGGCTGATAGGAATTCAGACGCTTGCCCTCGCGATAAATCTCAAACTTCACGGCCATATCGAGCCGGGCATCTTAGCGGGGAAGCCGAAATTTCGCACGCAAAATTCAATCCTTGAATTCCGGATGTTGGCGCAGATAGGATATTCATAGTCATGTCGATAATCAGCACTTGCAAAATGACCGCTGAGCAATTTCTGCAACTTGGCCAGGACCCGCCGGGCGTGCGCTTAGAGCTAGTGGATGGAGAGGTAGCCGTGAGTCCAGGTCCTATTCCTGAACATTCCTTTATTGAAATTGTCTATTATTCTTGGCAATCACATTTATTCAAGAAAGCTCGGCCGTCTCTATGGTGATGTCGATACGATTTTTGGTTATCACGACGTGCGCCGCCCGGATCTGATTTATTTTTCAAAGGGCCGCACCCATCTTATCGGAAAAAAAGCGATGGAAGGAATGCCCGATTTGTGCGTGGAAATTCTTAGCCCGGGCAGCACGACGATCGATCGCAAGGATAAATTCAAGCAATACGAAAAAGGCGGCGTGGCCAATTACTGGATAGTCGATCCAGAACAGCGAAGCATCGAAGCATTTAAACTGATGCGAGGAAAATATCGCGCCGCTGGCGAGGGAAGCGAGGATGACATAGTGAAACTTCCGCCGTTCTTGGATTTGGAGATTCCGCTTGGGGAATTGTGGCAGCCGAAAGACTAACTGAATCCAAGATCTTTATGCGCTAGCGTTTCAGGATGGATTTCCCAAGGAGATGTTCTCGTGACTTGCGCCAGAATCAATTTAATGCGATGCCAACTACCGGGAGGAACAGTTTTGCCAGCTTGCCGAAGAAGGTCACAAATAAATCTATGATATTCTTCAGCAGTAAAATCGAAAGGCTCACGGCGCTCGACATATTTTAAGAAACCCCAGTCAACTCCATTTCTCGGAACTTTTAAATCGAATGCTTTCTCTGTTCGGAAGATCATGTCCAGAAAATCGACGCCCACGACATCTCCAGAAAAGCAATGGTTTGCCCCAATTTCAATCCTTCGAAAAATAATCTAGCGACTGATACGCCCCGCTGCTCTCTTTGGCGATCTGCATCAAAATATCATTCGCCAATCGCGAAGCCCCGATACGGAATAAATCCGGCGTGAGCCAATCCTGCCCCAGCGTTTCGCGCAGCACCACTAGATATTGAATCGCAACTTTCGACGTCGCAATGCCCCCGGCAGGTTTCATGCCAATTTTTTTGCCCGTCGCATAATAAAAATCACGGATCGCTTCGAGCATCACCAATGTCACAGGCAACGTCGCCGCGGGAACAACCTTCCCCGTGCTCGTCTTAATAAAATCAGCACCCGCATGCATGGCGATGTCGCTGGCTTTGCGAACATTATCCAATGTCGAAAGCTCGCCGGTTTCGAGAATGACTTTCAGGTGCGCTTGCCCACAGGTTGCTTTCACCTGGGCAATTTCATCAAAGACATAGTTGTAATCTCCAGCCAGGAAATGCCCGCGCGAGATCACCATGTCGATTTCATCCGCCCCCTCCTCCACCGCAAAGCGCGTGTCTTCCAGCTTGGTCGAAATCGGATACTGCCCCGACGGAAACCCCGTAGCCACCGCCGCCACGTTGATGCCGGTCCCTTTTAATTCTTCCTTGGCAATTTTCACCAGCGTGGGATACACGCACACCGCCGCTACGTGCGGGATGTCTGGCAGCCCATCGTGCAGATGCGCTGCTTTGTAACACATCTGCTTCACCTTCCCTGGCGAATCTGCACCCTCCAATGTCGTCAGGTCAATCATGCTTAGCGCCAATTTCATGGCGTGCAGTTTGGAGCTTTTCTTGATCGATCGCTTGGTCAATCGGTCGATCCGCTCTTCAACGCCAACCTGATCGATCGTGGGAGATGGAGCAATCGTGTTCATAGCCATATTGTAGGGCAAAAGACAGGGACAAGGGACAAGGCGGCAAGGGACAAGGGAAATACGAAATACCAAAACCTCTATGCGGGCTAGCCGCTTTAGCGACTAGCTTTCCCTCGCTCTTTCAAAGCACGAAATCCGAAATCCGAAATCCGAAACAAATTCAAAATCCAAAAAGCGCAAAAATCTCAAACAGTCCCCCGTTTAGAATTTCGAATTTAGCATTTCCCTTGTCCCTACTCTTGTATTTGTATTCCTCCTCTCAAAAGGCGAAAATTCCTCCGCGCTATGGCGACCGCCACGCAACCTCGTTCCATCGGCTGGCCCGGGGCCCCGATCTATTCCCGCCAACTCGGCGCCCCCCGCCCCTGGCGCGGCGGCCATTGGCTTGCGCTCGGCCTGATCATTCTCCTCGGCGCTGCCCTGCGATTTACTATGCTCGATCATCCCGCTATCTGGGGCGATGAAGCCGCCACCTTTGGCCGGACCAGCGGAAGCTTTCAGGATCTCTGCGACATTCTCCGCACCGATGGCTTTGCTCCGCTGCATTACGAGCTGTATTGGTGGCTGCACAACCATTTTCTAATGACGCCGTTCATGATGCGGCTCGTCCCCGCGATTGCCGGCACGCTGACTATTCCCGCGATCTATTTTCTGGCCCGAATGCTCACCAGCCGCCGTGTCGCGCTCTGGGCCGCGCTGTTCACCGCCTGCTCGGCCTGGATGCTGAATTATTCGCGCGATGCCAAGATGTACAGCGAATTCTGGCTCTTCGCGACGCTGAATTACGCCTGCCTGATCTGGTGGTTCAAAAATAAAAACGGCATCGCCTGGTGGTGCTTCGTGGTCAGCGGGATCGCCATGGTCGGTACCGACGCGCTCGGATTTGTCGTCATCGGCATAGGGCTCGTCTGGTTCTTCACGCAGGCGAAAGTGCATTGGCTTTCTTCGCTGGCCTACTTGCTGGCGCTGGCGATCATCGGGCTCGGGCCGTTGGGGTACTACCACTATTTCAATGACTGGCATCGCGGCCAATTGAATTGGATCGATTACAACTCCGACCGCACTGCCCCGCAGTTGGTTTTGGAATTGGCCAGCTCCCTGCTTTTTAAATACCAATTCTCCAGCGAAGCTGCACGATACAACGGCATCCAGAGCGATCTCGCCATCAAGCTCGGAGCATTGGGCATATCGCTGGTGACGATGATCGTAATCCTTGGAGCACTCCCCTGGCGAAAATTTTCCCGCGCGGCCTTGATCACGGTTGGCCCTGAGGAAACATCGCCGCAGCCTTGGTGGAGAGTGCTTTTCTGGCTGCTGGTGGCAACGGTAGTGCCCTGCTATGCATGGTATTGCGCTTCGACCGACAGCTTTGCGACCCCGCACGATTGGTGGATGCAGATCAACCAATGTGTGCAAGGCCTTTGGCCTTGGATGATCATCGTTGCGGTGGTGGTTGCCGCGCTGAGCATGGCCGCCAAGGAGATCGCGGCCACGCTCGCCATGTTGCTGCTGGTTATCCTGGCGGTCTGTCTGGGCGCGGCACTGGATCGCGGCGGATGGAATGATCCAGCTGCTATTCTCGATGCCTTGAATAATCTGCTGATCCAGCCTTGGTTTATCGTCGCAGGTTTCGGCGTGGCAGCGGGATTGATCTGGAATTATTGCGCCCCTGCCGGATTTATCCGTGCTACCCGGGTCACACTTTATTTTATGTCGGTGATTGTGGTGGACCTCGCCGTCGCTGCGATCGTCGCACTTTTTATTTTGAGTTTTCATGCTCTTTCAGCACATCATTCATTTTCACCTGCCGATCTGTTCTTCGCATGGAAATCTTTGCTGCTCAATCCTGTGATCTTATTGATCGCAGCGCTCTTGCCCGCTTGTGTCTCAGCGTATCGCGGTTCGGTCGATCTTCGCTGGCGATTGCGACGCTGGTCCAGCTTTATCGCTGTCATCGGTGGAATTGTCCTGCTCTGTGAGGGAGTCACCATTCTGCTCGGCCATCCCGTGCAATCGCTCTGGGTCCCGCGCTATCTCGGATTTATCTGGCCGCCGCTGGCGATTGGCCTGGTGATTTTAATTCACCGTCTACCCACGCGCGGTCTGCGTATCGCAGCGCTCATTGGAGTCATCGGATTAAATCTGTTCAATTTCAGCCTGCGCGTGTTTGCCGATAACGAACCGCCCGTGGACAAGGTCGTGAATGATATTTCCACCGCTCGCTCGGACCCCAAACATGTTCACACCGTCGCCGCGATTTCAGTCGGCAATTTTGGCCCCGGCGGAGGATCGCTGCAAAGTTATGTCGGCGAATATTACCTCGAGCTCGATCATATCCGGCACAAACTCGTCGTGCCCTCTGCATCTGACTTTCATGATTTCGCCGGTGTGCAGCTTTATGATTTTGATAGTGATTTGTCCGCCGGCCACTTGCATCAGATTTTGCAGGAGCAACCGAAATTACACGAACTGATTATCTGGACCGGCGCCCAACCCGACGAAAACCCGCAACCCCCCGACGATATCGCTGCCCAGCTAGGCGATCATTGGAAGCTCACACACGATAATTTCTTTTTCGCCCGCGATCATTGGAGCTGGCGCACGCTATTCACCACCCGCCGCCGCGTCTACCAGCGGTAATAATTTTCGCCTGTAACAAATTTATTGCCTCCACAGCGCGGTGCTACGCACGCGCCGCTAACTATTGATCCGGAATATTTAGAGCGGTGCGCAGAAAGTTATAGCTTGTATCCACAGTGCTCAAAGCAGTTTTGAATGTCGCTGAGTACGACGGCTGCGAATGCGGTGGCGAAGGCATCATGCAGCGCGTCAATCGTGCGGGCGGCGATCGAGCGAAG
>DASXDR010000107.1:0-31505 GCA_036490535.1 Tepidisphaeraceae bacterium | reverse complement strand
GCTCAATCTTTTTCCACTGCTCATCCGTGAGTTCTGAATCGTGTCGTGACATGAAAAAGACTCCTTTCCATGTCACATTTAATCATAACTGTTTCCATTGCGCGAATTTATCGTGCGATAGGTTTTGAAACAGGTTCTAGTTAGTTGTATTGGTTTTCATCAACTATCAACTAACCACTAACAACTAACGTTTCCACGTGTTCGGTGTGAGCGCCGTTGAAACTTGAAGCACATGACGTTGCCGCATACCGTTGGAGGCCATGATTCAGGTTCTTGATTATCGTACGGATCGCCAGCGCGTGGAGGAGATGTTGCGCAGGCTGGCGCTCCATCCCGCGGAAGTGGCGTTGGGTGGAGGGGAGCTGGGCGAGAAGATTAAAACAGTACAGAAAGTGTTGGCAGCAGTAGCCGAGCGCGGCGATGAGGCGCTGGTGGAGATTGCCAGGCAATTTGATGATCCAAATTTTTCCGCCGAACAATTGCGAATTGATTGTGCTGAGATAAAAGCGGGGGCAGAGCGGATTCCGGCAGATCAACGCAAGGCGCTCCAGCGCTCGATTGCGCAGGTGCGGGAATATCAGTCGCACATTATGCCGAAGAATCCTGCGCCGCTGAAAAGACCGGGGGTGGAACTGGGGTTGCGGTTTACGCCGTTGGATTCGGCGGGGCTGCTGTTTCCGGGCGGGAAGGCGGCGTATCCATCGTCACTCATTATGTTGGCGGTGCCGGCGCAAATTGCTGGCGTGAAACGGATCGCCGGTTTCACTCCGCCCAGTAAATATGGCCGATCGGATTTGGTATTGGCAGCGTGTCATGAATTGGGATTAACTGAGGTATATCGCGCCGGCGGTCCGGGAGCGGTGGCGGCGATGGCGTTTGGGACCCAGACCATCAAGTCGGTGGATAAAATCGTCGGGCCGGGCAATACACTTTCGCAGTTAGCCAAACGCGCGCTGGCCGGGGCCGTGGGGATTGATGGGTATCTCGGCCCCAGCGAGATTCTGACGATCGCCGATGAATCAGCGAATCCATCATTCGTCGCTGCGGATCTCATGGCTCAGGCAGAGCATGATCCGGGTTCGTGCTTCCTGCTGACGACCTCGCGCAAAATCACCGATGCGGTGGTGGCGGAGATGCAGAAACAGATCAAAACATTGCAGCGTGCCGATGCGATCGTGCGAGCCCTGCGAGATTCCAGTGCGATTATTATTTCCGATTCGATGGATGAATTAATCGCATTGGCGAATCGTTTTGCTGCCGAGCATGTGAATTTGCAGGTGAAGAATGAAAGTGAAGTACTGGCGAAATTAACCCACGCGGGTGCAGTGTTTGTCGGCCCCTATTCGCCGGTGGCTGCTGGAGATTACATCGCGGGACCGAGCCATTGCCTGCCAACCAACACCACCGCGCGATTCAGCAGCGGGATCAGCGTGTATGAATTTCTCAAGCGGTCCAGCGTTGCACGCTATGAGGCCAATGGGCTGTCTGCAGATGCCGACGCGATCATCTCCCTCGCGCACGCCGAGCATCTGGATGCGCATGCGAACTCGGTTCAGGTGAGGATGAGTAAGTAACTTTCCCGAGCGAATTGAAATCTTTTCTGCTATACTTTTGCTATGGGTCCGAAGTTTATCCGCGCAACTATCCGGCAGATGGCTGGCTATACGCCTGGTGAACAGCCCGCGCCGGGGGAGCGCGTGGTGAAGTTGAACACCAATGAGAATCCTTTTCCGCCGAGTCCGCGCGTGATGCAGGCGATCGCGCAGATTGAGCCGGAATTATTGCGGCGCTATCCCGATCCAGCGGCGAAGGCATTCTGCGAGACGGCAGCGAAGCTGCATAAGGTCACGCCGGAATCGATTCTGACCGGCAATGGCTCGGACGATATTCTGGCGATCGCCATGCAAACGTTTCTCTCTTCGGGCGACACACTGGCGATGCCGGAGCCGACCTATTCGCTCTATCCGGTGCTCGCGGAACTGGATGAAGTGAAAATCGCACAGGTGCCTTGGGAAAAAGATTGGGCGCTGCCGAGCGATGCACTGCTGGCGGCTAAACCCAAAGCAATTTTTCTGGCCAATCCCAACGCTCCATCTGGAACATTTGTCAGCCCGCAGAAGCTCGACGAGCTTGCGCAAAATTTCGATGGCCTTCTGTTGATCGACGAGGCGTATGTCGATTTTGCCGATGACAATTGCATTCCATTAGTCAAAGAACGCGAAAATGTGGTGATCGCGCGCACGCTGAGCAAGGCGTATTCATTGGCCGGTTTACGATTTGGATATGCGATCGCGCAGCCGCAGGTGATTCGTGAGATGAATAAAGCACGCGATTCCTATCCGTGCGATGCGATTTCAATCATCGCAGCTACCGCGGCATTGGAAGACCAGGATTATGCTCGCAAGAGCTGGGAACACGTGCGCACGGAGCGCAACCGCGTTTCCGCCGAGCTGACGCAACTTGGCTGGCGGGTAACGCCGAGCCATTCCAATTTCCTCTGGGCCTCCCCGCCGGATGATGATGCGCGGGAGATGTTTCAGGGATTGAAGGCGCAGGGGATTCTTGTCCGATATTTCGATAAGCCGGGATTGTCCGACAAAATGCGCATCACCCTGGGCACCAATGCGGATAACAACGCGCTTTTGGGCGGCATCAAAGCCCTGACTGCGGCGGAAACGCCGGCGTAAGATGTCGCGTTCAATCGATTTTGAATCCTATGCCAAAGAATAATTCCAAACGCATCGCAACGATCGCTCGCAAGACCAAAGAAACTCGCATCGAGCTTTCACTTGATCTGGACGGCACGGGCCAATCCAAAATTCAAACGGGCGTTGGATTTTTCGACCATATGCTCGATCTGCTGGCTCGACACAGCCTGATTGATCTGAATGTCAAAGCTGATGGCGATCTGCATGTCGATGCGCATCACACGGTGGAAGATGTGGGCATTGTCCTCGGACAAGCGATCGAAAAGGCATTGGGCGATAAGCGCGGCATTTATCGTTATGGCTGGGCGATTGTGCCCATGGATGAAACGCTCGCGCAGGTTGCGCTCGATCTCTCCGGCCGAGCGGCATTTGTGTTTAATGCTCCCTTGGATGGCAAATCCATCGGCGAATTTCCCGCCGAGTTAGTCGAAGAATTTTTCAAAAGTGTGGGGCAGAATGCGAAGATGAATTTGCACATCTCCGTACCGTATGGCAGCAATACGCACCACATCGCAGAGGCGATATTCAAAGCGACAGCCAAGGCGTTGCGGCAGGCGACAAGCCTTGATCCGCGCAATCCTAATGTTCCGAGTACCAAGGGTTCGCTTTGAACCTGGGGTGGGAATATTTCAGATAATTCATTCTGTTTTCATGCTGGCCCAGATTGTGTCTGTTATCTCCTGGCTACCGCGGGTGGTGGCGATCGAGAGATAAAAGATTGAAACGCCCAGGGCCGCCAGTGCTGTGCGCCAGGCCCAAAATTGTGCTGATTCGGGATTCCACGCTTCGATGGACAGGAAAAGAAGCATAAATACAAATGTGAATGCAGCCATCGCACTGGCGAATACTGTCACGCGCAGCAGCGATTTGCGGCTACCGAAGGCTCCCCACATCGCATCGCGCATTTTGAGATAAATCCAAGTCAAGACGGCTATGCCTGCGGGAAGCCAGAATAGAAAGAGCCCACCCAAGCGCACGACCAGCCACCATTGCGCTGAATTGAATTGGTCAATTAGCAGGCATTCGATGAACAGCGGGAGGGCAATGCAGCAAGTCATGCAAATGGCGAAGTTGATTCCGAGGCGCAGGCAATATCGCGCTGCTGATTCCGGCGCGCGCCAGTCGAAATGACGTTCGATTGCGAAAGCGAATCGCTCTGACGAGGGCATGGTTGAGAGCGCGGGCTGCGCGTTCTGCTGCCTTGATTGCTGCTTGCATACGGCTCGTAAACTTGCGGGTTTTCATGGTTGATCTCCTGTTTAGTCCGTGTTAGCGTTTATGCGGGTAGGCCGAGAATACTTCCCACGATGGAAACGAATTGCTGGAATTCGCCGCGCGAGTTTTTCAGATGTTTTCCGCCTTTGGAGGTCAAACTATAAATACGACGTCGAGCCCCGCGCCGGCGGGCTTGGTCTTTTTCCCACACTGCCTGCACATAACCTGACGATTCCAAGCGATACAAGGCGGGATAGAGCGAGCCTTCTTTTAATATGAGCAAACCGCATCCGCCTGATTCCAAGCGCCGGAGAATTTCCAGTCCGTGCGCTTCGCCTTTCTCCAACGTAGCCAGGATGAGCATTTCCAGATGTCCCCGCAGTTTGTCGCCATGAATCTCTCGCATGATTTTAGTTATAGACAGCATAGGAATAAGACATCAAGGAAAATATTGGCCCGCATTGCGATAGTTCATTCATGCATTTCGCGCACAGAGCGTAAAGATGCCCCCGCAGGCAGCGATGGCGAGGAAATCTTGGGGGTGCCGATGCGCTGGGAAAGGTAGATGCCTGTGTGGCCGCTGAAGAGATAGGCCAGGAAGCAGGCGATCGAGAGATATATGACGAAGCCGGAGCCGAGCGGGTTTTGCTGGCCGTTCATGAAAAGCTCGATGCCCATGATCGTGCAGGCGAGTGGGGTGTTGGTTGCGCCGGCAAAGACGGCCACGAATCCCAGGCCGGCAAAAAGATCGATCGGTGCGTGTAGCAGGCGTGCCATGGTGTTGCCCAGGGCGGCGCCGATGAAAAATAGTGGCGTGACTTCGCCGCCTTTGAATCCGCTGCTGAGCGTGACGGCAGTGAACAAAATCTTCCACCACCAGCTGAACCAGTTTGCTCCGCCGTCGTGGAAACTGGAAAGAATGGAGATGCCAGTGGGATGATGCGGATCAGCAACCACGCCCAGGCCGAGATAATCGCGGGTGCCGAGGGCGAAAACCAAGCCGATAACGATCAATCCACCCAGGGCAGGCCGGAGCGTGGGCCAGGGAATTAGCCATTTAAAGATCCGATGCAGACCATGCGTCAACTCAGCGAAAATCACGCTTGCCAGGCCGAATGCGATCGCAGCAATAGCGACTTTTCCCATGAGCAGCCAGCTGATGCGGGGGAGGTTCTGCACAAGTTTCATGCCGCTCAGCGCGCCGATGTGATATTGCGTATGGTGAATGCCCCAGGCTTGCGTGCATTCATTGCCGGCAATGCTGGCGATCAGGCAGGGAATAATTGCTTCGTAGCTCATTTGGCCGATGGTGATAACTTCGAGGGCGAAAATCGCGCCCGTGATTGGCGTGCCAAACACCGCGCCGAATCCCGCTGCCACACCGCACATGAGAAGTATGCGCGTGTCTGATTCTTTCATGCGAAGGATTTGAGAGACTTTGCTGGCGATGCTGCCGCCCATTTGTATAGCAGTTCCTTCGCGACCCGCCGAGCCACCAAAGAGGTGCGTGATCACCGTGCCGATCAGTACCAAGGGCGTCATGCGGATGGGCACACCGCCGCCTGGTTCGTGGATTTCGTCGATGATCAGATTGTTTCCTGCTTCGACGGATTTGCCGAAGAGGTTGTAGAGCAGTCCGATTCCGATGCCGGCGATAGGCAAAAGATAAAGCAGCCATGGATAGTTGAAGCGCGTTTGGGTTGCTACTTCGAGGGACCATAGGAAAAGGGCGACGGCCGAACCGATGATGATGCCTGTGGGAATGGCGAAGATTGCCCATCGCAGGACATAGATTCCCATGGCCAGATGTTCACGCGGATTCCAACGAAACGGCATTGCGCAGGCTCCTGAAAGAGCATGGCTTTGGCGCACGTGGCTGAAATCAGGTTCTGGCGGATACAGGCCGCGCAGGATTCCCACGGGCTAAAGCCGTAGGAGTCATCAGCGCGACTGTTTAAGAAGTGTTTCCTAAAAGCCGGCGGTTATAAGGCAGAACCCCATCGCCGTTGAATTTATACTAACGATATAAAATATACTGGAAATTTGTCAAGTAAATGCTGCGAATTCTTTCTTTAAACGCCCGCCCAATCTCTTTAGAATCAGGATATGAATATCAATCGCCGCGCATTTCTCTCTCGCACCGCAACAGGAACTTTTGGATTGCTCTCCGCCACGGTTATCGGCCGTGCGTTTGGAGGCAAGCTGCAAGCCCAGGCGGAGTCGTTCAAGGGGCAGGAAGTTTTTGATCGCATCCTGGCCAAGGCGCTAAAGAATAAATGGGAGACGCTGCCGATCGGCCAATGCATGGGCCATGTGGCGATGGAATTCCGTGGCACGCCTTATGTGGGGTTTACGCTGGAGCTGGATAAAGATCATGAAATCTGTGCGGTCGATTTAATGGGCCTGGATTGTGTGACGTTTTTTGAAGACACGCTGGATTTTTCGCGGATGCTGAAACTCGGCGGGCGGACGCCAGAGGCGATGCTGGAGCAGATTCAATTCACGCGCTATCGCGGCGGGAAGATGACCAATTTCCTGAGCCGGCTGCACTACACGACCGATTGGTTAGTAGACAATCAGAAAAAGGGCGTGATCAAAATTCTCGCGCCGGAGTTGCCAGGCGCTGAGCCATATACGCAGAAGGTTGGGATCATGACGGCGCATCCTGAGAACTACAAACAACTGGTGGCCCATCCGGAGTGGATTCCAAAGATCCAGCAGTACGAAGACACAATCAATTCGCGCACGCTGATGTACATCCCGCTGGATAAATTAAAAGGTGTGGAGTCCTACCTGCAGACCGGCGACATTGTGGGCGTTTGTGAAAATGTGAAGGGGATTGATATTGGGCACACGGGATTGGTGATCAAAGATTCCGCGGGTGTGCCGCACTTTATGGATGCGTCTTCGATGAAGCGGAATATGCGAGTGACGCTGGAAACGCCGCCGATCAGTGAGACGTTTACGTGGTCGCGGCATTTGATGGGGGCGATGTTTGCGCGGCCGTTGGAGCCGGTGGCGTAGGGGAATGAGAGAATGGAGTGCCGGGTAATATCCGGCTCTTCGCCATACCTCAGAGCCAACGTATATCGCGCGCCATATTGCAATGCGCGATGGGCCTGGAATTCTGGATTGAAATTTTTTTCCTTAATGCTTCTGAGCAGACTTCTTTCCGCGCTGCATCAGAAACAGCGCGGCGGCGATGATGGTTAAAGGTTGTGGCTCGGGGACAAAGCCGGCATCGAAGGGAGTGAGACCGATGCGCACTTCATCGCTGACGAAACCAACCTGATTCTGATTTAGCACTTCAGTGATTGGTGCGATGGGAATAATGGCGATGGCACTGGGTATGGCCAGCGAGGTGGGGTTGACATAGAGGAATACCTGCCAGTCCGGTCCGACGGGCAGGAAATCCGCAAGCAGAAAATCGGTGGCTCCAACACCCGACCAGGGTGTCGATGGCGCAGGAATAAATGTGCTGTTATTGAATATGCCGTACTGCGTTAGTTTTACTCCAAATGCTACGTACGGGATGCCTGGGCCCAGCGTGGGGTTCAGCCCCATATACGTTTGATCATTTCCGCCGGCGTTATACAAAAGGAACGAGGCCCAGAATTCCATGTTTGGCAGAAGATTATTCAGGGACGCCCAATAGTTGAAGGCACCCGATACTGCATTCCCTGTTGAAGGTTGATCCAACGGGCTGCTCAATCCTGGCGCTACAACGTTAATCCCTCCATCGGTCGTCCAAGGCGCGGCAAACCCAAATCCCGGACCATCTCCAATTAGCGGTCCCGCTGGGTATGCAAAACCGTCGTATGCAATCTGCTGAGCTCCCAGCTGACTAGAACTGAAACAAATAAACCCCACAATTAACATCAAGTAGAATGCTATGATCCGCATACCGCTCTCCTTTCCAACGATATAATTTAGCACTCTTTGGAATAACTTCAACAAAAAAATGACATTGCGCTTAGATATGGATTCTGGTTTGGTTATGCGGTTCCGCTAATGTGCTGGCGCTGTTTTAACAGTTGCGCAAAAAGCATTGTTATTGGGTAAAGGATTCCACTTTGATTCAGATTTCCTGATAATCAATTGCATGCTTAGAATAGGTCTTGCCGTAATCCTTTTGCTAATTGTCTCAGCCTCCACTACAGCGCAACCCTCGGGTCGAGGCGAAATCACCAAATACGTTTTCGATCATAGTAAAATCTTCCCCGGCACGCTGCGGAATTACTGGGTTTATGTGCCAGCGGAATATGATGGGAAAAAGCCAGCGTGTTTGCTGGTGGATCAGGATGGGATTCAGTTCAAAGCGCCGCGGGTGTTGGATGAATTGATTGCCAAGGGGGAGATGCCGGTGACGATTGGGGTGTTTGTGCAGCCGGGCGTAGTGCCGGCGAGTTCGGAGAAGGCGCTGCCGCGGTTTAATCGGAGTGTGGAGTATGACGGGCTGGGGGATAGCTATGTGCGGTTTCTGGTGGAGGAGTTGTTGCCGGAGGTGGAGAGGAAGACGACCAAGGATGGGCGGGCGATTCGGATTTCGCATGCAGCAACGGATCGGGCGATCATGGGATCGAGCAGTGGGGGGATAGCGGCGTTCACGGCGGCGTGGGAGAGGCCGGACCAATTCAGTCGCGTGTTCAGTGCGATTGGGACTTATGTGAATCAGCGTGGGGGAAATATTTATCCTTCGCTGATTCGGAAGTTTGAGCCGAAGGCGATTCGGGTTTTTCTGCAGGATGGGAGTACGGATCATAATCTGGTTGGCGGGAATTGGTTTTTGGCAAATCAGGAGATGGAGAGTGCTTTGAGCTTTGCGGGCTACGAGGTGAATCATGCCTGGGGGACGGGCGATCACGATACGAAGCAAGCGACGGAAATTTTTCCGGATGTGATGCGATGGTTGTGGAAAGATTGGCCAACGCCGCCGAAGGCTGCATTGGGGTCTGAGCCGTTGCAGCAGGTTTTGATTCCGGGTGAGGGATGGAAGCCGGTGGTTCTGGGGATGGAAGTGCCAACCGGAAAACTCGTTGTGACAGGTAAGAATATTTCATATCGCATTGATGAGCAGGGGATTTATCGCGGGGGATCTGCAAATGGGCTGGTTGATTCGGGGGCGAAGCGGGCGCTGGCGCTTTCACCGGATCAGTCGCTGCTCTATGCCGATGATGATTCATATTGGGTTTGGAGCTATCAGATTCAGGCGGATGGATCGTTGAAATATAAGCAGCAGTTTTATGATTTGTATGTGCCGGATACGTCCTCCGATGCAGGAGCGGGGGGCATGTGCGTAGATCGCAAAGGGCGATTATACGTGGCGACGCACGCTGGTATTCAGGTTTGTGATCAGGCGGGACGGGTGATTGCTATTGTGCCGATCCTGGGGGAACCGATTTCAAATGTGTGGTTGGGCGGGAAGGATTCGGATGAACTATTTGCGCAATCCACGCGGGGATTTTTTGTCCGCAAAGTAAATGTGCGTGGAGTTAATTCGATCGATCCGCCGATTAAGCCGACGGCGCCGAGGTTATGAGGATGGGGAAAAGATACCGCAACTTTGCTGCGGCGTGGCGCTGGCAGGGTTATTTGCCGAACATCGGTGGGTGTTCCCACTTTTTTACTTTGGCTTGGATTTCGGGTTGATCGGGGTCGAGGGCCAGGGATGCTTGCCAATCTTTTACGGCTTCGCTCTGGAGTGATTCGTCGAGTTCCGAGCCTTGTTCGTATTCCTGAATGGCGATGTCGCCGAGTGCGTTGAGGGCGGGGTAATAGCGGGGGTTCATGGTCAGGGTCGTGTGATATTCATCCTTGGCGGGGGCGAATTTCTTGGATTGGGCTAAGGCGTCGGCGTAGCGCTTGTGAGCGAGGGGGCTATTCAGACGCTTGCTCAATGGGCCGAGGATGGCGAGGGCTTCGGAGGTTTTATTTTGCAGGAGAAGATTGGTGCCGAAATCGAGTTGGGCGGCGGTATTGTTAGAGTCGAGTTCCAGGGCGCGGCGGTAGCATTGCTCAGCTGGATGGTATTGGCCGGTCGCATCCAGCGCCACCGCGTAGTTCGACCAGGCGGGGGCGCTTTTGGGATTAATCTGTGTGGCGATTTGCAGGTAATGCACGGCAGATGCGTTATCGCCTAGTGCTAGTTTCACCAGGCCGAGATTCATGTTGGATTTGAAATCGCGCGGGTCCAGGTGCAGAGCGTCGAGATAGGCTTGTTGGGCTTCGCTGAGACGATTCAGGAAGTGATAGCAAAGGCCGAGGTAATAATGATTCGAGACGGTGTAGGGATCGAGGCGGACGAGATTTTCGTATTGCGTGAGAGCTTGCTGAAATTCGCCGGCCTGGCGGTATAGCTGGCCGAGGAGATTGCGCGGCGAGATCAGGTCGGGATTATCGCTGACGGCCTGCTCCAGAGCGGCGATGGCCTGCTGCTGGCGGCCTTCCTGCAATAGCTCGGCACCCTCAACGTATCGCTCCACGCCGTGCGGCGGATGGAATGGATTATTCTGCTGCTGACACCCTACGATCAGAAGCGCGCTGCTTAATGCCAATAATGAATTACGGAAATGCATTGGATTGCTCAGCAATATAAGCGGAGTCGGTTTGCCCGCAAGCGCGGCGTGGTATTCTATTTGCGTTCCTGGTTTTTGATCCGTGGCCTGGGTTGTTTCCCCGGTTGACCGATTTGCGCTTCTACGTCTACGATTGCGTGAAAGAAAAAGGAGCAACTTTGCGAACACTGCTTGCCATGCCGGTGCACAATGAGCTGAAATACGTCGCCGGTGTTGTGCAGCGCGTGAAGAAATTTTGCGACGATATTTTGCTGATTGATGATGGCTCGACGGATGGCACGGGGGAGTTGATTCAATCTTTCAATGGCATCCACCGCGTGGTGCATCCGGTGAATCTTGGATACGGTCAATCGATTATCGATTCATTCCATTGGGCGGCCCGGCATGATTTTGACTGGGTGATTACGATGGACTGCGACGAGCAGCATGAGCCGGAAAAAATTCCGGACTTTCTGCGCGAGATCGAGAATGATGAATATGATCTGATTTCCGGGTCGCGTTATATGGCGACCTCGGGGGGACAGGATCTGCCTCCTGCGGATCGGCGTTCGATCAACGCGACGATTACCGAAATTATCAACGCCCTTTTTGGTTTCGGATTGACGGATTCTTTTTGCGGATTCAAAGCACATCGGTTAGCTGCGATGCAGAAGCTGAATTTAACGGAGCGCGGTTATGCATTTCCGATGCAGCTTTGGCCGCAGGTGTGGCATAACAATGTGCGCGTGAAGGAAATTCCGGTGCGACTGATTTACAACGATCCCAATCGTCACTTTGGCGGGATGCTGGATGATGCGGGCAATCGTCTGCGGCATTATCTGAGCGTGCTGGGTCGCGAGATGGATAGTTTGCGCGAAGTAACGCCGGTGAAATCGGAACAAGGATGTAGCTGTTGTTGCTGTGGTAAATAAATTCGATGAATGCAGCGGATTGGAAAGCGCCAGCCAACGATGGAGAAATCCTCGTCCAGCCTTCGCTGGATCAGCTTGCTATAGATGCGCGGGAAAATCATCGGTGGCTGACTGATTTAGATATCAAAATTGCTGGCCAACCGTTTTCTGTTTGGCGGCGGCAGATGCGGCGAATTCTGGGGCAAGCCGATCCCGATCAACTTCTCATTTGCAGCGGGCATCAGACCGAACTTTATCACCCCGGAGTGTGGATCAAGCTGGCATTGATGGATCGGCTGGCAAAAAATACGGACGGGCGGGCGCTGCAAATTTCGGTGGATTCGGATTCGCCCAAGCATTTGAGCTTGCGCTATCCGGGCGGGTCGGTGGATATCACACCGGAACTATCCGCTCAGGTGCAATGGAGCGGCCTGCTGCGTTCGCCAAAATCAGAATATTTGCAATCGGTGCAGAAGAAAATTGAAGAGGTTCGGCGATGGGATTTTGGTTCGCTGTTGCCGGATTTTGTCGCTAATTTAATTCAGCATTCTAATGGTGCGGTGAATTTGCCTCAGGCACTAGCGGAGGCGATGCAGGAACTGGATCAAAATCTTGGACTCTCTTACGAGGTGACCATGAGCCAACCGATCTGGGCATCCGAGCCGTTCCTGGCGTTTGTTTTGCATCTGCTTAATTCCGCTGACGAATTTGCCCGGTGCTATAACCAGGCGCTGGCGGTGTATCGCCAGCGCGAGCGGATTAAATCTCCCGGCAGGCCGATGCCGGATTTGGCGATCGAAGCGGGAAAAATCGAATTGCCATTCTGGCTGGATGATTTAAGCAACGGCGGGCGTGAGCGATTGAATGTCGAAATTGCCAACGGCCGCGCGACGTTGAATGTTAAAAACAAGACAATTGATTGCACGCATATCTCGGCGAGCGAGTTGGTTGCCGTTTGCTCAGAAAATCAGATTCGCGTTGCTCCACGCGCTTTGACGTTGACGATGTTTCTTCGCTTGTTTGCGTGTGATCAATGGATCCACGGCATCGGCGGTGCGCACTACGATCAGATTACCGATCAGATCATCCGCGATTTTTTCCATATCGATCCTCCAAAATTTGGCGTGGCAACGGCGACGCTTTTCTTTCCTGCGTCGGGCAGGTTACGCATTTCTTTATCTGAAGTCAGACACCAACGGCATCAGACGATTCACCATGTTTTAAATGGCGGCAAAGAAAAATACCTGCAAGAGATTGCTACGGCTCCGAGACGGTCTTTGCAGCGCGCGGAGGTTTTCACCGCCATGCATCGTGCGATGGATGAAGCAAACAGCCGGGGATTAGAGGATTGGAATCGCCAATGGGCGGGTTTGCAGCATCGGGCGATGGAGGATGATACGATTTTCAACCGTGAATTGTTTTACGCGATTCAGCCGGCAGAGCGTTTAATGAATTTAACCTGTTCATTGGATTGAGCCGCTTGCGGCTTTGCCATTCCTCCGCAATCATTTCAGTCGCATGGCTCGCCCGATCATCATAGCACATCATTTGATTTGGACGGCTTATGGATGGTGGCGCCCGAATGATCCACGAGGAAGCGGATCACATTATGTTGTGAGTGATGTTCTAAAAAGTTTAGGCGAACTACATTGTGGGCGCAAGAAAATTCAGCCTGCACGTCTCGAAATTCGAGAATTCTACGCCCAAGCAGCACCTGTACTGAAATATCCTCTGCTTCGTTTTGGCCATAGCGAGATCGCAGTTATTGCAGAATCATTTGCCGAGGTGATAACGAAGAATAGATACACCTGCTACGCTTGCGCGATTATGCCGGATCATGTTCATTTGTTGATCCGCAAGCATAAATTTCTCGCCGAAGAGATGATGGGCCATTTTCGCAATGCAGCTCGGATTAAGATTGCCGGGCACGGCAAGTGGTCATTAGATCATGCTGTCTTTGGAGGTGGTGGCTGGAAAGTTTTTATGGATCATCCCGATGAGGTTCGGAGAACGATTAAATATATTGAAAACAATCCGGTTAAGGAGGGAATGGCGCCGCAACACTGGCGTTTTGTAAAAGTATACGATAATTGGCCACTGCATCAGGGACATAATCCCAATTCTCCATACGCGAGGCGGTTGGGGGCCAAAGGATAATGGCGAAGCCGCAAGCGGCCTTTACCGCGTTCGCTAATGCGCGTATAGTCGCGGGTTGAAGAATATGACCGAGTCAACTCAGAGTCCGGCGGGGACGGAATTGCCGCCTTCGGTGGTGCTGATTGTCGATGACAATCCGCAGAATGTGGAACTTCTGCAGGCGTTTCTGGAATCGCTTCATGTCAAAATTGTAACCGCTTGCGACGGGCAGGAAGCGCTGGACAAGGTTCAACAATATAATCCGGACCTGATATTGCTCGATATCATGATGCCGCGGATGAGTGGATTTCAGGTGTGCCGCAAGCTTAAGAGTGATCCAAATACCAAAGATATTCAGATTCTAATGGTGACGGCACTCAATGAGCTGGGGGATATCGAGCAGGCTACCGAGTGTGGTACGGATGACTTTGTCTCTAAACCGGTCAATAAATTTGAACTCATCACGCGAGTGAAAAGTTTGTTAAAAGTCCGTCATCTCAAGAGCGAACTCGAGCGAGCTCTCGAGTATCTGAATGAAATTGAACAAGATAATGCTGCCGATGAGCGATAAGCCGCTGTCGGCCGGCTCATTTTTCACGAAAAAAATTCTATGATCAGACGTATCTTTCTCTTCACACCCTTCTTACTTTTCCTATTCTTCACACCGATATCGGCTTCAGCCCAGACCACGCAATCTACGAAGGCCGCTGAGCTGCTCATGCCCAAGGAGGAGCTTCCTTCGCTGGGGCAGGTGCATTATCAGCAGGCGGATCAACGCGACGAGATCGTATGCGTGCTGGATAACGGTGTAACGGTTATCTGCAAGCGCGTTGCTTCGCCTGTATTGGCTGTGCGCGTGCGCGTGGGAACGGGCGGGATTTATGAAGGCCGCTGGCTCGGCGGGGGACTTTCACATTTGTTAGAACATCTGGTGGCAGGTGGGTCCAGTGAGCGGCGCACGGAAGCGCAGAATAAGGAATTGCTGCAAAAGATTGGCAATAATTCCAACGCGTTTACCACGGAAAATCACACGGATTTTTTCATCGATACGACACCGGATCATCTGAATGAAGCGGTCGATCTGCTTAGCGGGTGGGTGATGGGGGCGCTGATTACGCCGAATGAATATCGCCGCGAATATCAGGTGGTGCAGCGGGAATTGGAGATGGGCAAGGGGGAGCCGGATCGGCAGTTCTGGTATCTGACGCAGATGAATCGCTACCGCGTTTCGCCGGCGCGCGTGCCGGTGATTGGGTATCAGGAAGTGATTCAGGGGCTAAGCCGGGATGATGTTTATAACTATTACAAGATGGCCTATGTGCCGCAGAACATGATTTTTTCCGTGGCGGGCGATCTTGATCCGCAGGTGATGCTCGCAGCGGTGCAGAAATATGTTGGCGACGCAAAGCCGGGACGGATTTTCGATCACAATATCCCAGCCGAGCCGCCAGTCACTGCGCCGCGCTCGGTATTGGCAACCTTTCCCAAGCTGGGGCAGGCGCGGTTGTCGCTGGGATTTCCCAGTGTTCGCCAGAATGATCCGGATATGTATCCACTGGATCTGCTGGCGACGATTCTGGGCGATGGCGAGAGCTCGATTCTGACTCAGGAATTGCGGGATAATCAGCAACTGGTCACGGGCATTAGTGCGGGTGATGACACGCCCAGCTATGCGCCGGGGACGTTCGAGATCAGCATGGAGCTTGATCCGACGAAGATTCCGGCTGCCACGAGTGCCGTCAAAGATATCCTTGAGCGCATCAAGGCCAAGGGTGTTAGCGCGGATGAATTGGCCCGAGCCAAGACGCAAATTCGCGTGGGGCATGCTCGCTCTGAGCAGACAGCGGAATCAGTTGCCGAGATCATGTCGGATGATTTGGCCGAGACCGGGGATGTGCATTCCTCTGATCGTTATGTAGATCGCACTGCGGCAGTAACGGCGGCGGAAGTGCAGCGCGTGGCCAATGAATATTTACAGAACGATCGTTTGATCACGACGGCGCTGTTGCCGGCTGAATATGTAGCCGCCACGGGATTGCCCAAAGCCGAGGATCTCATCCGCCCAGCAGGATTGGCCGAAGTGGCGCCCGCGCAAACGGCCAAATCCGTCGTGCAGCGGTTTGTAATGTCCGACGGAACCATCGTGCTGCTTAAGCGTGTGCCGACTTCGCCGCTGGTTTCGATTCAGATGTTCTCTCTGGGTGGCATTACCGCGGAGGATTCCAAAACCAATGGTCTGGGCAATCTCACCATGAGCCTGGCAACGCGCGGCACCAAAACGCGCTCGGCGGCGCAGATTGCTGAGCAGCTTGATTCCATGGGTGCTGATATCGGCGTTGCCAGCAATAACAACACATGGTCCTGGCGCGGCTCGTGCCTGAAGGATAACTTCCCAAAACTGCTCGAGCTTTATGCGGATATATTCAAAAACGCAAATTTCCCTGATGGTGAAATCGGCCCGATGAAGCAGCGCATTTATGCTGCAATCGCTTCAGAGGATTCTGTTTGGAATAATCAGGCGATCAATTTCTTTAAGAGCATTTTCTTCGGCCAGATGGATTCACCATATCGCTTCATCCCTCTGGGCTCAAAGGAAAATGTAAAGAGCTTTGATCGGACACAAATTCAGGGTTGGTACGATAAAGCGCGCCAATCTCGCCGCGTTTTAGCGGTCTATGGCGATATTAATCTCGACGAAACCCGACAATTGCTGGAAAAGAATTTCGCCGATGCGCCGAAAGTGGCCGACACTAGCCACCCGGCCATTCAGCCGGACGCGCAAACTTTGGCTGACGATCACCATGACGCCGCGACCCTGCAAGTTGAAAAAGTCGAGATCAAGCCCACGGAGCAGGCTTTGGCAGGCGTGGTTATCGGGTTTAAGGCCAAGCCCGTTATCGGCTCGCCCAGCAATTTTGTTCTCGATGTGGGCCAAACCCTTTGCGGTGGATATAGCTATCCGACGGGATATTTATTTGAAATTTTGCGCGGTAAGGGCCTGGTATATGTCGTGGAAGCGATCAATCGGCCCGGCCTGAGCGAGCAATATCCCGGGGGATTTATCGTATTTGCTGGATGCCAGCCCGCGAATGTAAATGAAGTTGTAGAGACATGTTTGCAGAATGTCGCGCGATTGCAAGGAAGCGATGCCGACATGCAAGTCAACTGGTTTCACAGGGCGAAACGGTTGATCGCCACCGCCGACGCTTTGGAAAATGAAACGCCAGATGCGCAGGGAGAACTTGCGGCGCTGGATGAGTTGTATGGACTAGGGTATAACTATCACGACCATTTTGCCGATGATATCGACAAAGTGACGCTGCCGCAGATTCGCCAGATGGCTCGGGAGCGATTAAGCCAGTGCATCGTGACGATCTGCACGCCGGATCCTAAGAGTGTAAACGTCAAAGCAGGGGAGCGACGTTACACGAGTTTTCCGACGGTTGATCTGACGCCGCGGGGCGTGCAACACGGCGCTGTGAAATAAACGAAGCTCATCCGCGTTTGTATCATTCACGGTATGAGCTTTACGGGCTTTTGCGTTGGGAAGGACTAGTTGTATGTACGACGCGAAGACATCCCTGGATGATTTTTTAAATGCGACAGCTGCTCGCCAGCCCGCGCCAGGCGGTGGCAGTGTTACTGCGCTGGTGGGTGCGCTTTCTGCTTCGATCGGTGAAATGGTATTGAATTACAGTATCGGCAAAGCAGAGCTGGCGCCCTATGAAGATGAGCTCAAGCCGGCGCTTGCGGAATTGACGCAAGCTCGCCGCGTGCTTCTGGAGCTGATGGTGGAAGACCAGGCTGCCTACGAAGCGCTGTCGCGCGCCCGGAAACTTCCGGCTGGCTCCAAGGAGCGGCAGGATGAGGAGCCGGCAGCAGTGATGGCCGCAATTCGTGTTCCGCAGGCGATCGCCGCTACGACCGTTGCTGTTTTGGAATTGGCCGATCGCGTGGTCAATTTCGTCAACTTTCAACTACTTTCTGATCTGGCCATCTGCGCCGATCTCTCCATGGCCGCCACGCGCTGCGCGATTTACAACGTGCGAGTGAATGTCAACGACACCATGAGCGCGGAAGATCGCAGGGCGATTGAATCTTCGATCAGCCGATTGCTGTCGCAGGCGGCGGTGCGGATTCAACAGCTTTCGCCGCGCATCTGGGCAAGGCATGCCCAGGGTGTTTGAAAATTCGAAGCACGAAATCCGAAACAAATCCAAAATTCAAAAAGGAAAATCCAAAACGGAGTGCTCTTCGTTTGGAATTTTCTATTTTGAATTTGTTTCGGATTTCGGATTTCGTGCTTCGGATTTAATTATGGCGGTCCAAATCCAAACGGCGGCGGACCCGGCGGACCATCCATTCCGCCATCGGGTGGAGGTCCTCGAAAGCGCGGGCCAATATCACGGGCATCCGGCGTGCCCCAGTATCCACCAATGATGTATGGAAATTTCCCCGGCGTGACCTGGTAGTGCCATCCGCGATCGGGATCAGAGTGCATGTTGAAATCATTCAGTGCATCAGTTCCCGTCGCATCTTTTGCCAAGACTCCATCTCGAACATAAGGCCCGTAAATCGGAAATCCATCAAACGCCCACCCGATCAATGGTGAATGCGTTTTGCCTTCATCTGCCCATGGCGAGTTAATGCAGATCGGATATTTGTGGTAGTGGTATAGCCCATCGGGGTTGGGATGGCCGCAGCAGAAGTCCATGAAATTGCTTGCATCCATACTGCTGGCATCGAACGGATTGAAGAAAACCACTCCGTTGACTGCTATGCCAATCGGTCCCATGTTCAAAGCGTGATTGGAATTATCTTGCGCGGTGACTTTGTGGCTGGGATTTTCTTTAGGATTGAGCGGAATGTAATAGGTCGCGGATTGCTCCTGAATGTAGTTGGGATTACCAAAGCCTTCCTGGGGGAATTTGCCGGTGGGATGATTGGGCAATCCCTTGGTGTGAATGATCATGCTGGTCGAATCAAACGAAACAGTCACATTGTCTGGCACGAATTGGTCATGCGAAGCGATTGTGCCATCGAGCGTTTTATTGCCCGCGCGAAGATAAGAAGTCATGCAGCCAGCAAACGGAGCAGACCAGGCATTGTCGTGATAGATCAGGCGGTCAGCGTTGGTGTAATTGAAAATAGCTGGCACGGTTGGATGTTGAGGATCGGGTTTGTAAAACCATCGACCGCCGATTGGAATTAAATTTGCGGGGCGATTCGCTGTTGCCGTGGTGTCGCCGACTGTTTCCAGGGTCGGCCCATCGATATGAATCAGAGAAAAGTCAGTAACGAAAAACTGCGATTGGTTGGTTGTGCTGGCATTGCCATGATCAAATTTAACGCTTAGTCGCACGCGGTCGATAGTCGGGTCGGGCAACATGAAATCGAGTTGATAGGTATGCCAGGTAGCGGCGCCACCGTGGTGGCTGTCGCCATTGGTTGCCAAGTCGCGACGCTGCTGTTGGACGAGATCGTAAATGCGTTTGATTTTGCCGTCATAGAATTTCGAGCCGGCGAGGTATTCGACCTGAATAAATAAATTATTTCCCTCCACGCTGAAGTTATCCTGGGGAAGCCCGCGAAAGCTGAAGCGGAACCAGCGGCCCTGAGTGGTGTTCATTGCGGTCACTTCTTGGCTCACCGAGCCATGCCGCAGGGCAAGAGAATTGCTGGCTAATCCCGATTCAAATGTGACGCCCGATTCCGCGACCGCTCGGTGCGAGTCAGCGAGATAACGATAGTGGGCATCACCGTTAACGCTGTAATCTGCGGGCATTTGTTGATCGGCAGAATGCTGTGAAAAATTCGCATCCTGAATCAGATTGATTTGCGCCCACCCCAGCGTGGCGGTTGTGACGATGAATAGCCCGATGAAATGCATTATTCGCATCGATTTTCTCATTTCTGCGAAGGTCTTACACAGCAAAGACGGGACAGACTTCCCTTAATTGTACAGTTGCGCATGCTACTGACTTTCCGCCGCTAGGCACGGGAAAGCGATGGCGATACACTTATCGGCAGCATGACGCAGATTAGTTCGGGTGCATCCAAGGGTTACGAAGTCGGCCGGCCGGGCGGATTGTGCGCGGTTACCGGCAAGCCCATTGAGCCGGGCGAAAAATTCCACGCTTCCCTGCGCGAAACGCCAACGGGTTTTGAGCGGTTGGATATCTCGCAGGAAGCCTGGGCAGAGTTTCCCAAAAATGACTTGCTGGCCTCCTGGCAAACTACCATGCCAGCTCCCGAAGCCAAGAAAAAAGTTTTTGTGGATGATGAGGTGTTGCTGGAATTATTCGAGCGATTGGTCGACACCACCGAGCCGGCCAAGCTGAATTTCCGCTTTGTTCTGGGGCTGATCCTCATGCGCAAGCGCCTGCTGATTTACGAGAATACGCGCATCGAAGGCGACAAGGAATTCTGGACCGTCCGCCGCCGCGGGCGCGAGGGGAATCTGGATTTGCTGAATCCGCGTCTCGGCGAGGAGCAGATTACCGAAGTTTCGCAGCAGTTATCGCAGGTGCTGAATGAAGAGTTGTAAAGATAAGGCTGAAGGATGAAAAAATAAGGATGAGAAAGTCTTGTCTGCATATTTTATTACTGATCGCTCTTCCGCTCTTGCTATCGGTCAGTGGCTGTTTTCCGAATAAGGCCACGCGTTCCACTGCTTATTTCGGCCCGACCGAATCGCTGGCGCAAGTGGCTAGTGCGATCAACGCCAACAATTCGCAGCTCCCCACGCTTTGGGCGCGGATTGGTTATTTCGAAGCGGATGTGCGCGATCAGCGCGGCGGTAAATCGCAATTCGTTAACGGCAGCGGAGGATACCTGATGGCGCGCGGAGCGGAGGCATTTCAGGCTCTCGCTGAGTGGAAAGATAAAAACGGCCAGACCCACGAAATGCCAGAGGACAATGGGCCTATCGTGCAACGCCATCCACAGGAAATTCGCCTTCGTGCTAGCAAGGCGGGTATTGGCACGGTGATGGATGTGGGGGCTAACAATGACAATGTCTGGCTGGTTGCGCCGCCGGCTGATAAAGCCTGGTGGGCGCGGCGAAAAAATATCGGCAAGCCTTGCATGGATGCCATGCCCATAGATCCGTTGGCCGTAATGGAAGTGCTGGGAATCAGCGGGATTGGTGATGATTTCGTTCAGCCACCGTTTCCTGTCATGCGTTTCAACAATGATCGCGATGCTTACATGATGATATGGGAATCACAATCCACGGATTCGCCAAAGCGCTGGCTGGCTCGCCGGGAGGTCTGGTACGACCGTCAAAGCAAATTGCCTGAGCTGGTGAATCTGTTCGATGAAAATGGCCGGATTGTTGTGAGTGCGTATTTGTCGCAACACAAGCAGGTCGCGGGTACCACTGCTAAAATCGCAACGCGGTTTCAACTGCTTTTCCCCGACACTGATTCGCATTTCACGTTTACGCTCGATGACGTGAAATTGAACAACGGCTCATTTCCCAACGACCGCTCTTTTCTTTTTAATCCCGCTCACACCGGCGTGAATAACGTGCAGCAGATGGACGGTAACTGCCCATGAAAATCGGAAGCGCATGTTGGCGGTTAGTGCTTGGCCTTGCTCTGTTTTTAGGTTGCCTGGTTCCTAGCGCAGCAATGGCGAAGGAGCTTCTCGTTGATGCATCGAACCAGACCATGTGGGTGGCGGCGACCATGCCGGGCGATAATGGCTTGCCACCAGAGTCGCTTATTTTCGGCCGCACGATGGGGAACGATCAGTGGCAGCAATTATATGAGATTGCCTCGCCCATGGTCGCGCTGACCCACCAAGCCGGCGAGCCAGCTATCGTGCTCAATAACGGCCAATGGATGTTCATCTATTCCGATGGACGCTCGCTCGGCCCCGACGTGCCCGCGGCGGGAAATCTCGTGCAGCTTTCTGCCGATGGCGATTTGCTTTACGGATTGGCATGGGTCAATGGTGGATTAGCAAGTCTCCATACAACAACCCAACCCACCACCGCTCCGACTAGTTCTTCCAGATTGGTGCTGCTGCAATTTTCTCACGGCCAATGGTTAGGCCTGGCTGAAATTCCTGACGCGCCGCCCAAGGCTGCTGTTTCCATGACTGGCGGAGATAATAGTCTGCTCCTTGCCTGGCAAGCGGAGAATCAATTGCATCTCTGCCAGTGGGTGGGCGGCGCTGTGAAGGCTCTTCCCGCGGTTCAGCCGAAATTCAAAATCGCTGACTTCAAAGTTCTTTACACGGCTGATCAGCCCATTGCGTGGATTGCTCCGGCTACCGGCGCGGGCGCTATTTTTAAATGGAATCAGCAATGGGGCGCTCCGATTTCGCTTTCGGCTCCATCGACGCTGGCGCAATCGCAGCAGCGCGATATTTGTATTGATGGTGATCAGCAGATTCGCCTGGTGTACAAATCGAACGATCAGCTTTATGAGCAGAACTATGACGTGCACGGAAAGGCGAGCGGAGCGCCCACGGAAATATTAACCTATCAGCAGGATGAAACGGACAACACTTCCCGCTTGTACGGGTTGGCATTTTTTGGGTTTCTGATTTTTATTCTTCTGAGCGCCTTCCGCCGACCTCCCATCCTTCCGCCTGCTACAGAGAGCGGGCCAGCCATCATGCTGGCGCCATTTTTACGCCGCCTTGGCGCGGGACTCGTAGATATTCTGCCTTACCTGGTTACCGGCACGGTTATCCTGGCGCCCTATGGCTCTTCAATCACGACTTACGACCAATGGGCGCGCGTGATGAACCAGCCCAGCGTGCACAATCCGATCCTCATTTCTCTGGGTGTCTATCTGCTGCATACGACGCTCGGAGAAATTTTCTTTGCCCGTTCGATCGGTAAATATCTTTTTGGCCTGCGGTTGATCAATTTCCGCGGTGAGCGGCCTTCGGCGCTGGCGGTTCTGGTGCGAAACGTTTGTCGGCTGATCGATCTGCCTTTTTTCTTTGTGACTATTCTTATCTCGCCGTTGCGGCAGCGTGTGGGTGATTTTGTAAGCGGAACGCTTGTGGTGATGACCCGGCAACCAAATCCTGAGGAACTGCCAAAGAACGAGCAATCGCCACCGTAGGGATATTTCTATGCGAATTCTTATTACGGGCGGCGCGGGATTTGTCGGATCGAACCTGGCCTTGCAATTCGCGCAAGCAGCGGGGAGCGAAATCACTTGCCTGGATAATCTCAAACGGCGCGGAAGTGAATTGGCGCTGGCTCGGCTGGCGTCGGGGGGAGTGAAATTTGTGCACGGCGATATTCGCAATCCGGCGGACATCGAAGGGGTGGGTCCGTTCGATCTGCTGCTGGAATGCTCGGCTGAACCATCCGTGCACGCGGGGTATGGCGGCAGCCCGGCTTATCTCATCGACACTAATCTTGTTGGCACGATCAATTGCCTGGAAGCCGCCCGAAAATGCAACGCCGCTGTGGTCTTTCTCTCCACGAGCCGGGTGTACCCCATCGCGGGCTTGCGAAAGCTTCCGCTGCAACGTACCGGCCAGCGCCTCGACATTCCCGCCAGCGCCTCAGGCCTCGGCTGGTCCGCCGCCGGTATCTCAACCGAATTTCCACTCGCCGGCTCGCGCTCGCTTTACGGCGCTACCAAGCTCGCCAGCGAATTGCTCATTGAAGAATATGTTGCGATGTACGGCCTGCGCGCTGTCACTAACCGCTGTGGAGTCCTCAGCGGTCCCTGGCAAATGGGCAAGGTCGACCAGGGCTTTATTGTTCTCTGGGCCTCGCGCCATCTTTACGGCGGGAAGCTCGCCTACATGGGGTTCGGCGGAGAAGGATTGCAAGTCCGCGATGTTCTGCATGTGCGCGATCTCTATGACTTAATTCGCGTGCAGATTTCTGATTGGCCTAAACATTCCGGGCAAACTTATAACGTCGGCGGCGGCCATGCCCGTTCTGTCTCTCTCGCTGAGCTCACCGAAAAATGTAAGGCTCGCAGTGGTACATCTCCTGAATTCTCCCGCGACCCCGAAACTCGCCCGGCGGACATTCCGTATTACATCACTGATAATACACACGTCACGCGCCAAACCGGCTGGCAACCGCAAATCTCCGTTGATCAATTGCTCGACGAAATTTTCGCCTGGCTGCGCGACCACCGCTCACAACTCGAACCGATTTTGCGTTAACATATCCAACCATACTTTCGGTGGAGGATTGTCATGTTCTCAATTGGGAAACCGTTTACCTTTTCGATGTTACGTAACCTGTTTAGCAACCGCACAAATTCGGCCTCCAAACCCATTTCGATTGCGCGGGCATTCTCGATGTTGTTTCTTATTTCCGTTCCTTTTCTAACTTCTTCCGCCATGGCCCAAGATCTTCTCCTCAGTCCGTATAACAAAACCGGCATCTACGCCTTAGGCGAAAAGATGGGTTGGAATGTGCAAATCGCTCCCGGCGAAGCGTTGCCGCACGGAAAATATTCCTACGCGCTGAAGGAAAATAATTTCACGATGGTCCAATCCGGAAAAATCGATCTCAGCCAGGGCCACGCGACGATCGATGCATCGCTCGATCATTCCGCGATGCTTTATCTTGAAATTACTTCGCCGCTAGGAGGGCGAACTTTTCATGCGGGCGCCGCTATCGCTCCCACGCAACTCCAACCGATTGCCGCGCGGCCGGATGATTTCGACAATTTCTGGGCAAACAAAATCCAATCGCTCCAATCCATTTCAGTCAATCCGGTTCTTACTCCGGCAGATAGCGGCGATCCTAATCTCGATTACGCAACGCTGCGCATGGATAATATCAACGGCTCGCATGTCTATGGCCAGCTTGCCAAACCCAAACGCGAGGGCAAATTTCCTGCGCTGGTGATTTTCCAGTGGGCCAGCCCGCCTTATCCACTACAGCGCGCTTGGGTGACTGATCACGCTAAAAATGGCTGGCTTACGTTGAATATCGAGCCGCACGATGTGCTGCCCACGGAAAAACAATCTTATTACGACGCGCTGCCGGAGCGGATCAAGCATTACGAATCGATCGGCAATGACGACCGCGATAAAAGTTATTTTCTCCGCATGTATCTGGGTGATTATCGTGCTGTCGAATACATCGCCAGCCGGCCAGACTGGGATGGCAAGACGCTCGTGGTGATGGGGACCAGCATGGGTGGCCAACAAAGCCTCTGTGTCGCCGGGCTCAATTCCAAAATCACGCATGTTATTGTGAACGAACCTGCAGGGTGCGATACCAATGGCGCTCTGCACGGGCGGCAGGAGGGTTATCCCAATTTTCCTTCGGATAATCCGCAGGTGATGAAGACAGCTCTTTATTTTGACCCAATCAATTTTACATCGCGCATCCATGCCACGGCGTTAGTTTCGATGGGTTTCGTTGATACCACCGCTCCACCGGCTGGCATCTGGACGGCGTTCAATCAAATCCCAGGCCCCAAGCAAACCACCCCGATGATTGATTCGCCGCACAACAATCTCGCGACGGCGGAGGAGCAATATCCATTCAACCACACGTGTGCGCAGTGGCTCGACATCCTTGTGCATGGCGAGCAGATCAATCCAACGCCCGAAATCCTTTACGTCAAAGCTCCGCCACCGTTTGATGATCATCAGAATATGATGGACCAACTCGGCATCCGTTCTCTGCGGCCGGGTCCGAGCGCCGGCGATCCTGCGATCTACGATGAAACTACCGCCAATCGCTATGCCGATTCCATGCCGGAAGTTTTAACCATGAAAAGTGGCACGAAAGTCACCAGCGCCGATCAATGGCCGGTCCGTCGCGCTGAGATTGCTGAAGATTTTGAGCGCGAAATCTACGGCCGCATTCCGGTGAATGTTCCTGCGGTTACGTGGGAAGTAACTCAAATCTCGCATGGCCAGAGCGGCACAATTCCCACGATCACCAAAACTCTGATCGGCCACGTTGATAATTCTGCTCATCCAGAACTCTCAGTAAACATCGAAGCTTCTTTCACCGTACCGGCCAATGCAAAAAAGTCAGTTCCGGTGATGATTTCGTTCGCTGGTTTTGGCCCGCCGCGTCCGGGTCGGCCTGCATTTCATTTTCCACCACCGCCCGGCGTTCCCTGGACGCAGCAGGCCATCGAGCATGGCTGGGGATATGGCACGATCAATCCTTGGTCTATCCAACCCGACAATAATCAGCTCACTACCGGCATCATCGGCCTGACCAATCGTGGCAAGCCGCGCACTCCTGAGCAATGGGGCGCGCTCCGCGCCTGGCAATGGGGCGTGAGCCGACTGATCGATTATTTCCAGGACCATCCTGATGCGATGGTTGATCCTGCCAAAGTCGGCATTGAGGGTGTCTCGCGCTATGGCAAAGCAGCTCTCGTTACCGAAGCGTTTGAACCACGCGTCGCGGTTGCGCTAGTGGCTTCGTCTGGGGAGGGAGGCGCAAAAATATTCCGCCACATCTTCGGTGAAGGAGTCGAGAATCTGGCTGGCGGTGAGTATTACTGGATGGCGGGCAATTTCATCAAATATGGCGCTGCCGATCCATCCAAAACTCCTGCTGACCTGCCCGTCGATCAGCATGAATTGATCGCTTTGTGCGCCCCGCGACCTTGTTTCATCAGCTACGGCGTTCCTGCTCATGGTGATCCAAAATGGGTCGATGCTCGAGGCGCTTTTATGGCGGCGGTTCTCGCCAGTCCGGTTTATGAATTGCTTGGTGCGCACGGCCTGGGCATTTCAGAAAATTATCTCACCGCTGAAATGCCGCCCATCGAGAATCTCATTGGCGGCCTACTCGCCTGGCGCCAACATAACGGCGGCCATGATGTGACACCGAACTGGCCGGCATTTTTTAATTGGGTCGGTCAATATATTTCTTCGCCATATCTTGAATCAGGTACAAGGGACAAGGCAGCAAGGGACGAGGGAATGCGAAATGCCCACACCGGCAGTGGCACTTCAGTGCCACTGGAATCCAATCCTTCTCCTGATATGCAGAGAGAGGGCAGGGGTTTTTCAGCGGTCAAAATTCAGAGTTCAACATTGACGCCGGTTCCTCGCTCTGATCACAATTCTCAGCTCGCCCATGAGCAGTTATTGGCCAAAGCCAGACAGGGGGGCATCGACCTCTATTTCCTTGGCGACTCCATCACCCGGCGCTGGGGCTGCACGGATCCGCAATATGCGGATTTTCTCGCTAACTGGAAGAAAAATTTCTTCGGCTACAACGCTGCCAACTTCGGTTGGGGCGGCGATCAAGTTCAAAATGTTCTATGGCGCATCGACCACGGCGAATTGGATAATGTGAAACCGAAAGTAATCGTGCTTCTCGCCGGTACAAATAATCTTGGTGGCGAAATGAACGACGCCAAAATCGCCGACATCAGCGATGGCATCGAAAACCTGATCCACGTTTGCCGGCAGAAAGCTCCCAGCGCCTCGATCATCCTTACCGCTATTTTCCCGCGTAACGATCACATGGACTATCTGCCTGCGATCAATCAAATCAACGCGAATCTCTCTGCGTTCGCCAAATCGCAAGGAATCTATTTCATCAACATCAATGACAAACTCGCCGATTCCGATGGCCATCTTTATCCCGGGATGATGAACGCAGACCACCTGCATCCAGCTTTGCCGGCTTATCAAATCTGGGCCGATGCGCTTAAGCCTGTTCTTACTAAACTGCTTGGTCCGCCTGCGACGACCGATCACGCCCCGCCGCCCACGGGTGATCCGAGCCTTGCAGCATCAAGGTAGATGGATTGCTCCGCCGAGGGCTGACCGCTTCATCCCCGCCATGGTGAGGAGCATCTGCGATCTCATGATTGGCACGTGGGGCAGCAGCGGGAGGACAATATCTCTGCCGAGTCCTTTGATCATTCCGCGCGATTGGAAAAACGGGGATAAAAGGAATGTCACCAGCGCATAATAATTCGTATGCGCACGCCGAAGATTTTCATACAAAGAAAATGCTTCAGTAAAATTGCCAGTTCTTCGCAGCGCTTTGGCGAATGTTAACCCATCCAATAAGGCCAGATTGATTCCCTGCCCCAGATGCGGCGACATCGCGTGTGCTGCGTCACCGAGAAACACCAATCTTCCATTGCTCCACCGCTTCATGCGCACGTGCAGATAGGTAGCGAAGCACGTTTCTTCAAACGAACGCAGCCCACCAATCAATTCCTTGGCCATCGGCATGAATTGGATTGCATCTCGTTTCCATGAATCAAAACCCGCAGCATATAAATCTTCCAGTTCGCCTTTGCGTACCGCCCAGAAAAGCGAGCATCTTCCTTCACCCATCGGCAATAGCCCAGCGAGCTGCCGGCTTCCGTGGGTTATCTGTAGCAGCTCATTTGTTATCGCTTGCGACATTCCCATGGCCCAGAGCGCGCCGTGGGGATAATCGTGCACGTGCATGGGAATATTGGAAACTTTTCGCAAGGCAGATCGCGCCCCGTCGGCAGCGATGAGGAAATCAAAACATCCACCCGATTCGCTACAATCATTGATGATCTCGATTCCATCTGAGCGTTGGTTGAATTGCGCGATACGTTGATTCAGGACAATGCTTGCCCCGGAATTTTGAACCTCGGCATATAGCACGGAAAATAAATCGCCGCGATGCAGCCCATAGGCGCAAGTGGCTTGAGCCAAATCAGCGTAGGGCAGATTGATCAATGTCCGCCCTCGATGCGTCATCGCATGCAGGCGGTCGATACGCTCTGCTCTTTGCGTGACGCGCTCGAGCAACCCTAGATGCGCCAGCACCATCTGTCCCGAAGGCTGCAATAAAACGCCTGCGCCAACTGGGCCGAGCTGGGTGGATTGTTCAAACAGCGTGACCCGATGCCCGTCGCGCGACAGCAATAGGCCAGCAGTTAATCCTGCCACGCCACAACCTGCGATTGCAATGGAATATGCCATGTCCCACGCCTATTGTCGGCGGCGTATGCGCGCCAGCAAGAGTGATCATCTTTATTGCTACAAGCTCTTGATAGTCCGGCGAGCGGAAGACTTGCAGAGCAAAATTTGACCTTTTCTGAAACCGCATATGATTAGCCTTCTTGGGAGCCGCGAGCTTGGTCACGGGAGTGTTGTACGGATGGATGACTTAGCATTGTCTGTTCTGCCGGATTCGCCGGTGCGCGAGGAGCTGCCGCGCTGGCGCGTCTTCTGGTTGACGATTTATCTGGGAACGCTCGCCGGGCTGGGGCCGTTGGCGATCGACATGTATTTGCCGGCGTTTCCGCGGATTGCGCAGGCGTTTGGCGTCGGCGTGCCGGATGTTCAGAAAACGCTGGCCAGTTATTTTATCGGTCTGGCGGTGGGGCAGCTTTTTTATGGACCGCTGGCGGATCGGCTGGGAAGAAAACCAGCGCTCTTTCTGGGATTGAGCCTTTTTGCACTCGCCAGTCTTGGATGCGCTACCGCGCGCAGCGTGGGAGCGCTGGCGGCGCTGCGTTTTATCCAGGCCCTCGGTGGATGCGCGGAAATGGTCATGTCGCGAGCGATTGTTCGCGATCTCTTTGATGATCGGCAATCCACGAAAGTGTTTTCGTCGCTGGTGCTGGTGATGGGCGTGGCTCCGATTCTTGCGCCAATGCTCGGAGCATTTCTCTCCGTGCATCTGGGCTGGAGCTCAATTTTCTGGGCGCACACTGCAGCGGGAATAGGTGGATTGCTATCGACTGCGCTTTTCTTCCGCGAATCGCTGCCACCCGCGCGACGAATTCGTCAGTCTGTTGGGGAAATCATTGCTACCTATTATGAATTGCTTACGCATCGGGAATTCATGCTACAGGCGATGACCGTCAGCATTGGCATGGCGGCACTCTTCGCTTACGTGGGCGGCTCGCCATATGTCTTTGAGAAAATTTTCCACATTACCGAAGGCCATTTCGGATTTTATTTTGGTCCGATTGCGGTTGGCATCATTGGGATGTCCCAGGTCAATGGCCGACTGGCAAATCACTTTGATATTCGCGCGATTCTGCGTAACGCGCTGATTGTCGGCGCCATTGCTGGCGCGATTTTGATCATCGACGCCATGACTTCATTTGGCGGGTTCTGGGGAATTTATATTCCGCTCTGGATGTTCATGGCATCGATGGGATTCGTGTTTCCCAACACCACGGTTCTGGCGATGTCCCCGCATGGGCGAATTGCCGGCAACGCATCAGCGATTCTCGGCTTTCTTCAATTCGGCGTCAGTGCGGTAGGGGGGTTGTTGGTCAGCGCTTGGCAGGGGGCACAAACATCTCCCACGCCGATTCCCATGGCCGCCACGATTGCAATCTGCATGGCAGCGGCGCTGGCGATTAATTTATGCACGCATACTGGGCCGACTCATCCTGAACCATCGGACGAAGCAGAAGGAAGTGTGATGGTGGCCGAGCATTCGTAGATTACGTTTTTGGGATTTCGATTAAGAATCAACGCGGTGCTGCGCACGACCGCTAACTATTTTGTAAACAGTTTGTTTGGCGGCGGTGCGTGATGCCGCGTTGATGTATAATTATCCGGAAAATGCCGCCGAAAATCGAACTGGATATCACCGCTCTTCGCCATCCCGATAGTTTTAAATGGACGCGCTATCCTGCGGATGTGCTGCCGCTCTGGGTTGCGGACATGGATTTCGCCATTGCCCCTTCCATTAAGCAGGCGCTGGTGGATCGCCTCAATTCGCCGATCGGATATCACGCTTCGCCTGATGCTTTATCAGAATTGTTGCACCAGAAGCTGCAGAAAATGGGGATCAGCGGAATTCCCACCGCAGGAATTTCATTTATTAATGGCGTCGTTCAGGGACTTTACGCCGCAGTCGCGGGAATCACTTCGCCTGGCGACAGCGTGCTGACCATGACGCCAATCTATCCACCATTCTTATCTGCAATCACCGACCAAGGCCGCGAAGCTCATCTCGTCCCGCTCAAACAATCCGAGAATAGTTGGCTCATCGATTGGAGTGCGATGGAAGCAGCGGTTACCCCTACGACCCGCCTGCTCATGCTTTGCCATCCGCACAATCCAACCGGCCGGGCATGGGCTCGCGCGGAACTGGAGCAGATCGCCAATTTCGCCCGCAAGCACAACCTCGTCATTCTCAGCGATGAATTGCACGCTGATCTGACTTTGGATGGTCCATTTGTTCCCTTCGCCGCTGCGGCCGATAGAGAAATGCAAATGCGCACCGTGACGCTCACCGGCCCGTGCAAAACGTACAACACTGCCGGCCTGAGTATTGGCGCCATGTTCAGCCACAATCTCGACCTGCTTTCAAAAATGAAACGCGCCATTTATGGCATCGGCTCTCATCCCGCTACCTTGAGCTTCACCATGTGGCACGCTGCCCTGCGCGATGATGGCCAATGGCTGGCGCAGGTTCTAAATCAACTTCGTGATAATCGAGAAACCCTGCGCAAATTTATTTCTGAGCGTCTGCCAATAGTCCGCTTCTCCCCCCCGCAGGCGACCTATCTCGCCTGGCTGGATTGTCGCAACTCTGCACAAGCAGGGGACATTCAAAAATATCTTCTGGAAAACGCCAAAGTCGCGCTGAATCCGGGCACGGATTTCGGTCCCGGCAACGAAGGTTTTGCCCGCCTCAATTTCGCTACGAGCCCGGTGATTCTAAATGAAGCGCTCGAAAGTATCGCGACAGCATTAGAATGAAGAGGCGAGTCTAAGGCGATTTGCATTAATTAAGCGTTATGAGAAAGGGGAAGCTGTTTTGCAGTGGCACTGAAGTGCCGCCGCCGATGAATTTGGGCATGGCTGAGAATTGAAAAAACAGCTTCGCATCAAAGAAAGTACGCGCACGTGCCTGCGGTGGACAAATTCTTTTAATTATTTTCGATTTTAATACTAGAACCTGTTTCAAAACCTATCGCACGATAAATTCGCGCAATGGAAACAGTTATGATTAAATGTGACATGGAAAGGAGTCTTTTTCATGTCACGACACGATTCAGAACTCACGGATGAGCAGTGGAAAAAGATTGAGC
>DASXDR010000071.1:0-64243 GCA_036490535.1 Tepidisphaeraceae bacterium | reverse complement strand
CCCCCCACGCCGCTCTATTTATTATCACTTTAAACGAGGCGGTAATAGATTTCGTTATTGCGCAGGTCCTGTTGGAAAGAGCGTAAGTTGGTTTGGCTATCGATGTGCACCCATTCGATGCCGGCCATCTTCGAGAAATCTTCCAGATGCTCGGCGGTGACGGAATAGCTTAATGCGGTGTGATGCGCTCCGCCGGCATAGATCCAGGCAGCGGAGGCGGTTTTGAAATCGGGCTGGCATTCCCAGACGGCTCGCGCCACGGGCAGCTTGGGCAGGGATTGCGGAGGATTGATAACATCTACGGCAGCGCTGATCAGGCGGAAGCGATCGCGCAGCTCGATGAGTGAAACATTTACGGCGGACCCGGCAGAGGCATCGAACACCAGGCGAGCGGGGTCTTGCTTGCCGCCGATGCCGAGGGGGTGAATTTCGAGGGTGGGTTTATTGGCAGCGATGGAGGGGCAGACTTCGAGCATGTGAGCGCCGAGAACGAGCGGCCGTTTGGGATCAAGGTGATAGGTGTAATCTTCCATGAAGGAGGTGCCGCCCTGGCTACCATCTCCGATGGTTTTCATGGCCCGGAGGAGGGCGACGGTTTTCCAATCGCCCTCGGCGCCAAAGCCGTAACCGTCAGCCATGAGGCGCTGGACGGCGAGGCCGGGAAGTTGAGTGAGGCCGTGTAAGTCTTCGAACGTGGTGGTGAAGCCGCGGAAATTACCGGCCTCGAGAAAATCGCGCAGGCCTAGTTCGATACGAGCAGCGTCGCGAAGGGAATTGTGGCGAGCGGCGCCTTTGCGCAGATCGGCGGCGACGGTGTATTGCTCTTCATAGGTAGCACACAGTTTGGTGATGCCAGCATCGCTGACTTCGCGAAGGCGCGCCACGAGATCGCCGACACCATAGCCGTTGACTGAAAAGCCGAATGTCGCTTCGGCGGCGACTTTGTCACCTTCGGTGACAGCGACGTCGCGCATGTTATCGCCAAAGCGGGCGAATTTAGCCCCCTGCCAATCATGCCAGCCGCGTGCCGCAGCGGTCCATACGGAAATGCGTTGCTGCACAGTTTCGTCAGACCAGTGACCCACAACGACGGTGCGATTTAAGCCCAGGCGTGTATGAATGAATCCCGCCTCGCGGTCGCCGTGGGCGGCCTGGTGCAGGTTCATGAAATCCATGTCGATTTTGTCCCAGGGGAGATCGCGATTGAACTGAGTGTGCAGGTGCATGAAGGGCTTGCGAAGCGATAGCAGGCCGCCGATCCACATCTTTGACGGAGAGAATGTATGCATCCAGAGGATAAGACCAGCGCAATTGGCGTCGGAATTGGCGTCGATACAAAGCTGGCGGATTTCCTCGGAGCGAGTCAGTGTGGGTTTGTGAATGATCTTTGAAGCGATCTTCTGCGATCCATTGAGAGCATGCACGATTTGGCGCGAATCGTCAGCGACTTGCTCCAAGGCGCTCGGACCATAGAGATGTTGGCTGCCGGTAACGAACCAGATTTCAGGAGTGGTAGCCATACTAATTACTCCGGCAAGCGTCGCGGATATCCAAAAGTTCTTTCATGACGTTCGACAGATCGATGCACGTGCCGCGAATTCCGAAGGCGTCGTGGAGTTTGCGGTAAAGAGCGAAGAGTCGCTCATAAATGGCGGCGCGAACGGGGTTGGGGACAAAAATTTTCTCCTGCACGCCGGTCATGGCGGAGATAGCGTCGGCAAAGTTGGCATGCCCCCCGCGCGATTTACCAGCGACGACGGCGCCGGCTATGGCAGCGCCTAATGCACAGGTCTGCGTGCTGCGTGAAACGGCGACGGGACGGTTGAAAACATCGGCGTAGATCTGCATGGTCAGCGGATTTCGCGTAGCGATGCCGCCGCAATTGACGACACGCTGCACTTTCACGCCGTATTCCTCGACACGTTCGACGATCATGCGCGAGCCAAAGGCGGTGGCTTCGAGCATGGCGCGATACACCTCAGCCGGCGTAGTGTGCAGCGACAGGCCCACGATGGTTCCGGTCAGGCGCTGATCCACCAGCACCGTGCGATTGCCGTTGTGCCAATCGAGAGCCAGCAGGGCGCTTTCGCCGGGCTGCAATTTTTCCGCGGCGGCGGTGAGAGATTCATGGGAGATCGCATCGGCATTACCACGCGTGAAATTGACGACCCAGTTAAAAATATCGCCGACGGCGGACTGGCCGGCTTCGAGGCCGAAATGGTCGGGCAGCACGGATTCGGGCACGATGCCACACAGGCCGGGAATGTCGGCCAGATTCTCTTTGCTCAGGCTGACCATGATGTCGCAGGTGGAGGTGCCCATGATCTTCACCAGCACGCCGGGACCGATGCCAGCGCCGATCGCGCCGAGGTGTGCATCGAATGCGCCGACGGCTACGGGAGTGCCTTCGGGAAGCCCGAGTTTCATGGCCCACTCGGCGTTAAGCCCCCCTACCGACTGGGATACATTGGCGGCTTTTGATTGCAGCGTTGGACGCAGGCGCGGCAAATCCGGATGAAGCGCTTTAAGAAATTCTTCATCGGGATAACCGTCCCAGGCTGGATTAAACATAGCCTTGTGCCCGGCGGCGCAAACGCCGCGCGTGACTTGCTCGGGGCGAGTGTTGCCAGTCAGGATTGCGGGAATCCAATCGGCAATTTCGACCCAGCTATAGGCGGCTGCAAATACCTTTGGCGCGGTGCGGGCACAGTGCAGAATCTTGGCCCAGAACCATTCGGAGGAATAGCGCCCGCCGCACTTGGCGAGATAATGGGGGCGCATGCGCGAGGCCAGGGCGGTAATCTCCTCGGCTTCGGCGTGGGAGGTATGGTCTTTCCAGAGCCAGGCCATGGCATCGGGATTGTTGTGGAACTCGAGATGGCTAGTGAGCGATTGGCCCTGGCGATCGACGGGCATGGGGGTGCTGCCGGTGGTATCCACGCCGATGCCAATGATGTGCTTGGATGAAAAGCCGGGGGTCTTGGCTGCCTGGGTCAAAGCCGAGGTAATCGATTGCCGGATGCCGGTTAGATAGTCCTCGGGATGCTGGCGCGCCAGGTGCGGACGGTCGCGATCGAGTATGATTCCGGCCTCGCCGTGGGTATAATTCCAGATGGCCGTGCCGACCTCGGCTCCGGTGTGAATATCGACAATTAATGCCCGCACTGAATTGGTTCCAAAATCCAGGCCGAGACTCCAGGGACCACCCATATGAAACTTATTTTCCCACTGAAATTAATTGTTGTCAAGAAAATGATGTAAATTTGGCTTATTACATTATTTCCGGTAGATTTCTACCAGTCGGAAAATAATGTTTGCGACGCGGCATTTCCGGCGGATTTTAACTCCTTGGATCGGCCTTTGGGCATGGAAAAAAGGGATGGCTTCCGTTGCTTGACGAATGAACCGGGGATGGCTATTCCCTTGCCCAAAGTGGCTACGACATTCCATTTACGCCAGATCAACCAGCTTAAGGTGGTGCACACCATGCTGCGCCTGCGCCGCGCCTCAAGGGTAAAGCTGGCGGAAGCCACGGGGATGAGCCAGACCACGATCGGGCGGATCGCCGATGATTTGATCGCGCAGCATGTGCTGACCGAGATTGATAACGACGAAACGCCGATGCAGATCGGCCCCAAGCAATTGGGCCGGCCGGTCAAAATGCTGGAGCTGGACCGCACCCGCATGCGGTTTCTGCTGATTCAGCTGGGGGTGAGGCAGACCCGCATTGCTGCGACACCCGTTGCGATTCCTGAATCGGAGCGATGGACACGGAAATTTGCCACTCCCAATTCCAAGGAAGCCTGGCTCGAGGGTTTAAGACGGGCCTGCGCGAAATTGCCGCTGCGAAATATCGAGGCGGTTATCATGAGTTGCCCGGGTGTGGTGGATGAGCAGAGCGGGCGGGTGCTGCTTTCGCCCAACCTGCGCTGGTCGGAGCAGATCGATTTCCCCGATAGCTTGCGGACCATTACCCGTGCGCCGGTTTTCTTTTTACAGGAAATCCGGGCGCTGGCCCTGGGGCAGCTGGCGATTGAGCCGACACTTGAGGATTTTCTGCTGGTCGATTTTGGCGACGGGCTTGGGGCGGCATCAGTTATTGGAGGCAAGCTGCAATCGGGACATATTCCGCTGAGCGGGGAGCTGGGGCATACGCCGGTTTTGAACAATAATCGGCGATGCGGCTGCGGGTCGATCGGGTGCATCGAAACGCTGGTTTCGCGCTCGGGGTTGATTAAAAGTTTTGTCGAGCATGGGGGCGCCCGGAGCTGGAAATCGCTGATTGCTGAGGTGAGTGATCAGGGGATGCCTAAATGGTTCCAGGCGGCGTTCGATGCGGCAGCGATCAACGTGGCAGGGGCAATCAATATGGATGGCATTCCCAATGTCCTCTGCACCGGCAGCATTGCCGAATTTTCTGAGACCGCAGCGGAATATTTCTTTTCACAGGTTCGAAGGGATGCCATGTGGACGCGGCTGGGGAATGTAACTTGCCGAACGGCCCATCGGCGGCGCATGGCGGGCATGATCACCACAGGCATCGATCGCGCGATGTTCGCGGCGGCGTTATAAGTTAACGCGCGGCTCGGCGTGATCGACTCTTCAAAAGCCCTGCCGCACCCAAAGCAATCAGCGACAGCGAACCCGGCTCCGGCAGCACAACATCAGGCCCCGCAGCGTAGTCTGCCACAATATCGGCGGCGCTTTGCGCATCGTTGTAAACACGAAATTCATCGATCGAGCCACTGAGCGCATTGTCCACGACAAAAGGTGACCGGCCCAGATAGGCGTTGGTGAAACTGTAGGAGCTAAGGGGAATAGCGGGAATAGTCTCTTGCAGCCCACCAATGCCTTCGGTGATGTCCCACAGATAATAGCTGAGCGTGCCGGCGGCGCCATCGATAACTGTGGCCGAAAAATAAGTATCGCCGTCGTCCATATACCCGCCGCCATCGGCGCCTAGGCCGGGAGTAGTTTCATACGCGTCGGATTGCTGCCCCGACGAATATCCATTGACGGTTTGCTCGATATGGTCGCCGCCCGTGTTAGCACCCCCGGGAGGCGATGTAGGCTGAGGCGCGGAAATGGCATGGATCAGATATTGTCCATTCGTACCGGTCGGCGGATTAGCGTCGTTGTTGCTGTTTGAAAAGCTGTAAGATTCGGCAAAAAAGCCCGACCCCTGAACGGTCATCCATTCCTCGATGGTCGCGCTGCCGCTGCTGGGCAGGATGCTGGGCGGAAGCGTCAGGTACCCATCATTGGGGTCAGGATTGGTGGCGGCTCCGATGCCGGCCGAAAAATCTGGATTGTTCATCTGCAACTGACCGCCAGACACCGTCGCGCGGCCCACGAGTGTGCCGTTGGCGGAGCCCACCGAATCATCCGCATTGGTGGTAAAGCTGTAACGATGAATCAGGTCGCCAAACAATGGAGACGCTGTAAGGCCTGCGAGCAGAATGCTCCCGATCTGAATGTAACGCTTAGGCATTCTCGTATCCTCCTAATGGAAATGAAATCGCCTGGATATATTTGCTGTCTGCAATTTAGTATCGTACGAAAAAGCCTGCAGTCAAGCTAATTCCAAAAGATAATTGCGGTTTGCAATTTAATTCTGGCTGAGAAGCCGAATGCGAGTTAAAGTCTGCGTAGCTTATCGTGCCAATGGAAAGGCGAGTCAATGCGTTTGAATAAACTGCGGAAGAAGAAAGCGGCGTCGGTGTATTGCGGTTATGCAGCGATATGGGCAGCGCTGCTATTTTCCGGCCAGCGGGCGGCGGCGCAATTGCCGGCGTACGGAGTCACGGGCGCACATGATCCATCTACGCTCACGCAATATGCCAGCAATGGGTTTATTTATTTTGCCACCGGACAGGGGATTGTCTCGCGCACTTCCACCAATATGATCAACTGGTCGGCAGGGCCGTCGGTTTTTGTTTCGCCGCCATCCTGGACGGAGTCGGCTGTGCCAGGATTTACGGGTGATTTCTGGGCTCCGGAGGTTTCGTATTTTGAGGGGGTGTATCACCTCTATTACGCGGTCTCGACATTTGGCAGCCAGGTTTCTGCGATCGGAATGGCGACCAGCGGAAGCATTGATCCAACCAATAAGAATTACCAATGGGTCGATCACGGGCCGGTGATCGAATCAACTAATGGAAGCGATTACAACACGATCGATCCCAGTATTCTGGTTAATTCCGATGGGACGGTCTGGATGTCCTTTGGCTCATACTGGGATGGGATTTACATCACTCAGATCAATCCTGCCACGGGAATGCGCCTGAATAATAACGCCACTCAGGTAGCGGATAATTCGCAGATCGAAGCATCCTATCTCTATCAGCATAATGGCTATTACTATCTCTTCGTAAATTTTGGCATGTGCTGCATGGGCACGAGCAGCACCTACAACATCCGCGTGGGACGCAGCACGTCGATCACCGGTCCTTATCTCGATGAGAACGGCCAACCCATGCTCGACAGCGGCGGAACGCTGTTATTAGGCAGCGAAGGGCGCTACATCGGCCCGGGACAGGTCGGGATCATGGATGAGAACAGCCAATATTGGATGAGCTATCACTATTACGATGGGGATAACAACGGCACACCAACGTATGCGCTGGAGCAAATGTACTGGACGAGCAACAATTGGCCAACGCTGACGCCAGTGCCGGAAGCGGGCGGAATGTTGGTTAGTATTGTTTTGCCAATTTTGCTGCGGCGACGGCGACGCTTTACCACCAGAATATGATAGAGCCAACCGAGCCATTGACCTTGGCTCGGCGGACCATGGCTGTGCCAGGTGCGGGATTTCCCTGCGGGAATGTCAAAGGCCGAAATGCGACGTGGCCATCCATGAAAAGAATATTTCCCCCAGTAGGTGGCCTGCCGTCGTAAAAATGATTGCTTGTGGTGGGAAGCGGATAACCACCCACGATGTGACCGAAGCTGGCGGGAGGGGCAGGGTTATCGGAGACGACGGCATCGCAGACCAGTTCCGTGTCTGAAGCGACATCGGGCCGTACGTATGCTTTGTTCGACGGCGCGGGAAGATTGTGTGGCTTGAGCGTGGATTGATAGTTCCAATGGTCGAGATAACCGTAATCATCGCTTTTAGTGGGATCACGATAATCGGGAGTACTGCTCAGAATTGACTCGGGGCGAGCGGTCAGAAAAACATATCCTAGAACTGAATATCCAATATTCATTTGCGTTGGCGCCGTGCCGAGCGTACTGACTTCGAAATTCCACAGAGCATCGACATTCATCTGGTTGGACGGACAATAGAGCGTATTGCGGGTTGCTCCGTAATGGACCAGCGCATCGCGCGTGGGGGCTTCCATGTCCCACATCCAGAAGCCGGAAGGCGTGGGCCAGTTGGCTACGGTAGCGGTGCGATTGGCGTTGTAATAAGCGAGATTGGCAGGGCTGGCGAAGAATTGCGGGAGCGAGCCTTTGTTATCGGACGCATAAGCGAACATGGCAGCCCCGATGTTGTGCAGATTGGAAGCGCATTGTGCCCACACTGCCTGGCGGCGCGCTTTATTCAAGCTGGGCAGCAAAATCGAAATCAGCACCGCGATAATCCCGATCACCACGAGCAATTCAACCAGCGTAAACCCTTTACGACGTGCCATGAAAACCTCCGAATGCCAGTGCGGCGGAATTAAAAAGCTGGAATTTCCGGAAACTTCTCTATCGAAAGATGATAATTACGACGAAAAAAGTGGTTTCGCAGATGCTTTTCTTCTCGTTCGCGATAAATGCCAGCATCACTAAATAGTTAAAATAGACTGAAATTCCAGATATTGCAAGATAAAATTCTTACTTTCTTGCAGACTGAAAATAAATCGGGATTCATCTTGCGAATTTCGAAATATGCGTTACACTCCTGGGCAATGGTAGGGTGGCGACCCTGTTTTGAGAGAGGGCACACCCGGAGGAATACCTTTCACACTTCTACGTTTTAGGTACAACGGAGGATCAGATGCAGCGTCGGAACAAAGCGAAGGTTTTATTTGCGGTAGCCGCGGTCGTATGCGGGATGTCCGGGTCAAATGCAGCGCGGGCGGCCAATTATGTCTGGACACCGCTGAGCGGCGGAAACGCTTCGGGAAGCTGGGCAACCCCGACCAATTGGAATCCCAATCTTCCCGCCGGCGGAACGACGGCTGCAGACGATGCGGATTTCAGTGAGCTGAATATCACGGCCAACAGCACCATTACGCTGGATGCACCGCAGTCTATCGCAGTCATGACTTTCGGCGATACCGATCCATCCACACCAGCTAATTGGATTATCAACGCAACAGCTTCGACGCCGAGCGACACGACTAATATTCTGAATCTCAGCAGCACGAGCAACCCGACGGTGAATACGGTCGACGCCAATCAAACGGTTACCATTAACGCGGAGATCAGCAACGGAACCACCGGTGTGGGAAACTGGGGCATCGCCAAAGCCGGGCCAGGGAATCTGGTGTTGACGGCAAACGATTCCGGTTTGACTGGCATTATCTATGTAAACAACGGAGCACTCACGCTCGATTTCAGTCATGCCTGGTCGCCAGCCAGCAACATCATCGGCGACAGCAGTAATGGCGTCAGCAGCGGGCAATCGCACCTGGAATTTCAGGGCGCAACCGTCAATATCATCGGCAGCTCGGGGCAAACTAACAGCCAGACCTTCGGCGGCGGGACCAACCTGGGGATCGGCGCTTCCTGGCTGAATTTCGAGCAAAATGGGGCGGCGTCTTTATCCGCCAACCTTGGCGCACTAACGCGCAGCCTGAGCGCCTGTACGCTGGATATCACGCTGCCAACCAATGGCACGGTGGCGGCGACGAGCGTGCCGACCAGCCCTGCGAGCGTCGTGGGCGGATTGATTACGGACGTGAACGGATCAGCATTTGTCACTGTTAACGGTGGCCAGGATTGGGCGGCGTACAGCAATGGATTTATCGTCCCGGGCGCATCGGTTAGCGGCTTTTATACGCCCAGCACGGCGACGACTCTCAGCGGCAACGCTGACGTAATCAGCAATGTGAATCTGGCGGCGGGCGGCACGATTAGCAGCCTTCGCTTTGCATCGCAATCCGCGAACACCCTTGATCTTGGCGGTCAAACGCTTGCTACCAGCGGTGTTTTGATGTCGTCGTTGGCGGGTGCGAATATGACGATCCAGAACGGCACGATCGAAAGTGCCAACGTCAATCAATACGACGATTTCCTCATCGACCAGAGCAACACCGCACACACCATGACCATTAGCGCGGTGATCGCCAACCCCGCTTCGGGCAGCACGGACCTGACCAAGGCTGGCCCGGGCACGTTGATCCTCAGCGGCACGAATACTTATACGGGCTGGCTGCGCATTACTGGCGGAACATTAGAAATTACCGGCGGGCAGGTCGGAATTCCGTTCGCCCAGACTGCATTCTCAGGTGACATACAGATTGCTCCATCGAACGGCGACAATGGCACACTTACCGTGGCCGGCGGCACGCTCAACGGCGGCAAGACGCTGGTGGGCGGCGAATCCAATAACGTCTTCGGCGGCACGGGCGTGCTCAATCAGACCGGTGGGACAATCAATTCCACCTACTGGTTCTCGGTCGGCCTGGTAGGCAATGGTACATTCAACATGAGCGGCGGAACCGTGAACACGAACTGGGCGGATTTCACCGAATTTGAAGTCGGCGTCTTTGCTGGCGGCAGCGGCACGGTGAACTTCAACGCCAATGCCAATTCCGCACTCAACCCGCAATTCAATATTTATGGCAACGGTAATTTCGCCATGGGTGTGGTCAACACCACCGGCAACGGTACCGTCAACCAAAACGCCGGCACGGTCACTTTCTACAGTGATAACGGCACGACCGTCGGTGGCACGGGCACGCTTATCCTCGGCGAAGGCAGCTCGAGCGGAACTTATACTTACAACCTCAATGGCGGAACGCTCAATGTTCCATCCATCGTGCACTATTCCGGCACGGGCATCTTCAATTTCAATGGAGGTCTGCTCCAACCCACGGGAAATACCACGACGTTCATGAGTAACCTCACTGCTGCCAACGTGCAGGCAGGCGGGGCGATCATTAATACCAATGGTTATAACGTCACGATCCCTCAGCCGTTGATCCACGCGGCGTCTCTCGGTGCTACCGTGGATGGCGGCTTAACGAAAAATGGCGCCGGCACGCTACAACTCACCGGCATTTCGACTTATACCGGCCGCACCACGATCAACGGCGGCACACTGCAGCTGCCCAGCGGCGCGGTGGTAGTGCCGCAGCCGGTTGGCTCGTATTCGTTTGATAACATCAACGATAACGCCAACGGCAATGGCACGGGTAATCCAGTCAACAGCGGCGCTTTGCAAAGCGGATACGTCGTCGTCAACGGCGGCACGGGCGGAACCGCGATGAACGGCACTGTGAACATTGCTGATTCCGGCTACTCCGGCGCGAGCCTGGTTCCCGGAAAATTTGGCAATGCCCTGGAACTCGACGGCGGCGGAACCTCCGTGGATGTGAATTCCCCAATCGTTGACCAGAGTGGCAACGCCAACTGGACCATGTCCGTGTGGGTGAATACCACGGTGGATGGCTCGGCATTCGTGTCGAAAAACAATGGCGGCGATACCTTTAACGCAGACAACTCCACGTTCTATCTCGGTTCTAATCCGCCCAGTGTCACGCCGGGCGCTTTTCCAACCGCGGTTCGTAACAGCGGCGGATTCCAGCAGGGTGGTACCGCTGTGGATGATGGCAGCTGGCACCTGCTCACTTTCACTGATGATGGCGGAGCCAAGGACATTTACGTAGACGGTAATCTCACCACTGCCACTGAAACCGGTTTCAGCCTGAGCGATAGCAGCACGGTAGTGCGCATCGGCTTCAACGCTGACATTTATTCCGCATACGACGGCAATGTCAATTACGCTGGCGATCTGGATGAGCTTCAGTTCTATAACACGGCGCTGGATCAACAGCAGGTGCAGGAGCTTTATAGCAGCAATGTAGTTACCAGTGGCACCAGCGCGGCCGGCCAATTGCTGCCGACAAACACGGCTCTGGTCATCACGTCGGCAGGAGCGACGTTTGATTTGAATGACAATAACCAGACCATCGGCTCGCTCACCGGCGTCTCGGGAAGTCTCGTGCATCTCGGCTTGGGCACATTGACCCTCGGTGGGGATAACACTTCCACCAATTTCGCCGGCTCGATTTCGGGGACAGGCGGATTAATCAAGACGGGAACAGGCACGTTTACGCTGAGCGGTTCCAATAGCTATACCGGACCTACGAGCGTTTCCAGCGGCAAGCTGTCTCTGGCCGCAAGCCTGACTAGCACCTCCAGCATCAATGTCGCTGGCGGCGCGACGCTGCAGTTGCAACCCGCGGCAGCAATCAATACTGCCACGCTGGTGCTCGCTCCCGGCGGCGCGCTTGATATCACTACTAACACCGAAAACTTCAACACCACCGTCACCGGCCACGACGCGGCGACGCTGCTCAATGATCTCAAGTCGGCCTATGACAACGGCAAGTGGGACCTGGCAGGAATCACCAGCTCCTATGCTGCTGCTTCCAACGGCATCACCACGGTGGGCTATCTGGTCAACGGCACTAATTTTGAAGTTGCGTACACGCTGCCCGGCGACACGGATCTGAGCGGCACGGTGGACTCGACTGATCTTTACAACATGAATCACAGCATCGGGTGGAATGATTTTAATTACGACGGGAAAGTGAATGCCGATGACTGGTCGCTCTTCATGCTCGGGGCGGCTTATAGGAAGCCGCCGACGGTGAGCGTGCCTGAGCCGGGAATCGCTCTGGCGATGGCCGGCGTGGGCGCCTTTGGCATGAGCCTTCGACGACGACGATGCAGGTAAACAAGCTATCTACCTCCCTAGCGGTGGCCCGCCTTCTTGGCGGACCGCCGCTTTTTTTGATTTATGGAAGTGGTTCACTAGCGTTGGAATAAATGTCGCAATAAAAATGTAGGGGCGGCTTTAGCCGCCGGTCTTACTAACGGCGGCTGAAGCCGCCCCTACATTGATTTTTGAAGGGAATTCAATGATCGATCCAATCTTGGCGAGATGTCAGCGGATGGGCGTGTATGTTCTCATCGCCTGCCTGGTACTGGTCGCTAGTGCGAAATGGGTCCGCGCCCAGGCGACAAACGACAGCAATACCGCATCGGTCACCTTGCAACCCGAAAAACAACTCGAGCCGATCTCCAAATACATCTACGGCCAATTCGTCGAGCATCTCGGCCGCTCCATCTACGGCGGCCTCTGGGCGGAGATGCTCCAGGATCGCAAGTTTTATTTCCCCGTCACCGATCATTTCGACCCATGGGGCACGCGCAACGATCCGCAGTGGAACGCTGGCGACTATCACTTCCTCAAAGCCTCTCCGTGGAAAGTCATCGGCCCGGCTGGCACGGTCACGATGGACACCACGCACCCATTCACCGGTGAACATTCGCCCATGATTCACTCTAACCAGGACGGCTCGCCTGCCGGCCTTTCGCAGGATGGACTAGCGCTCGTGGCGAATATGAAATATGTTGGCCACATCGTGCTCTCGGGCGACACCCCCGTCACCGTGCGCCTCGTTGGCGAAAACGGCCAAACCCTCACGCAAACGATCGACAAGCTCACCGAGAATTTCCAATCCTATCCCCTTGAGTTCACCGCTACTGCCAACGCCGACAACGCCCGCCTCGAAGTGTTCACCACCGCCAAGGGAGCTTTCACCATCGGCACGATCTCGATCATGCCGGGCGACAATATCGATGGCTGGAATCGCGACGTCGTCGATCTTCTGAAGGAACTCAACGCCCCCATCTACCGCTGGCCTGGCGGAAATTTTGTCAGCGGCTACAACTGGCGCGATGGCATCGGCCCGCGCGATCAGCGCCCGCCGCGCAAAAATCCCGCCTGGACCGGCGTTGAAAATAACGACGTCGGCATCCATGAATTCATGCATCTTTTAGACATGCTCCATTCCGAGCCTTACGTCGCGCTCAACACCGGACTGGGCACCGCTAAGCAGGCCGCCCAGGAAGTTGAATATCTCAACGGCTCTGCCGACACGCCAATGGGCAAGCTCCGCGCCGCTAACGGTCACCCCGAGCCATTCCATGTCCGCATTTTCGCTGTGGGCAATGAAATGTTCGGCGGCTGGCAGCTTGGCCATATGCCATTGAGTGAATACGTGAAAAAGCACGACGCGGTTGCCGATGCGATCTGGAAGATCGATCCCAAGGCAGAACTGGTTGCCGTCGGCGCCGTCGGCGAGTGGGACCAGACCATGCTAAGCCACTGCGCCGATCACATGACGTATCTGAGTGAACACATTTATGTAAAGGAACTGCGGGACGTCCCCGCCCACGCTGCGCAATTGGCCAATGAAATCCAGCGTGTCGCTGCGGCGCATCGTGAATATCTAAACGACATTCCCACGCTGGCGGCCCATCATATTCGCATCGCCATGGATGAATGGAATTACTGGTATGGCAATTATCTCTACGGCGAGATCGGCCCCCAATATCATCTCAAAGATGGCCTGGGTGTCGCCCGCGGCCTGCACGAATATTTCCGCAACAGCGACTTGTTCTACATGGCCAATTACGCGCAAACCGTCAACGTGCTTGGCGCGATCAAAACCAATCGCACTGCTGCATCGATGGAAGCTACGGGTTTGGTACTCGAAATGTACCGCAATCATTTCGGCACGATTCCGATTCAGGTTGAATCGCAGCCAGATAACCTGGATGTCTCGGCGGCGTGGGTTGATGAGAACAAATCCGCTCTCACGATCGCTGTAGTCAATTGCACGAATCAAGATAAGGCATTCACCATCGCCGGCCTCCCGCTCGCCGATCACGCCAGGCAGTGGATCATCGGCGGCACGGACCCCGAAGCCTGCAACATCCCCGGCAAACCGCCGGCAGTCGTCATCGCCGAAAAAGATTTTGCGGTGACCAACGCCACTCTCGATGCTCCGCCTCTGTCAGTCACGCTCTATAGGTTGGATAAACCATGAAGCGCTTCTTCGTTCTCTGCGCTCTGATTATCAGCTTGCTCTTTGCGACCCGCGCGCTGGCCCAGACCGGCAGCGTGCTGGGTGTGCACGACCCCAGCATCATCCAGAGCGGAAATACTTTCTATCTATTCTCCACCGGACCCGATATCGAAATCCGCACATCCAATGATCTTTTTCATTGGAAAAACGCCGGCACGGTTTTTTCCAGACCCCCTGCCTGGACCAACCCATTTCGCCACCGCGGTAATTCTCTCTGGGCTCCGGATATCTCCTTTTTTAACGGCGAGTATCACATTTATTATGCCTCTTCGAGTTTCGGCGTGACTCATTCGGCGATTGGCCAGGTGACCAACCCAACCCTCGATCCAGCTGATCCAAAATATCACTGGACTGATCGCGGATGTGTGGTCCAAACACCTATCAATAATAACTGGAATGCCCTCGATCCCTGCCTAACTTTCGACACCGAGAATCAACCCTGGCTCGTCCTGGGTTCCTGCTGGACCGGAATCAAACTGATAAAAATCAACCCCGCAACTGGCTTGTCCTTCGCGGCTGAACCCCAACCCCTGACCATCGCCTCGCGCCCCAACGGCTTGCTCCTCGAGGAAGGTTACATCCGCCGGCATGGAGATTGGTATTATCTCTGGGTTTCCTTCGACCATTGCTGTCGCGGCTCATTCAGCGATTACAAAATCGCGGTGGGTCGATCTAAAAATATCCAAGGCCCCTATCTCGACCGTAACGGTAAATCCATGCTCGACGGCGGCGGTACACTTATGCTCACCAGCAACGGCCCGATGCGCGGCCCGGGCTCGTGCGCCATCATCCATGCCGGCAATCAGGATTGGCTCGTGCATCATTTTTACGATGACGATTATTGGGGAATCGCTTCGCTGCGCATCTGCCAGCTTTTGTGGGATGCCGAGGGTTGGCCCACGATCGGCGATCCTATTGGCGGACCAATTGCCACGAAATAATGTGTTTACGATGGCTCGGAGAGAGTATGAGAAATGCAACCAAGCGAAAAATCGGCCTTGCAATCATAGGGGTGGTTCTTGCCGGCTCGCCAGCCTGGGCCGTCGATTGGAACGGCACGGACCCCGGCTCGAGCGCGATATCGGTCAATGGCCTGACCGATAATTACGGCCAATTCACTGATGAATCGCTCATCACCAATTATGACAACTCCACTCGCGGAACCGCCACTTATCTCGGCAACGGTTGGGTGCTGACCGCGCAGCACGTTGTCGAGGGCACGGGCGGGTACGGCACGCTCGCTCCGGCCAACGACATACAGGTGAATGTGTATGGCACGAATTACATCGGCGACACGTACCAGACCTTTGGCAGCAGCGACATTATGCTGGTTCACCTGGCTGGCGCCACGTCCGGCCCCATCACGCTTTTGCAGGGCGTCGAGCGCAGCCAGATTTATACCGGCTCCAGCGAAACCGGAAATCTCGAGCAGCTTGGCGGCTTTGGTTATTACGGAGAGCTGAACAGCGGCACCAATAGCACCAACGTCGCATTCCATCGCGGCTTTAATATCGCTTTTTCCGACGGCGGTTTTATTGATGTCAACGCCGATGCCAGCTCTCGGCTTGTGCAAGACGGATATCTTCTGGGTTATCAGCAATCTGGGGACAGCGGCAGCGGCCTTTGGATGGATAATGGGCAGGATCAGGATTTGAATCTGCGCGATTGGTCGCTCATCGGCGTGTTGGATACCGGCGACACGCCCGGGTATTTCGGCGATGGTGGCCAGTACTCACGCGTCAGCTCCTACGCTGGCACCATCATCAACACCGTATTTCCCACTGCCTGGCTCACCTGGAATGCCAACACCGCCAGCTCCACCGCAAGCGATGGCAGCGGCACTTGGAATCTTACCAACGCAAATTTTACTGATGGCACCAACTACGCCTTCAACGGCCCCGAGCGCACGCAGATCGCCACATTCGGCGCTGGCAACGGCGCAGCGGGCACCGTAACGATCGGCACAAATATTCCCATCGACACCCTCGTCTTCAACGCAGCCGGCAGCGGTAATTACACCATCGCCGGTGCGGCAGGTGTGTCGCTGATATTCACCTCGGATTCGGCCATCACCACCAATGTCAATGCCACGATCAGTGCAACCATCAGCGGCAACCCAAGCAGTGATTACGGAGCCGACCAGATCGTCCGTAAAACCGGCACAGGAAACCTCACCCTAACCGGCCAGGATACGTTTACCAGTTTGATCTTCAATGAGCGCGCCGGCACGATCACCGTTGCCGCCGGAGGATCATTTTCTGTCTACAACGAATGGTTTTCCGTGGGCGTTTACACCGGCGATAGCGCGACATTGACCGTTGCCGGCTCACTGAGCAATACGGGGCGAGGCATAGAACAACTCATTCTCGGCGATGTTGGAGGCGCCGGCACGCTCAACGTCCAAAACGGAGCGAGTATCACATCCGGCTCACTCTATGTCGGCAAAGGCTCCGCCGGCCTGACCGGTTCTGCCGGCGTTGGCGTGGTTAATCAAACTGGCGGTACGGTTACCGCCTCGTACATTTCTCTGGCAACTAACCACCCACTCAGCTCCGGCACATACAATCTCAACGCTGGCTCACTGGTCACTTCCACCATCACCGGTGGGCTGGGCACCTCTACCTTCAACTTCAACGGTGGCCGAATCACCGCCTCGGCCAATTCCACGACACTGATGCAAAACCTGACCATCGCGACCATCAATGCCGGCGCGAACATCAACACCAGCACCTATAACGTCTCCATTAACCAACCCCTGCTCCACTCCTCCACTGCCCCAGCCATCGACGGCGGCCTGACCAAATCCGGCTCCGGTATGCTCACGCTCGGCGGCGCCAGCACTTATACCGGCCCGACCACCATCAGTGCCGGCACGCTTACGCTTGATCCCATTACGGGAGCAGCGGCTATCGCGATCCAACCGCTCGCTTCCTATTCCTTCGATAACGTCTCAGGATCAACTGTCATCAACGGCGGCACGGGTGGGGCCGCGATGAACGGCACGCTGGAAGGAAATGCCACTATCGTCTCCGGCGGCAAATTCGGAAATGCCGTCAAACTCTCGAACGGCGGCTCGGTGGTCGTCAACAATCCCATCACCGACACTGGCGGCGCTGGCAATTGGACCCTCTCCGCCTGGGTGAGCACCACCACGCCCGGCGGTTCGATCATGGACAAAAGCGATGGAAGCACCTGGACCTGGGATAACAGCGTTTTCTATCTGGGCAATGGTAACGGGCCGGGTGCGGGCGGAGTTCCGTCGGCAGTGCGCTATGGCCGCGGGTTTTTCCAAGCCGCCCCCGGCACCCCCTCGGTCGACGATGGGACCTGGCACATGGTCACTTACGTCGATGCCACTGGGAGCTACTCCATGTATGTCGATGGAAATCCCGTCGCCCTCTCCAGCGGAAACTCTGGTTTCGAGCAGGCTATCGAGCAAGGCAGCGTCGTCTCCTTCGGCATCACCACCGATACCTACGCCGGCGACGGCACCGTCGATTTCAATGGCATGCTCGATGAAATTCAGATTTACAACCGCGCTCTGAACGCTTCGCAAATTCAGGACCTTTTCACATCCGACTCTCCCAACACCGCGCCAGGCGCATCGGTCCTACCCTCAACAACTCCGCTCACTATCGCCACCGCCGCCACGTTTAATCTCAATGGCGTAAATCAGATTATCGGTTCGCTCACCGGCCCGGCGGGCTCCGCCATCCAACTCGGAACCGGCCAGCTAACCGTGTCTTCCACTGCAAATTCGATTTTCTCTGGCAATATCGCTGGCGGCGGATCATTCGTGAAAAACGGAAGTGGAACGCTCACGCTCGGCGGTGCCAATACCTACGCCGGTCCAACTACCGTTCTCGGCGGAATAATGCTGCTAACCGCCGCTTCCGCGCTGCCGGCAAACAACGCCCTGACCATTGGAAACGCCACATCCAAGGCCTTCGTTCAATTATCTCCCGGCATCGGTGCTATTACTCTCTCCTCATTTCAACTCGGCAATGGATCAACATTGGATCTGACAGACAACAGCCTGGTTCTCAATTACATTTGCGCCTCGCCCATATCGACCGTCGCCGACGACCTCACCAGCGGCTACGACGCCGGCAAATGGGACGGCGCCGGCATCGTCTCCTCCACCGCTGCTGCCAATAGCGCTGGTTCCACCACGCTCGGTTACGCAGACACTGGCTCGCAAATCAACATTGAATACACCTGGGTCGGCGACACCAATCTCGACGGCGTCGTCAATTCCGCCGACTTGTCTGCAATATCACCGACGGGAACCACGTGGACCACCGGCGATTTTAATTATGATGGCAAAGTCAACGCCGACGACTATGCCCTCTTCATGCTCGGGGACACAGCTAGCAATGGAGAGAACATTTCCATGACTCTGCCGGAGCCAATTACCGCGTTACCACTTCTGGCAATGGCTGGCGCTTTCAATCGTCGGCGTTATCGCCGCTGAATTTAAGAGTGCTTCCCGAGTTATTTCGCAGCATAGGCAGGTTCCGCTGCAGCAGTAGGAGCAACGGGCGCGCTATTTTCGGCGACTGCTGACTTGCCGCCGCGCTTATAGATCCGCAAATCGGAAAATTCGAAGTCACCGTTATCCTTCTGTGATTGGCAGAAAAGTCCAATCTTTTCCAAAGTCTGGTTACTCGTTGGCGCTTCCCACGAAGCGGCGTATTTCCCATCAATGTAATAAGCAAAGGTAGCGAAATGGCCATCGGCACTGGTGAAATGCACGCCAATCCGGTGTGGCTGATTCCAATCGAATTGGGTGAATTGGCCTTGCTCGTTAATAGAAATGGGAAACGAGGTAATGCCGTTCCATGCTTGCAAAGAAGATGGGCCTTGGGAGAGGCCTGCTGCTTGGCGAAATTGATCGGAGTCAAATAACTCTGTGCCTAAAGAACCCGTTGGGGAAAGTCGCCGCATGGTGAATTCAAAATAATCGCCGGGTTGCAGGCCGTGCTTGAGGGCGCGCAAATTTTTCAAATCCAGAGTGGCTGATGCCCACGATTTTTTTTCGCCTGAGGAAATTTTCATCCGCAGATGATTATCTACAACGTGTATATCAACATCGCGGTCATGATGCGCGGTCGACCAAGCCGGCGGGACCTGCGAGCCATTCTCGCGCGAAAAATTCTCGGTGAAAGCCAAGTGTAATTTTGATTTGATCGCATCTGTGGTGGCTAGCTCCGGATCGCAGCTGGCCAGCAATTGTCGATATCGATGCCAGGCCATTGCTGGTGTGCCATCCGGCTTGATCAGCCAAAACCCTCGGCACGCTTTATCATTCCCATTCACCGGCGGCTTAAAACCATTCTGTAATTCGTTGCAGTACATCTCCCAGTAAATCGCCCAGGGCAATTGCTTCTCACGCACAATCGCCAGGGTGTTATTGATATGCTCATTTACTTTCACTGTTCCCAGATCATTCTCGGGCGCTCCATATTCGCCGATATAAACGCTGTGCGTATTGCGGCCGAACGCCGCGGTCGGCGGCAAATGCGCTGCGAGGAAATCGACCGCCTTGCCCAATTCTTCTTGCGTGTCCTGTGCATCCCATGATGAATAAGATGCGAGATCGACGGTGGTATAGGGCAGCACACTGTTAGCCACGCCAGGTCGGCCAGCCATGGAATCGAGCACGCGATTCGATTCAGCTGCCTGATATACGTGCACATCGGTATTAGGAACCTCGCGGCGCGACTGCACGATCCCCGCCTGTCGCACATTGAACCAGCGGATCATGTTGTGAATCGCCCTCGGCGTGGGCGTGAATTGGGTGTTGTAGATATGACCCTGATCGTCGGCGCGCAGCGACCAGTCCCCTTCCCAGTTTTGCAGGACAAAAGTTTTGCCGGTGCCGTTGTAGGTGGCGAGAAGATATTTCGCCAGGTCATGAAACTGATGGGTTTCATCCGCTTCATCAGCTGCGGTCAGCGACATCACCCAGTATTGATCCTCGCGGCCAAATGAATAAGTCGTCAAAATATAATTTTTAAATGGCTTGGCAAAGACGCTGCGGAAATATTTGGTCCTGGCCAGATCGACAATGCTGTGGATGTTGCTCGGCCAACGACTGTTCCAGGGATAACGCGCTAGCGCGCTGGGATTAAGATATAGCTTAATGGTCCTGGTACCGACCGCCTGAATTTGATCGGCCCCTTCATTGAGAAAATCTTCGTCGCGCGTCAGAAAATATTTCCCGTCGACATGCGCCACCCCCAGAACGCTGGACCAGTCCCCGCCCCGGGCTTGTGGGGACAAAACGGCAGAAAGAATCACCGATGCAGAGAGGAAGATCGAAAAAGTCACACGGCGGATTGGCGACATCGCGACGAGCTTACTTTCTTTACTTGGTTGTTTCCTCTGACGCTAAGCAGAAAACCCGGCCCAGGAGTCGAGGCTACAGAAATCTGGAAATTTAGGTGATGCCGATTTTGCCACGCACTTTAATCGGCTCGCCATCGTTTCATTCAAAATGGATTCGTTATTTGTCGTTCGAATCCGCTATTTGTTTTCGCGCCCATTGGTCTAGCATTTCAATAGCCTCGCCAAGAACACCCGCTGACCCGCGATAATCCCCAGAGCCGCGCGGCTGATTATCGCGCGTCCACCATTCGTAAAAACCGCCCGTGCGTTTCACTCGTTCCACCATGGGCCTCAAATCCCGATATGCATCAGCAATATAGCCGTAGCGAATCAGTTGCTGGATCATCCGCCCGCCAAACCAGCACCAGTCGCCGCCGTTTTGGTAACTATAGGGATTGCTCACCTGTGGATTTTTGAAAAAGCCGCGCGGATAAGGGGGATACATCGTGAGCCCGATCGATGAAGCGTGGGCCAATTTCACGTCCATTTCCATGTGATGCAGCGCCTCGAGAACTTCTTGACGATCGAGCAGCCCGGCCTCGATCGCGACAGCAGTTCCGCCATGGTAATAAATAGCGTTCTCGTCGAAATCCTTCGGAAAGGGCGATCCGGCGAGATAAACGTGGGGAATGAATTTCTCATCCTTGGCATCCCAAAGATATTTGCGCGTGCTGTTGTGCAGCGCTTGGCCGATCATTTTCCAGCGATCGATGTGCGAACATTTCCCGCCCGGCATCGCGACATAATTATGGATGGCAATGAGAAACATCGCATTGTCATAAATGGACAGCGCGCGATGCGAGCGATCATCCAGCCGAACCCCCCGCGGCGATTCCGGCTGCACGTCCCCCCAATCCAGCGTAGTCGCGCCCCATACCAGTCCGTGTTCTGAATCAAATCGCTGCGTGTGAACATATTCCAGCGCCTGCTCCAACCGCTGCGCCACTGTCGCATTGGCGATTCGCTCATCGAGAATGCTCTGATCGTGTGTGACAGAAATATATTTAAAAATCGCCTGCACCAGCGACGATTCCTGATCCGTTTCTACGGAATTTTTGAACGCGATATACCCCGGAGCCAGCGGTGAAGTCCTGTCTTCAGCATGAATTGGCTGAGCCGGATCGTGCCGCACAAATCCATCAATGATGTCTCCATCATCGCCTTGGAATTTGAAGAACATCAACAATGCGTCGCGAATACGCTTCTGCGGATTCACCTGCAGCGATACCTGAATGAACGTATTGAGATCACGGATCCACGTGCCGGAATATCCCGTGCCAGCGTTGAAACCCGTGCGCAACAATTCATGAGCCATCCGATCCACATCATTCAGCGTAGAATCCGCAACAATCTGGCGAGCCAATTGTTTGTCCCGAATTTCTGTCGGTTCAGTCGTCGCTGACGTGCCCCCAGCACAAAAATTTCCGCAAATCAGGACCCCAACCACTGCCCCGAAATAAGCAAATATTTTATTCATACAAATATCTTACCTGACAACTTCGACTCGTCACCGGCGGTGGCGCGCTCAACTGAGTTTATCGAAGCCTTCAGCACCTCTGCCAGCGCATCATCCCGCGAAGCGATTAGTTCAATTACTAAGGCCGAACCTCCGTTACCTCATAATCCCCGCCGCTGCGCCGCTCGATCACCACATCCGCGGACTTAGGTAATGAAAATAATAATTGCCCATCCCGGCTGAGCTGCGTGAATCCGCCGCAGACAAATTTTTCCAGATTGCCATCCTGATCGGCTTTAATCGCGCAAACTCCTTCGTATTTCCCCGTGAATTCATGCCCGGCCAATTTGATCGTGAAAGGCTTACCCTCCTTTTTATGCCACGATGGATAATCCGTAAAAATGACCGACCCATCTTCCATGAACGCCCCATCCGCCAGCGGATTCTTTTTCGCCTGCAGTTTCGCAAGCTGATCGATATCAAACCCGCGCACGGTGGCTATATCAGCGGTTTTTTGGAATCGCGCACTGATGTCATTGCCATCAAAATCGCGCGTGGCATTTCCTTCGAGCATCAGCTTTCCGCCAGCCTGGGCATATTGCTCCAGAAACCGCAGCGTCGTGGGCTTGGCATATTGCGGATAGAGAAACACCAGGCAATCAAACGTATGCCCATTGATCACCGGCCGATTCTCCGCATCCATGCTCACCTTCCCCTCATCAATAAAATCGCTCGGCAATAGCGCGCATGGATAATCCGCCTTCCAGATATCCAATGCTTTTTGCTCAATTCCCAAACTACCGTTGATATCCCACGGATTCCGCGCCGCTTCATCCGGATACCAGTTAATCAGCGCCGGCATGCCAAACATCACCAGCACCGAAAGCTTCGGCGCTGCTGGTTTGAAATGATTCAACAAACGGATCTTCATCTCTGCATCCGTAATCGCTGCATATTTCTGAGTATCCGCCAGATCGATCCCCCACCGCCCGCTGTTGTCATTCCAGGCGTGATAATCGATCCGCCCATCAAAGCGCGCATCGCGAAATGCCTTCTGCACAAACGCGTTCATGCTACGGCTGTAAAACATATCAATCGCAATCGGCTCAGGATGCACTGCAATCAACCCCATACGCTGTGGCATGGGCCAATTCTCATCACTCTGCCCGTACTCGCGCGGAATCTGCCACCAGTTAAATCCCGTTCGCCACAGATCATCGGTGCGCATGTAATTGTGAAACGTGTCGTGATCACCGGCAAACGTATCAGGCCCGAAAATTTTCTTGGACATCTCATAAAACGCCTGCTCCACGCGCATCGGCCCTTCGCGCAGCAAATCAAAATATTCATTGATCGCCCGCATCCGCACTTCAGGCTTTCCCTCAGGAGCAAATCGCATATCAAATAGTCCCCGCGCCATCAGCGTCCCCGTGCGCTTTCGATACGCATCAGCAAATGATCGGCCATAAAACCGATCTCGAAACGGCTGCCCCTTATCCAACGTCACCAGCAGATAGCCAAATTCATCCAGTGCCGTCCCATCAAACGGAATATCCGCATAGTGCTGCAGCGCATCGCGATAGAAATCGATCATCACATTATTGAAAAGATCAGGTGCGTTGTAGTAGTGCGCCACCATGATGTACGCGGTGCAACCCTTTAATTTTGCCGGAGCGTTGATCGTGACCTTTACCTGGCTTGCATCGATCGAGGTGGATTTCACTAAGCTGGTTAGATCGATCAGGGAATCTTTTGGATAGAAGCCTTCTGATGTTTCATGAAAAGCGTAAACCTTCAGCAGTTCGCTATGGAAAGGCGAATTATTACGCGCGTTCACGCAGGAGGCGGAATACTCTGCGTGGCCACGAGCATCGAGAGTCACCTGCCCTTCGGTAACTAAAGCAATCGCCTGGTCTTTGGAAAGATGCGATCCCGCAGGTACGGGCCGGCCATCAGTAGGAATTTCAGTATTAAAGGGATTGCCGTAATCCCACAGCTGCAGGCCGATCTTCAGCCCATGCGCGTGCGCTTCGCGAACTGTTTGCGCGAACGGCTCATGCATGGCTTTGAAATCATAAAAATTCACCCCATCGCGCGCAGTGAAGAACGCAATCGAATAAGGACTCGACGCTGCCATCTTATCAACGTCGCGCAAATACTGTTGATTCTCCAGCGTATTGTGCTGCCAGAACCAATAAACAATCTCCGGATGATTCGCCGGCAGGAGTTTATCAATCACATGAACATCGAATTTCGCCTGCGCCGAAACGGGAATGGGAATCAGAAGCGCGAGGAATACAGTAGATAAAATCTTAAAAGCTCTCATGAAACAGACCTTTGCTTAATTTAGCGCAATCGTACAACGCGGGTTATATTTATAGCGATGACCCAGGCGGTTAGACAAAAGCTCGGGGTGGACCGGAAGAGCAGCAAGCCGCTGCATCTGCAAATCGAGCAGCAGCTTCGCCAACTGCTGCATCGCGCGGAATATCGCCATGGAAAACTGTTGCCATCGGAAGTGGAACTCGCCAAGGAATTTCGTGTAAGCCGCAATACACTACGGGCGGCCATGACCCGGCTTGGAGCCGAGGGATTGCTGACGCGCACCCCCAAGGTCGGTACGCGCGTCTCTTCCAAGGCGCCGCATACCAGTCTGGAAGCATGGGAGAGCTTCACCGAAGAGATGCGCCGCCAGGGAATTACGGTGGAGAATTTTCGCCTGCAACTGATCCGCGAACCAGCCAAACCGGAAGTCGCTGGCGCCCTGGGTATCAAGCAAGGCACACTGGTATGGAAGCTGCGACGAATCCGTGGATGGGACAACACGCCGGCTGTGCTGGCCGTTTCGTGGCTGCATCCGTCCGTGAACATCAGCGGCAATGAAGAATTCAGCCGCCCGCTATACCGAGTCATCGGCGGGATTTGCGGAGCAGCGCCGGTGATTTCACGCGAGGAAATTACCGCCTTACGCGCGGATAAAAAGCTAGCGCGCGATCTGCATGTCCGTGCTGGCGAAGCGATTTTGCTGCGCAAACGCGTAATTTTCGCTGCGGATAATCGCGTGATTGAGTTCAACATGAATTATTATCGCACGGATCGTTATACGTTGACGCTAACTTTGGGCCGGCCGAAAAGTTAAACGCCTTAATTCTTACAGCCGGGACTCAACGAATTCTGGAATTCTTCCCGCCGCCCTTGCCTCTCATCCTAATTGTTTGAACAAATAGAAACCCTGGTTATGATTAATTCGGCGTGAGCGAGAATACACAAACCATCTCTGCAGATTTAGCCGCTGATTCCTCGCGAAGAATGCTGGCTCTGGCGATTCTGGTCACGATGATCGGGGGATTTCTATTTGGCTACGACACCGCGGTGATTTCCGGAGCGGTGGGGTTCATCCGGGATCATTTTCATCTCGATCCGGTTCACGAAGGATGGGCCGGCGCAAGCGCGGTCCTCGGGTGTATTCCCGGAACGATGTGCGCGGGATTTTTGAGCGATAAGTTTGGGCGCAAGCCGATTTTGATCCTGTGCGCGATTCTTTTCGCCGGCTCGGGAATTGCCAGCGCGCTGCCGCGGCATTTCTCGGAATTTATCGCGGCCCGATTTGTGGGCGGATTGGGCATCGGCGCGGCATCAATGATTTGTCCGCTTTACATCGCGGAGATCTCGCCGCGCAAATGGCGTGGACGAATGGGATCAATGTTTCAACTGGGGATTGTCACGGGAATTTTTCTCGTCTTTTTTGCCAATCTGCTGATTCAACGACATGGGGATTTAACCTGGAATCAGAATCAGGGATGGCGCTGGATGCTGGGGTCCGAGACGCTACCGGCAATTTTGTTTCTGATTCTCCTGTTTCTGGTGCCGGAGAGTCCGCGCTGGCTGGCGATGAATGGGCAGCGTGATCGGGCGCTTGAAGTATTCAGACATTTTGTTTCCGGGACGGAAGCGGAAACGCAAATGTCGGAGCTAGCCAATATCGCAGGAGAAAAAGAGGGGCGCTTTTCGGAATTGTTCAAAAGCCAATTCAGGATGCCGCTGCTGATCGCGATTTTCCTGGCGATTCTTTCGCAGTTCAGCGGGATCAATGCAATCATGTATTACGCGCCGGAGGTATTCAGGGCGACCGGCGGCAGTAACGACCGCGCTTTTGCCTCGGCGGTCTGGGTGGGGGCAATCAATTTTGTTTTTACATTCGTCGCGATCGGATTGGTGGATAAAGCAGGGCGTAAGCCGCTGCTGGTAGTAGGCGCGACGGTGCAGACGGTTTCGCTACTGGCAGTGGCGTGGCTGTTTCATCAGCATGCGACCGGGCCGGCGGTGCTGACGTGCGTGCTGATTTTCGTAGCGGCATTTGCGATGGCGATGGGGCCGATCCCGTGGATTCTGATCACAGAAATATTCCCCGCGCGAATTCGCGGCCGGGCTAGTTCGGTGGGAGTATTCATGATCTGGGTAGCATGCTTTGTGGTGGCGCAGACCTTTCCGGTGCTGAAGAATAAATGGGGTCCCGCGAGCACGTTTGCGATTTATGCGATTTGCTCTTTGCTGAGTGTGTTTTTTGTGCTGGCGATGGTACCGGAAACCAAGGGCCGATCGCTTGAAGAGATCGAAGCATCCTGGCGAAAAGCGGGAGCGGAAACGTGAAGCAGCATTACCTGGGCATCGACGGTGGCGGAACGCATACCCGCGCGCTGCTGGCAGATCACATCGGCAAAATCCTGGGTACTGGATGCGCGGGGTCGAGCAATCGCAATCATTATTCGCGCGACCAGGTAAGAGAAAATCTGCGGACGGCGATGATGCAGGCGCACGGTGATCAAGCCATTGCAGCTGGCACCACGATTTTTCTGGGCATGTGCGGGGTTTCTAACGATGCCGATCGTGCAGATATCGTGTCGATTGTTCGCGAGATTTCCGAAGCAAAAGCAGTTGAAAAGATCATCGTGGATAACGATGCGATCATCGGGCTGGCAGGCGGGCTATCCGGACGGCCGGGAATAGTGCTGATTGCAGGAACAGGCTCGGCATGTTTCGGCATCAACGCGAATGGGCAAAGCTACTGGTGCGGTGGATGGGGTGCGCTCGCCGACGACGCGGGCAGCGCAGCATGGATAGGAACGAAGGCAATACAAACCGCAGTGCGGGCAGAGGATGGAAGAGCGGCGGCAACGACGCTCCGGCAGATTGTTTTTGATTTCCTGGAGTTGAAACATCCCCGCGAGTTGATTGATCGCGTACATAATCAGGGCCTTTCACGCGAAGAAATCGGGCAATTAGCGCCGCGGGCAATTGAAGCAATGAAACAGGGCGATGCCGCTGCGACGGCAATCATGCGCGAGGCGGCCGAAGAATTGTCGCTGCTCGTCAGTGTGACAGCATCAGATCTTTTCGGTTCGAACCCGTGCGAGATGATTCTGGTGGGAGGACTGGCGCTTTCGGGCCCGCCGTTTCAGGAATTGCTCATTGAAACCATCCAGCGACGTTCGCCCCATGTAAAAGTGCGCGCGCCAGAGATGTCGCCGGTGTGCGGGGCTGTTTTAAAAGCACTGAATGCAGATGGCATTACCGGGACGCCAGAAATCTTTAGTCAATTGCGGAAAGGAACTTCATGCGACAGCGATGTTGGATGATCGTGATTATTGGGATGCTGTGCACCATATGCGCTCGGATCAGCGCCGAGACGCTTTGGCAGATTGGCAAGGAAGATCATCAGTACAACGAATTTGCGCTGGCTGGGCAAGATGTGCACAATTATCGCGAAGACCCGGTATTTGTAGTGGGAAGTTCCGATCCAGCAAAGGATTGGCCATTCATTCATCCCGGCCCAGTCGATGCCTGGGCGGGAAAAAGGGCGCATACATTTTCGATCATTTTTGGGCTTGGCGAAAAAGCGCCCGCGGGAAATTGCGTGCTGCGCGTGGCCTTGGTGGATACGCAGGCGACCGCGCCGCCGACGTTGAGCGTGGTGATTAATGGAAAGCAATTTGATGAACCCATGCCGCGCGGCACAGAGGAAGGCTTACACGACGCGACCCAGGGCAAGCCGTATCAATTTGAGATTCCGTTTTCGTCCGATCTGCTTCAGGCCGGGCCAAACCTGATTGATATCGTCAATGCGCAGGGAAGCTGGGTGCTTTATGATGCGATCACACTCTCGGCGCCGCAGGGAACAAAACTCATCAAGCTGGATTCATTTACGATCGGCAGTGCGCGAACCGTGCGCGCACTGGTGGAGTCGAACGGAAAATACTGGCAGCCGATTGAGATGAATTTGCGGCACGCGGGGCCGGCCGTGAACGCGACGATCTCGGCGGCGGGAGTTTCGGTGCAGAGGCTCGTCGATACCAAAACAGTGAATGTTGAATTGCTCGTACCGCCCGTGAAGAAGCCGAAAGAAGTCGCGATCACTATCGCAGCAGGCGGGCAGATTTCGACAACCTCGGTAACGCTCAAACCCGTGCGAAAGATGATGATTTATGTGATGCCGCACTCGCATCACGATCTGGGTTACACCGCTCTGCAAGCGGACGTCGAGCAAAAGCAGATGAACAATTTGCGCAAAGCGATGGCGATTGCGCAAAAGACGGCCGACTATCCAGAAGGAGCACGATTTGTCTGGAACACCGAAGTGCTCTGGAGCACCGATCAATTCTTACATCAAGCGCCGCCAGCAGATCAGGCTGCGCTCATCGCTGCGATCAGAAAAGGACAAATCGGTTTAAATGGCATGTACGCCAATGAATTAACTGGATTGTGCAGACCCGAAGAATTGCTGCAGCTATTCCGCTATGCCACACAGCTCTCCGCGCAAACCGGCGTAAAAATTGATTCGGCCATGCAGAGCGATGTCCCCGGCATGACCTGGGGTCTATCCGAAGCAATGGCCCAGGCAGGAGTTCGCTATTTTTCATTAGCCCCCAATCATTTCGACCGCATCGGCACCATCATGGTGCAATGGCAGGACAAACCCTTCTGGTGGATATCCCCTTCCGGCAAACACAAGATTCTCGTATGGGTCCCCTGGTGGGGATATGGCCTGTCTCATGTGATTCAGCATTTTTCAGATCAGTGGGTCGGTGATTACGAGCAGCGGCTGGATGATGTGCATTTTCCGTATGACATCACCGCCATCCGTTGGGCAGGTCATGGGGATAATGGGGAGCCGGACCAGGCGATTTGTGAGTTCATTATGAATTGGAATAACGAATACGCCTGGCCGAAATTTTGCATCGCTTCGGTGCATGATGCGTTCTCGGCGTTTGAGAAAAAGTATGGGGATAAATTGCCGGAATATAAAGGGGATTTGACACCATATTGGGAAGATGGTTCCGGGTCTTCGGCATTGGAGACCGGAATCAATCGGAATAATGGGGAGCGACTGGTGCAGGCCGAAGCAGTCGATGCGATGCGGCGAATGCAGCGTTTTCCGGCGGCGGCGTTCAATGAGGTCTGGCGGAAAATATTGCTGTATTCGGAGCATACCTGGGGTGCCTGGTGCAGCGTGAGCAATTCGGAATGGGCGTTTACCAAAGCGCAGTGGGATTTCAAACGCGCTTTTGCGATGGATAGTGAAACGGAGTCGAAAAACTTACTCGCTGAAGCGGTCAATGGTCCACCGACTGCAGCGAAGCGAGAAAGTAGTGTGGATATCATCAATACGACCTCATGGCCGCGCAGTGAGCTAGCGATTATTCCGGCCGGGCTAAGTACAGGGCGGGATCGCGTGATGGATCAGGCGGGGCATCAACTGGCTTCACAACGGCTCGCTGACGGCGATCTGGCGGTGCGTGTGGATGATGTTCCGCCGCTGGCGACACTTCGCCTGAATCTTTCGCAAGGCGATACATTCGCGCCACATGTAGCCGTCGGCGTTCATGGAAATGTTCTGGATAATGGCATGATTCGTGTGAGCGTCGACCCAGCGACGGGCGGGATCAGTACGCTTACGTCATCCCATATTAAGAATGATTTTGCGCAAGCGGGCGGCGAGCCATTGAATGATTATGTATATCTGCCCGGGGCGAATCCGGCCGATGCGCGCGGGGCTGATCCAGGCAAGATTACGGTGATAGACGATGGCCCACTGGTGGCGACGCTGCAGGTGGAATCGGCCGCGCCGGGCTGTAACAAACTCACGCGGCAAATTCAGTTGGCGGCAGGCGATGATTATATGCGCATTACCGACACGCTGGATAAAAAACGCGTCGCGCTCAATCCACACATGGGGCAAGGGCAGCCGAGTGGCGAATTCGCGCAGCACGGATCGAAAGAGAGCGTGAGTTTCGCGTTTCCGTTCAATGTGCCGGATGGGCAGATTCGGCTGGATATTCCGCTCGCTTCGATGCGCCCGGAGATAGATCAGTTGCCCGGCGCGTGTAAGAACTGGCTGCCGGTGGGACGGTTTGCGGATGTCTCAAATAAAAAGGAAGGAATCACGCTGGCCACGCTCGATGCGCCTCTGGTGGAGCTCGGGAAGCTGTCCACATTGCTGGGATCGCAGAGAGATCCGAGCGTCTGGCGGACGCATATCGAGCCCACGCAGAAAATTTATTCGTGGGTGATGAACAACCATTGGGGCACGAATTACCGGGCGTATCAGGAGGGGATTGTTCCATTTCGTTATGCGCTGCGGCCGCATGGGAAATACGACGCAGCCGAAGCAGCGCGATTCAGTACAGGATTAACACAGCCGCTGATTGCAGCGGCGAGCAGCGAGGAATTGCCAGCGGGATTGTCGCTTTTACGCGTGGAACCTGCGGATGTGCTGATAGAGGATATTAAATGCGCTGATGATGGAAAAGGCTGGATCGTGCGGCTCTTCGGAGCATCCGGCAAAGATCGGCAGGCGAAATTAACCTGGGCATCGCCAGCGCCGGCGAAAACTTCGCTCAGCGATTTGGCGGAGCAGCCGGGCAAGCCAATTGGCTCCAGCGTGGATGTTCCGGGCTGGGGATTGGTCACGCTGCGCGCGGAGTATCCGTAAATATGCCGCGCAGCAGTTATGACAGATATCCCGCTATCGCCGCGGCGCCAGGAAAGCAGAGCGAATGCTGGCGTGGCTGGGAAGCAATCTGCGCGCAGATTCGTCAGACTATCGCTGCCAAATCTGAAAATCGCCTGATCATTGCCGTGGAGTGCTACACAGGATTGCGCGAGAACATACTGGTAAAACTCGCGCAGGGATTGCCGGAGGTCGAGCATTTTTTTCATACGAAATATGTCTTCAAATCTCCCGAAGAGATTGACCGCCTCGTAGCGCCGTGGCTCGGCGGTAACGATCCCCTGTTTGGACATTTTTCCACTCTGGAATTAGCGGATTTTGTGGATGGCGAAAAAGTTCGGCAATATCGCCAGCAGATTGAATCCCGCGCGGAGCACATCATCGTTTTCGGCACCGGCGCTTTGCTCTGCTGCAAACCCGATCTGATCATTTACGCCGACATGCCCCGCTGGGAAGGCCAGCTCCGCCAGCGGCGCGGCGAGGTTTCCAATCTCGGCGTTGAAAACCGCGGGCTCAAGCCGTCGCTGCAATATAAACGCTCGTTTTTTATAGATTGGCGAATATGCGATCGACTGAAGGCGGCGACGATTGAACGATGGGATTTCCTGCTGGACACCACGATTGCCAATGATCCCAAATTGATTACCGGAGCAGCACTGCGCGAAACACTGGATGCAGCAACCCGTCGCCCTTTTCGGGTCGTCCCGTTTTTCGATCCCGCGCCCTGGGGCGGGCAATGGATGAAAAAGCAATTTGATCTGGATCCATCGCAGCCCAATTACGGCTGGGGGTTCGATTGCGTGCCGGAAGAGAACAGTTTACTGCTGGAATTTGCAGAGGGCGTGCGCGTGGAAATTCCGGCGATGAATCTGGTGCTGTTTCGACCGCGCGCCCTATTGGGAGACAGCGTATACCAGCGCTTCGGCGCGGAGTTTCCCATCCGATTCGATTTTCTCGATACCATCGGCGGCGGAAATCTGAGCTTCCAGGTTCACCCCACAGTCGAATTCGCCCAGCGAGAGTTTGGCCTGTCCTATACGCAGGATGAAAGTTATTACATCCTTCACGCCGAGAAAAATGCCAGCGTGTTTCTCGGAACACGAAACGGGATCGACTCGGAAAAGATGTTTGATGCTTTAGAAAGCGCGGATCGTGCAGGAGAGCCATTTCCAGTTGAGAAATTTGTCAACCAATGGCCCGCGCGCACGCACGATCATTTCCTCATTCCCACCGGCACGGTGCATTGCTCGGGAGCCGAGACGGTAGTTCTGGAGATCAGCGCCACGCCATACATTTTCACATTCAAGCTATGGGATTGGGGCCGACTGGGTTTAGATGGAGTCCCGCGCCCGACCAACATTAGCCGGGGCCGACAGGTCATCCAATGGGATCGCGATCATGATTGGACCCACTCCGAACTGATTAACAAAATCCAACCGCTCGAAAACCATACTGATTGGCGCAGTGAGCGCACCGGCCTGCATCCGCTGGAATTCATCGAAACGCATCGCCACTGGTTTACCGATACCGTTCCCCATGACACTGATGGCAGCGTGAATGTATTAAATCTCGTTCAGGGCCATGCAGCTCTGGTGGAAAGCCCCGATCAGCTTTTCGAGCCATTCGAGGTCCATTTCGCTGAAACATTTATTATCCCCGCTGCTGCCGGCAAATACACCATTACCACCCTTTCCAAAGCCCAGGAATGCGCAACGATCAAGGCTTTTATCCGCCAGTTTTGATTGATAAACCAATCCGGTTGAGCGGTCGATGACATTTATTATGACCGCGGTTGCATCAGATAGTCGGATGTTGATTCAGCAGGCGATTGGGAAAGTTTCAAATCTCCCCACGTTGCCGGAAATCACTACTCGTATCATTGATCTCGTGCACGATCCGCGCAGCACGGCGGCTCAACTGCACCACCTGGTTTCCAACGATCCGGCACTGGCCTCGCGCATTCTCAAAACCGCCAACAGCGCGTTTTATGGCATTCCGGGGCAGATCGGCTCGATGGAGCGAGCCATCGTCATGCTCGGGCTCAATGCTGTGAAAAACATTGCCGTCGCAGCGTCGATAGGCGAGCTCTTTCGCGGCGCCACTTTGTGCAAGGGGTTTAATGCTCGCGATCTCTGGAAACATTGCATAGCCGTCGGCGTTGGAGCGCGCGAGCTGGCCAAGCAGGTCAATGCACCCATTGCTGGCGAAGCCTTTCTGGCCGGTCTGATCCACGACATCGGCATTCTCGTCTGGCTGCAAGCCAAACCTGCCGAATTTTCCAAAGTATGCGAGCAAGCCAAGGATTCCGCCGGAGAATTCACGCAAATTGAATGGCAGATTCTCGGAGCGGACCATCAGATGGTGGGAATGGCCATCGCCGAGCAATGGCGTTTCCCGCGCCCCTGCCAGCTTGCCGCTGGGTATCATCATCAGCCCACCGCCCTCGCCGAAGAGCATCGCCTGCTCCCTACCCTGGTCTATGTTGCTGACACGATCAGTTGCCAGGCGGGTCACGGATTTAATCTGACCGCTTTGCATCAGCAATTACAGCAAGGTGAGATCGAGCGTTTCGGGATCACTCCGACGTTGATCAAACAAGTCACCCAGGCCATGCCGGAATTGATCACGACTGCCGAAGGGCTTCTGTAATTCCGGTAACACAAATGGCGCCCTTCGTCGACCTGCAACTCAACTCCTCACAGGCCTTTAGCCGATAAGCCGATAGCGAGATTATCGGACAATTAGCCTTTTTGAGTCAAAACATGATGCGAGTTCTAGTCACCGGCGGAGCGGGATATATCGGATGCGTGCTGTGCGATCACCTGCTGACTGCAGGTTACGACGTCACCGTTTTGGATAACCTCACCTTTGGCCCGGCCGGGTTAATGCAGTATTGCGCTAATCCGCGCTTTCATTTTGCTTTCGGCGATGCACGCAATGAAGCTGCGGTTGCGCCGCTCGTCGCCAAAGCCGATGTGATTATTCCATTAGCCGCGATCGTCGGCGCCCCAGCATGCGACCGCGATCCACTGTCTGCCCGCACCACCAATCTCGAAGCCGTCCGCCTGATCAACAAACTTCGCTCCCCCAGCCAATTGGTCGTCTATCCCAACAGCAACAGCGGCTACGGCACCGGCAAAGGCACCGAATTCTGCACCGAAGAAACACCGCTCAATCCCATCAGCCTCTATGGCACCACCAAGGTGCAGGCTGAAAGCGAATTATTGCAAAGTCCAAACGTCATTACCCTGCGCCTGGCCACGGTTTTCGGCACCTCGCCGCGCATGCGCATCGATCTGCTCGTAAACCATTTCGTCTATGCCGCCATGACCGACGGTTACATTGTGCTATTCGAAAAGGACTTCAAGCGTAACTACATCCACATCCGCGACATCGCCGACACGTTCCTGCATTGCATTCAAAACTCCAGCAAAATGGCCGGCCGCCCGTACAACGTGGGCCTGGACGCCGCCAACCTTTCCAAGCAGGAACTCGCCGAAAAAGTTAAAGAATACGTCCCCAATTTCTACATCCACTACGCCCCCATCGGCACCGACCCCGATAAGCGGAATTACATCGTCTCCAACCAGCGCCTGCGCGAAGCTGGCTTCGCCGCTAAGCGATCGATCGACGATGGCATTCGCGAATTGATGACGGGCTATAAAATGCTGGGGCGGACGCAATTCAAGAATATCTGATTCTGCAATTACCCAGCCGTGACTTTGCGTCGGCTCGATATACCAAGCTCGCGTTTCATCTTGGAAAGGGAAATCGTTGGTTTGCCTGTTTGACGCTGCTTGGATTCCTTCATAATCCGAGACAATCCAGCGTCTTCGGCCAATTCCTGCAATCGCTGAAATTCACTCAATGGCACCAGCACAAACCGCTGACCATTCTCCTTTGTCCACATTTCAGGCTTTGTTTTACGCATGGCTATGTCCTAATCATAGGCTTGAGAACGATGCACAACTCGATGAATAATAATTGTCGAACCAGAGAGTTCAAACAGCACCCGCCAATCTCCCACTCGTAATCGGAAGCCCGGCGTGTAATGAATAAGACGCTTCACATCGCCGGCTAAATCGTTTTGTAAGCCAACGATCTTTCGCATAATCCGACGGCCAACATCTGGAGAAAGCCGCTTAAGATCGCGTTGGGCATCAGGCAAAAATTCTAGTTTGAATTGCATCCTTCTTCAAAATCCTAATCTAATTGCAATCGTCTGACATTCAATCGTTACATGGTTGATTTCCGATCAATATTTCAAGCCTTTCCGTCCGATAATAAAATCATGCCGGGCTTGTCAGAAGTCACAGCGATCATCCTTGCCGGGGGATTTGGCACGCGTTTGCGATCCGTCGTGAGCGATCGACCCAAGGTCATGGCCCATGTCTGTGGCCGGCCATTTCTGGCGCATCTCCTCGAACAATTGAGATTGGTTAGAGTTTCCAAGGCGGTTATCTGCACCGGCTACATGGCCGAGCAGATCGAGATGGCGTTTGGCTCTTCATACGGCTCGATGCAATTAACCTACTCTCGCGAAGATCATCCACTGGGCACAGGCGGCGCCATCGCTGCTGCCGCCGATCTATGCGACAGTGACACCGTGCTCGCGATCAATGGTGATTCTTACTGCGCCGCCGACCTGCACCATTTTAGTAATGAACATGTTTCCCACGACGCCCGCGCGAGCATTCTGTTGACACACGTGAATGACGCCGGCCGATTCGGAAAAGTCAGCGTCGCCGCCGACGGCAAAATCACCTGCTTTGATGAAAAGCTCGAAAACGTAGGCCCCGGGCTGATCAACGCCGGCCTTTATCTTTTCGAAACCAAATGGCTCAATCTTCTGCCGCGCCGCAGGCCTCTCTCGATCGAGCGTGAAATTTTCCCGCTCTGGATCGGCCATGGCCTCTACGGCCACGCCACGCTCGCTCCGTTCATCGATATCGGCACGCCCGAATCGTACATGGCCGCGGAAAATTTCTTCCACCGCGCAGCAGCATAAGACAAGGATGAAGGCTGAAGGGTAAAAAAATGATCTGCCGCGTTTGTGATTCGACAAAGCTAGAACTAGCGATTGATCTGGGCCAGCAGCCCTGGTGCAACCATTTTCTAAAACCCGAGCAGGTCGGAAAAGAACCACTCTACCCCTTGCGCGTGGTCTGGTGCACCGATTGCCAAACCGCGCAGCTCGACTTCACGGTCCCCAAAGAAACCATGTTCGGAGATCACACTTATCTCTCCGGCATCACCCGATCCCTCTCCGAACACTTTGGCCGCATCGCCAGCGAAGTAAACCAGCGATTCACCCAAAACAAAAAAACCAAATCGGTTCTCGACATCGGCTCCAACGATGGCACGCAGCTCAAGTATTTCCAATCCCTCGGCTTTGATTGCCTGGGCGTTGAATCCTCCAAAACCACCGCCAAAATCGCCGCAGATCACGACATCCCCACGCTCAACACCTTTTTCAATCTGAATGTCGCTCAATCCCTGAACCGAAAATTCGATGTGATCAACGCTGCCGGCGTTTTCTTCCACCTCGAAGAACTCCACAGCGTTACCGATGGCATCCGCTGCGCCCTGGCTGACGATGGCGTATTCGTCGTGCAATTCCTTTACATGAAGCGCATCGTCGAAAACCTCGCTTTCGACCAGATCTATCACGAGCATTTGCTTTACTACAATCTCGAAACGATTCAGAGGCTTCTCGCCCGCCACGGCCTGGAAATGTTCGACGCCTATCTCTCTCCCATCCACGGCGGATCAATCATTGGTTTCGTCACGCACGCTGGCAACCGTCCGCAATCTTCTCGGCTGCAAGAAATGATCCAGGCCGAGCAGACCGGCCATTGCAACGAACTGCAAACCTACCTCGATTTCGCGGAACGAATCGCCGTAATGAAAGAAGAAAATCTCGCTTTCCTCCAGGATGCCCGTAGCGCCGGCAAGCGCGTCTTCGGCATGGGCGCTCCCGTCAAAGGAAACACCCTGCTGAATTACTTCGGCATCGGCTCTGACCTGATCGAATGCCTGGTCGAAAAAAACCAGCTCCGCCGCGGCCTTTATTCTCCCGGCATGCACCTGCCCATCGTCATCGAATCCGAGCTGCGCGAAAATCCCGACATCTATTACGTCCTGGCCTGGAATTTCAAAAAGGAAATCCTCGCCAACAACCAGAAATTGATCGAACAGGGCGTCGAATTTTTCTTTCCCGTTGATCCAGTCGAGGTGGCGGTATGAGCGTTCTAGTCACAGGAGCCACCGGATTCCTAGGTAGCGCCCTTTGCGCCGCCCTCGAAAAAACCGGCGACGATGTCGTCCGCATCAACTCGCGCAATTGCGATCTGACCCATGTCGATTCTCTGCTCAATTTCAACGACCGCAAGTACGAGCGCATTTACCATCTCGCCGCCTGGACCCAGGCCGGCGATTTCTGCCTCACTCACGCCGGCGAGCAGTGGATCATCAACCAGAAGATCAACACGCATCTCCTGGATTTCTGGCACACGCATCAGTCACAGGCCAAACTGATTTCCATCGGCACCAGCTGCGCTTACGACCCCAATCTCCCCCTCACCGAAGAAAATTATCTGCTCGGCTCGCCCATCGATTCCCTCTTCACCTACGCGATGACCAAGCGAATGCTCTACGTCGGCCAACTCGCGCTAGCCAAACAATTCGGCCTGCGCTTTTTCATCGCCGTCCCCTCCACCCTCTATGGCCCCGGCTACCACACCGACGGCCGACAGATGCATTTCATCTTCGATCTGATCCGCAAAATCCTCCGCGGCAAATTTTACGGCGAACCTGTCCTGCTCTGGGGCGATGGCCACCAGAAACGCGAATTGGTTTACATCGACGACTTCGTCGACCTGCTCTTGCATCTGAGCGACACCTGCGAAAATGAATTGATCAACCTCGGCGCCGGCGCCGAGCACACCATCCGCGAATTTGCCGAAGCCATCTGCCATATAGTCGATTACCCCGCCGACGCCATTCAATACGACACCAGCAAATACGTCGGCGCCAAGAGCAAATGCCTGGATATCACCAAGCTGCGCCAGAAGCTCGCGCTCAATAGCCGGGACTTAACAAGTCCCGGAATTCCGGGAGTCGTTGACTCCCGGCTATCTGGAAGCGAGCTGAAACTGACTTCTTTGGAAGCAGGCCTCGAGTGGACCATCCAATGGTTCATCGCCAACAAAAACATTCTCCTGCCCCCCCACGAAAAAAGAGAGGTCGCATGATCATCACCATGACCCCACTCCGCGTTAGCTTCCTCGGCGGCGGCACCGATTACCCCGAGCATTTTTCCCAGCACGGCGGCGCAACCCTCGCCACTTCCATCAACAAATACACCTACGTCACCGTCTCGCGCCTGACCGAATTTTTCGACTACCGCATCCGCGTGAGCTATTCCAAAACCGAGCTTTGCAAAACCGTTGAAGAAATCCAGCACCCGGCCGTCCGCGCCTGCCTGCAATTCATGAACATCGACGGCGGCGTCGAAATCTCCGTCGTCTCCGATCTCCCCGCCCGCACCGGCCTGGGTTCCTCCTCCAGCTTCACCGTCGGCTTGCTCCACGCCCTGCACGCCTTCGCCGGCCGAATCGTCAGCCGCGAGCAGCTCGCCGCTGAAGCCGTCCACGTCGAACGCAACATCATCCGCGAGCGCGTTGGCCTGCAGGACCAATACACCTGCGCCCTCGGCGGCTGGCAGCATCTCCAATTCACCGGCCAAAACCGCGTCAAAGCCTCCCCGCTGGTTCTCCCCGCCGAACGATTCGCCGCCTTGGATAGCCGCCTGATGATGTTCTACACCGGCCTGCAGCGCACCGCCCACGAAGTCGTCCAATCTCAATTGGAGCGCACCTCCAAGGGCGCGATCACCCCGCCACTCAATCAATTAGCTGGCTTAGTCGAGCAGGGAATCGAAGTGCTGAATTCCCCCATGGATTTAGAATATTTCGGCCGCCTGCTCCATCAAGGCTGGACCCTCAAACGCCAATTCTCCGACGCCATCTCCAACAGCTTCATCGACACCGCCTACGAAACCGCCCGCTCCGCCGGCGCCACCGGCGGTAAACTCCTCGGTGCCGGCGGCGGTGGCTTCCTCCTCCTCTACGTCGAACCTCATCACCAGCAATCCGTCCGATCAGCATTGAGTCACATGCTCGAAGTCTCTTTCAGTTTCGAAGACCAAGGCTCCCGCGTCATCTTCTACAAACCCGAAACGCAAACCGTTTCTACACAACGCATCGCGCTAAAGGCTGCTTAATCGGCGCGTTTTCTGCCCTGCATTCCCTGGTCTGAGCGAAGTCGAAGACTGCATTCATCATTCATCATTCTGCATTCGCATTACCCCTTAATCGCCCCACTGCTCAATCCCGCAATAAAATCCTTCTGCAACACAAAAAACACCACCACCACCGGCACAATAGCCAACATCGTCCCCGCCATCAAAATCCCATAATGCGCCTGATACTCCGGCAACCCCAATAACGACGCGAGCCCAATCGGCAACGTAAACTTCCGCGCATCCTGCAGCACAATCTGCGGCCAAAGAAAACTATTCCAAGCCCCCAGAAAACTCATCAACGTAAACGCCCCCGTCATCGGCCTGACAATCGGCAGCGAAATCTCCCACCACAACCTGATCTCCGAACACCCATCCACGCGCGCCGCCCAAAGCAATTCATCCGGCACTCCCCCCATTGCCTGATGAAACAGAAAAATCCCAAACACGCTCATGCACCCCGGCACCACAATCGCTGCATAACTATTCATCCACCCCAGGTGATACACCAATTCATACATGCTCGGCAGCAAAACCTGCGACGGCAATAACATCGTCAATCCCATCAACACCATCGCCAGTCGCCGTCCAAAAAACCGATACTTCGCCAGCGCAAAACCGCCCATCGACGAAAACGTCACCACCAGCACCGTCTGCAAACACGTCAGAAACACCGAATTGGCCATCCACCGAAAAAACGGCTGCTCCCGCGCCAGCATGCGAAAATTATCCAGTGTCAGATGATCCAAATGCCCCCACGGAACAAATGCATAACTGAAAAGATCAAAGCCATTCTTAAACGCTGCGCACACGAGCCACAGTAATGGCGTAATCACCACCAGCGCCAGCAGCGCCACCACAACGTGCAGTCCCGTAATCGCGAAAATGTTCGTGCGCCCGCGCGTCATTTCACCACCCGGCGTAAAATCCAAACCTGCCCCAACGAAAATATCGCGATCAGCAACACCAGCATCCACCCAATTGCCGACGCATATCCCAGATTCCCGCCCTCAAACCCCGTCATAAACAGATACATCACAATCGTCAGCACCGAATAATTCGGCCCCGCTCCCTGAAACAAAACATAAGGCAATTCAAACAACTGAAATCCCCCCACCGTTCCGACCAGCACCAGAAACAGCAGCACCGGCAGCACACCAGGCAGCGTAATGTGGATGAATCGCGACCATTTTCCAGCACCGTCTACGTCGGCAGCTTCGTATAACTCCTGATCCACTGCCTGAAGCGCCGCCAGGAGATAGATCATGCCGAAACCAGTCGCGAGCCAGACCCCCGCCAGGAGCACGCCACTCAGCGCAAAACGCGGATCGCCGAGAAAATCGACTGCCGGCAATCCGAACCACCGCATCGCCTGCCCCAGCAATCCCTGTTGCCCATCCAACAAAATCGCAAACACCACCGCCACAAACACTTGCCCCACCAGATACGTCGAAAAAAAGCAAAAACGAAAAATATTTCTCGCCCGCAAGCGCGGATTATTCAGCAGCAGCGCCAGCCCCAGGGCGATCGGAATTTGAATGATTAAGAATGCGATCGTGTATGCAACCGTATTAGCACACGCCAGCCAGAAGACGCGGTCCGTTAATAAAAACCGATAATTATGCAGCCCCACAAATCGCTGCGCCCGTGGCCCAGCGGTGTTATATAAACTCAGCACCAGGCTCCGCCCCAGCGGATAGGCAAAGAAAACCGCGAACACCGCCCCAAATGGCAATAGAAACAAATATGGCGCCCATCGCTGTTGTGCTGCCCATGTCCGCTGCGCCATGCCGGGATAATAGTTCAAATCTCGTCACAAGCGATAAATGAAAGAGGCAATGACGCGCAATTACAATAGCCGCGACTCAACGAGTCCCGGAATTCATTCCGGCGGTCGTTGACCGCCGGCTATTATTGAGAATACCGCTTCCACAAATGAATCCCTCCCTTGCTCCGCCCTGTCACCCCCCCTAAGATTCCATGGAGGCAGCGCACCTCTATGTTTCTCAGCATCATCCGAGCTCTCTTTATTCTTCTCATGGGTGCCGTGGGTTGGTTCTTCTTTACCCACGATCCAGCCCGCTACCAGCAAATCGGTTGGCTCTATCACTATGTCTGGCTCGCCCTGGGCGCTTCGCTCATTCTGGCGGTCATCATCATCTGCATCGATATCCTCGCCCCGCGTAAAAAATTATTGATTTTCTCCGGCACGGTGCTAGGCCTGATCGTCGGCTTGTTCATCGCTTACGCCCTCTCCTTCGTCGTTTCCCTCTTACTCGACCAGACGCGCCCCGAAGCGGGAGGCCTTTTAGATAACAAAACCGTCGACGCGCTGCGCACCTCGATCGATCTCATCGTCGGCGTGATCTGTTGCTACCTGGCCATCAGCTTCATTCTCCAAACCAAGGACGATTTCCGCTTCGTCATCCCCTACGTCGAATTCCGCAGGCAAGCCAAAGGACCTAAGCCATTTATCCTGGATACCAGCGTGTTGATTGATGGACGGATCGACGATATCGCCTCCACCGGCATTTTTGAGAGCACATTGGTCGTGCCGCGCTTTGTGATGGATGAATTACAATTGGTGGCTGATTCAGAGGACAAGCTCAAACGCAGCCGCGGCCGGCGCGGGCTGGATGTGCTGGAACGACTTCGCGGCAATGAGCGTGTGGAATTAAACCTTTACGAATCCTCCACACGGCAGGATGACCGCACGCCCGTAGACCAGCAATTGATGGATCTGGCCAAGCAGATGGAAGGCCGCCTGCTCACCAACGATTTCAATCTCCACAAAGTCGCCAATCTGCGCGGCATTACCGTTATCAATTTAAATGACCTGGCAACTTCGCTGCGTTCCGCTGCCCTCCCAGGCGAAGTGCTGCGCCTCCATCTAATCAAGCCCGGCGAAGAGCAAGGCCAAGCGATTGGTTATCTGGAAGATGGAACGATGGTGGTGGTGGAGCAGGGAAGGCCTTTGATCAACAGCGAAGCTGAGGTGCTGGTCACGAATTCGCGGCAAACGGCGGCGGGAAGGATGATCTTCGCGCGGCTAGCGGATAGCAGCGGTAGAAACACGCCGGCACCAGCGCGTTCAGGGGGAGCGCGAGGCCCACGAGTTTCTTAAATTGTTTGGCGCGCTATTGATCTATTAATCTTTAGTCCGCAAGAATAGCCGGGGGTCAACGACCCCCGAAGAATTCCGGGACTCGTTGAGTCCCGGCTATTTAAATCAACAATCAATAATGAAATGCCTATTCATCCTTTCACACTGATCTTGCCGGCTGCGGGTGAATCGCGGCGATATGGGCGGAATAAATTGCTCGAGCCCTTGGTGGGCAAGCCGATTTTGTATCACACGCTTCGAGCGTTTCTGGATCGGGGGGATGTCGAGGAGATTGTGGTGGTAACCGGGCATGATTTTGGGGCGGATCGCGATATTGCGGGATTGCTGAAAGATGGACGGATTAGGATTTGTGCCGGTGGCGCATGTCGGGCGGAATCGGTGCAGCGGGGGATTTTGGCGGCATCGGAAAAAACCCAATGGGTGGCGATTCATGATGCAGCGCGGCCTTTGATCTCCAATGCATTGATTGATCGAACGCTCGCGGCGGCGTGGGAATACGGGTGTGCGGCCCCGGCGCTGGCGGTGGCGCTGACCATTAAAGAAGCCCAGGGGCCTTTGCCAGCGCGCGTGGAGCGCACGGTTCCGCGCGATCGGCTATGGGCGATGCAGACGCCGCAGATCATGCGAAGGGCAGATGTGCTGGCGGCGTATGAAAAATGCCCGCTGCCGATGGAGAAGATTACCGATGACGTGCAATTGCTGGAATTGGCAGGGAAGCCGGTCTATCTGGTGGAGGGGGAGGAAAGGAATTTGAAGGTCACGACGCCGGGGGATTTGGTGTTGGCGGAAAGACACCTGGAAATTCGAAATTCGAACGATGAATCGAATTCGAATAACCAATGAGCAAAACATTCGCAATATTTAGCGGCGGTGCGTAGCACCGCGCTGGATAGCGCTGTTCAGCGCGGTCCTTCGGACGCGCCGCTAAATATCGATGGGAAAGTTTCTTACCACAATAATTCCTGAGCAGTAAAGATCGGACCGTCCGTGCAGGCCAGGCGATAACACCAGGGCGAGCCGGCCAGGGGTGGTTTGGCGGGGTCGGGTTTTTTCACGCGGATGACGCAGCTTTGGCAGGTGCCCATGCCGCAGGCCATGGCGCGTTCGACGGCGACCTGGCATTCGATATTGCGCTGGATGGCGATATTGGCGACGGCTTTCATCATGGGTTCCGGGCCGCAGGTGTAGATGACTGCTGGATCGTTGATGGAATCGAGATAAGCGGTAAGGGCAGCAGTGACAAAGCCGCGTGTGCCAAGGGAGCCATCATCGGTGGTGATCAGAGAGGGGATGCCACAATCGGCGAATTCGGCGATGGAAAAAGCGGGCAAGCATGAACTGAACGATGAAGAAGAACCCCCACCCGTGCCATCCCCCTGAGTACAAGGGGAGGGAGTTGATTCCGCTGGCTTCTGGGTTCTGGCTTCTGGCTTCTCTTCTTTATTGTCGTCGATGATCTGCAAGGGCAGTAACTCGCGCGAAAGAGCGCCGCAGATGGCGACGGCTTTATGGCCTTTGAGATGCTGGGCCCAGTAGAGCATCGGGGGAATCCCGACGCCTCCGCCGACGAGGATGGCGGTTTGGTTAGCGGCGGGAGGGCGGAAAGAATTTCCTAGTGGGCCGATCAGAGATAGCGTTTGGCCGGTACCGAGTCGGCTCATCCATCCGGTGCCGACGCCGACAATGCGATGGATAATGGATAGCTCAGCCTCCCCATTTACATCGCGGCGACCGGCCAGGGAAAAGGGGCGACGCAAAAATGCTTCGCGCTGCGAAACTTCGATACCGGTAAGTTGCGGCCAAGATTGATCAAGCCATTCCCCTTCGGGGAGCGAGAGATCATCTTCACAGGTCAGTTGCACAAATTGGCCTGGACGGGTGGATGGAAAGCCAGGGACGCGCAGGATAAGTTTGAAATGTTCGCGACACAGGGAGAGATTGGCGACAACTTCGCCACGGAATTGTCCGCGCGATGAATTCATGGCTTGGTTGTACCGAAAGGGGGCAATGAAAAACAGGCGACCTTAAGTTGCTTGCAGAGCCGGGCCGTCCTCGGCCCGAAATTCGAGGCGAGGACGCCCCGGCTCACCCAGCGGGCATGTGCCTCGTTATTTAATAGTTTTAAGAATTCCCCACCCCACAAAAACAGACTTCCGGAGGAGTGGCTCCAACCACCTCCGGAAGTGCCACGGCTAGAAGCCGCTGATAATCATTGTTTCGTTTCTCTGTCCCATACCCCAGTTCATTTTAGAACCGATCTGCGGGAGAAAAATATACCTCTGCTGATAGGCTGCTGTCAATCGAACAAATCAGGATTCATAATTGACATAAACTTGTGCTATTCATCGAGTTATGATAAATATACCCCAGATTGCCCGGAGCTCTTGAATGGACCTGAGTTTGCAACACGATCTAACCTGGGCAGTCTTCGCCTTTACTTATGTTGGGCTTGCTCTAGGTAAATACCCTTGGTTGCCCTTGGACCGGACCGGAATCGCGGTTGTGGGCGGGGTTGGAATGCTCCTGGTCGGGGCGCTGGATGTGCATCAGGCAGCGCACTCGATTGATGCGATCACCATGCTGCTGCTTTTCGGGCTGATGGTCTTTTCGGCGCAGCTGCACGAAGCCTGCTTCTATGATGCGGTGGGGGAAAAACTGACGCATCTGGCGAAGAAACCCAAGACACTCCTGGCGTGCTTGATTGGGGTGTCCGCTTTGCTTTCAGCCGTTTTGGCTAATGACATTGTCTGCCTGGCGTTTACTCCATTGCTTTGCGCTGCTCTCCTGCGCGGAGGGCGCGACCCGATTCCCTATCTGCTGGCACTGGCGACCGGTTCGAACATTGGGTCGGCAGCAACGCTGATTGGTAATCCACAAAACATGTACATCGGCAGCACGAGCGATCTTCTGTTCGGAGCATACCTGATAAAGATGATCCTGCCGGTCTTGGTCGGGCTGGGGACGTGCTACCTGATCATCGCGCTGGTCTATCGCGGCTCGTTAGCGAAGAAGAATGAATCCAAAGTAGTGGATAAACCTGAAGCATGTAAGCCGGATTGGCCGGTGATCATTAAAACACTGGTTCTCCTGGCAGGGTTGATCACTTTTTTCCTGCTGGCGCGGGGAGCCAGGGCGAGCGAGCATCGCGCAGTGGCGGCTCTTGTCGGAGCTGGGATACTGCTGTTTTCGCAACGATCCAAGGCAGAGAAACTGTACACCCTGGTGGACTATGAGTTGATTCTGCTTTTCCTGGGGCTATTCCTGGTCAACGGGGCGATGAACATTCAGCATCTGACGGATCAGATCTTCGCCTTCATCCAACATCTGCACATCGATTTAAACAAACCGCCCATGCTCTCTGGGGTAGCCGCGGTCTTGTCCAACATCGTTTCGAATGTGCCAGCGGTATTGCTGCTCTCGCCAGCGATTCATTCCAAACAATCGTGGGAGCTCCTGGCATTGATCTCGACCTTTGCGGGAAATCTCACACTGGTGGGATCGATTGCGAATTTGATTGTCGCAGAGGGAGCCCGGAAAGCGGGTGTGAAGATTTCGCTTGGGACGTATTGCCTGGTGGGCGTGCCGCTGACGATTGTGACAGTAACGGTGGGGACGTTGTGGGTGATGTGGGCGTAGCGAATGACGAATCAATGTTCGAATCCGCGCATTATTTAGCGGCGGGTCCGAAGGACCGCGTTGTACAGCACTATTGAGCGCGGTACTAAGCACCGCCGCTAACTATTGGCGGGAGAATCTTTCGAACGATCGAGCATTTGACCTTCGTGATTCAATCTTCATTTTTCGCAGGCAACGCATCTGGCGTGAACTGCCACTGCGGGCGGTTGAAATAGACGGATCCTTCGAACCACCCATCCACGGTTTCGTGGCAGCGCAGGAGGGTGCAATCGAGATTGATTGCGTTGCCCTGGGGGTCTTCGAGTTCAAGAACGCCGCCGTAGCCCAGCGGCAGGCGGTGCGGCGTGACAAAGCCCATGCAGCGCGGGGAGACGTCGCGCGTAAAGATGATCTTGCCGCCGCTTTCATCCGGATCGCTGTGCAGGCGCACGGTGGCTTTGACACGATAAGTAATGCGCGGGGCATGGCGGCGCTCTTTAAAGCGGAATTGGCCGGCGTCGAGGGCAGAAAGGATGAACTCGGCCTGACGCACGAGTTCGGCTTCGTCCAACACCTTAACCGGCGGTTCAGATAACACTTTCGCTGCGGACATTAAAGGTTCTCCCAATAAAATTTCGACCCAAAGCCCTGCAAACTTGATTTACAATTCGGGTGGAAAGAAGACAAATCGCGATGAGAAAATATTTGAAGGTCCGATAGTTTTTCGCAGCGGGGAGAGCCGATCTCGTCCTCACCCCGGGGTTTCGGGCCGAGGACGTGATCGGCTCTCCTTCGATACACGACGAGTCGGTTTCCAAAAGTTTTTGAATCGATGCGCGGATCAGTTGCAGAGGCGTTATAGTGACACATCCCAATGCGGCGATGGAGATTCAACCAGGTTTTTGGATTGCTCATGGTGCTGTGCGTGATCAGCGCCTTTTTCTGGCCGGCGAGCGGGCGGGCGTCGTGGGCGAATGCTTCGGTGCTCTTTGCGCCGGTGGCGCAGCCGGCGAGAAAAGTCGCGGCGTGGGTTTTGGGGAATCTGCATTCCAATAAAGCAATCGATCCCCGGAAAGACGCGGATATCCGCACGGAAAACCTGGAATTGAAAACCGAAATTGCCCTGCTCGACGGGCAATTGCAGGCCGTGGGACGATTGGCAGCGGAGCGAAGACAGTTGGGGACATTACTGAATTATTGCGTATCAGTGCCAGTGGTGGGGTCGGACAGTGATAATCGCGAAGCGCTGAATTTAGCAGCAAGCGAAGCTTCGGCAGCGGGCGAGCCAGTGGTGTGTCCGGTGGGATTGGTCGGTCGCATCCAAAGTGCCGGCCCCGGCGGAGCCAAAGTTTTGTTGATTACAGATAAAGCTTCACGTCCAATCTCCGTGTCGTTCGGCCGAATGGTGAAACAATCCAATGGAAGTTTTCAACTCACACGCCTGGCAACGGATCGCACGCTGGTATACGGGCATGCCAATAATGAGCTGACCGCCCTGCAAGGATTGTCCGGCGCCGAAGCCAAAGCCGCAGGATTGCAGGCAGGCGATTGGGCGGTGCTGGATGATTCGGAATTTCCGCTGCCCCTGGCCGGCCTGCCCGTGGGCCAGATCACCTCAATTCATACATCGATGAGCGCGCCGTTATACGTAGACATCGTCCTGCGGCCCGCGAGAAACTTAAGCGAGTTGCAGGAAGTCTTGGTGGTGAAAGAGGAAGTGAGAAGGTAAGAAAAGTGTGAAGGGTGTGAAGGGGAAAATTTTTTAACTTGTTTGTGGATTACTGAAATGCGTTGGGTTCCAGTCCTTATTCTAATTTATGTTTTGCTGGGGATTCAGAGCGGGGCGGAGCCGTTCTGGACGGTGCGTGGCTGTAAGCCGGATTTGGGATTGATTGCAGTGGTGTTTGTAGCGCTCAATGCGCGTGCGCAGGCGACGCTGGCGATTGCGATGGGCGTGGGGCTGATTCAGGATTTGCTTTCGGTGCATCCGCTGGGATTGTTTGCGTTGGGGTATGTGTTGGCAGCGTATTTTTTGCTGGGGCTGCGCGAGGTGGTCTATCGCGAGCATCCGTTGACGCATTTAAGTTTCGCGTTTCTGGGAGAATTGCTGGTGATCGGGATTCTGATGGTGCAGGGATGGATGCACGGGCCCGTGCCAGCGGCGAGGCAGATGTTGCTATCCGCAGCCTATACAGCGCTGGCGGGAGTAATCATTTTATATCCACTGCAGAAATCGCGCGGGATATTTTTCCAGCGCGGATGATGCAAAACGCAAGGCCGATTCGATGGCGTATAATGGGGCGAGATAGTTGAGCATGTTCGAACGTCGACTCAAGATATTTCTGGCAATCCTGCTGGCGCTCGGAGCCTTGGTGGCGGGGCGGGCGGCGCAGGTACAGCTCCTGGAGCATCGTGATTGGCAGATCGAAGCAGCCTCCTCCGTGGTGCCGCCGGAATATTTGCAGACGACGCGCGGGAGGATTCTGGATTGTCGGGGACGGGTGATTGCCGAAGATGCGCCCTGCAGCGATGTGTGCGTGGATTATCCCGCGATTCTGGGCAGGTTCGAATCGAAATATGATCAGAAATGGTTGCGCCAACAGGCGGTAAACCAACTGCACCGGGAATTGGGCGGGGATGCCAAGCCCAATTCCGTGCAGATCAATACGGAGATCGCGAAAGTGCACAGCGAAATCAGCGCGATGTGGCCAGCGCTGGCGCGGGCTGCGGAGGTGTCGCCCGAGGAAATTGACCAGTCCCGGCGCGACATTATCCAGGAAGTGGAAATGCGCCAGCGTTATTTGTGGCATCTGAATTACGAGCTCGCCAATCAAAAGCCGGTGGATCAGGATGCTTCGTGGCTCTCGCGTTTTTTGAACAATCAGACCGGCGAGCCAATCGATCAATTCGATATGGTGATCGCCGCCCAGACCGAGCCGCATGCGATCTTGCACAATGCGACCTCCGCAACCTGCACGCTGCTCGCGAAAAATGCCGATCAGTTCCCCGGGCTTACCATCCGCAAGGCGACCATGCGCTATTACCCCTATGGCGACGTCGCCGCTCACGTGATCGGGCGGCTTTCGCATGTGAATAAGGAAGATTTAAAAGCGCGCGGCACGCTCGAAGAAAATGACTTGCGTCGCTATTGGCTCAATGACGACATCGGCCGCACCGGATTGGAAGCGCTTGCCGAGGACCAATTACGTGGCACGCGCGGAAAAATCATCGCTGCCAGCGGAGATCAGGCGCAGAAAATTATTCCAGCAATTCCCGGACGCGATGTGACTGCCACGATGGACATGGAGTTGGAAAAGCAGATCCAGGATTTATTTAAACACGTCGAGCTAACCAGCGCCCCCGGCGAGCCTCGCTTTGCGACAACGGCGGATATGAATGGGGCGGCAGTGATCATCGACATCGCCACCGGGCAGGTGCGCGCGATGGTGTCGAATCCGAGCTATGACCTGAATCGCTTCGACGAAGAATATGCCGCCCTTTCGAATGATCAGTTGCGGCAACCCTATTTGAATCGCGCGACGCAGGTGGCCCTGGAACCTGGATCCACCGTCAAACCCATGGTCGGCATTGGCGCGATCACTGCTGGTGTGGATTCAATATCCGAGGCCATTCCCTGCGACGGTTATCTCACACTGCGTGGCCACAAATATATGAACATCGGCCGTTGCTGGATCGCCAAGCTTCATATGCCGCAGCACCGAATTGGACCGACGCTGAGGTTTGAAGATGCCATTGAGCAAAGCTGCAACGTCTATTTCGAAACCATGGCCGACCGCCTCGGTATGGAGCGCTTAGCCCACTTTTATTCCCTTTTTGGATTAGGGCGTCTAACGGGAGTGGGGCTGGATGAAGTAACGGGGCGGATTCCTTCGGTCGCAGCGACACCGCAAGCGTCATTGGAAGCGACGACCTGGTTTTGCGGGATCGGGCAAACGCAGGTGCTGGCTACGCCGATTCAGATGTGCAATGTTGCCACGACGGTAGCGCGAGATGGAATCTGGATGCGGCCGAGATTAATCGCGGATGCAAACGATGGGGCAAATGATTCGGCAATAGATTTGAATCTTTCCAAAGCAGCATTGGTAGCAGCGCGGGCGGGCATGGTGCGCGTGGTAAACGCCCCCTATGGCACGGGCCGCGATGCGCATATGGACGATCTGCTAATTGCGGGAAAGACAGGAACAGCCCAGGCAGCGCGATTTACCTTTCCGCGCCGCGATCCCGCCGGAGCGATCGTACGCGATGAGAAGGGGAACGTGCAGTTCGACACGATTGAGCCATCGACTTATCTCCATGTGAATCCGCAGGCGCCGTGGTATTGGGCCTGGGGACCGGAAGCCAAGGATTTTTCGCATGCATGGTTTATGGGCTTTGCGCCAGCCAATCATCCCAAGCTGGCCATTGCAGTCATGGTTGAATATGGCGGGCATGGCGGGGCGACTGCCGGACGGCTGGCAGCAAAAATTCTCCAGGCTTGCGTGGATGATGGGTATTTGCCGTCCACGTCACTGACAGAAGGCCAGTAAACTGGTTAGAATGTGTCACATCCATGTCGATGGGCTGGCATCTGAAAGTCGGATCGATTCTCCTGGCGAGCGCCGCACTCGCCTGGGCCATGCAACCGTTTTTGCCTGCGCATTTGCTGATTGCTCCTGCAGCCACCACGCAACCGAGCCAGCAACCTTTACCGACTATGGCGGAGCAGCAAAAAGCGTTGGGGTTGATCCAGAATGTTTTTAAAGCGGATTATGCGGATGTTTCGCCGCATGGCAGAGCGATACTCGCTCAGAAGCTTTTAGCGCAGGCATTGGAAACCCACGATGATGCAGTCGCGGAATTTGTTCTGCTCAACCAAGCCTGCGATGCAGCGATTATTGCCGGCGAGCCAAGGATTTTGCGCAGCTCGATTGATACCCTGGCAAAAGATTTTGCGGTCGATCCCGTGCCGATGAAGAACCGCGGGTATGGGATGATTTCCTCAGCCTGCTGGACGGTGCCGCAGGCGCAGGAACTTTCGGATGCGTGCGAAGAAGCAATCGAGCAGGCCATCGCAGCGGATGAATATGACAATGCACTGAAGCTCCAGGCGATTGGCATGGGCGCAGCCAATCGCGCAAGGGCGATGGATCAGAGCCGGCGGTTACAGCAGATTCGCATCGAGCTGCTCGATCTTCACAAGCAATTCGCTTCGGCCAAATCCGCTTTGGACCGGCTGCAGGCGCATCCCGATGATGCCAGGGCGGCACAAGTCGCCGGGCGATTTCTTTGCTTTGTCAAAGGCGATTGGAGCGCGGGGCTGCCAATTTTGGCGCATGCGGCTGATCCTGCCTTGTCCGCCGCCGCCAAGAGCGAGCTTTCCGCAACCGATGCCGAGGGAACCGCCCGCGCAGCCGGCGCGTGGTGGGATATTTCGATCAAGCTGCCCGCTCTGGAGCGAAAGCATGTGCAAACTTACGCCGTGGCGGAATATCGGCGCGTGGCGCCAGCGCTGGATGGATTAAGCAAGACGGTCGCCACGCAGCGGATTGCCGAATTTGATAACGCGCAAATAGCTGAGCAGCGGCTTTTTCCTGGCCTGAGCACGCAGCTTTTCGACGACAAGGATTTTTCCACACTGGATAGCCAGCGGGTCGATCAGCAAGTCGATTTTGACTGGGGCCATCAGCCGCCAACCCCGTCCATGCCAAAAGAGGACTACGCGATTCGATGGAATGGCGTGCTGCGAATCTCCCAGCCCGGCCTGTACACCTTGTCGCTGCAAGCCAATGAAGGCGGAAAGCTCCTGCTCGACGGCAAAACCATTTTGCAAACCGCGACTGGCACGCATCGGCACACTACGCAGAAAATTGACCTGCAACTGACTGCCGGACTTCACGAATTCCAACTGGACTATTGGTCCGGCAGCGGGATGGCCAAATGTAAACTCCTCTGGATCGCTCCCGGTTCCCTCGCTCTCCTGCCTATTCCCCCTGAAATGTTTTATCATCATCAGGAAGAGTCGGAGATGCGGCAGTAGCACCCATGGCGAGGCCGTGGGGTTTTTAAGGAAATTCAGACACCGCCTGACTTTTCAGCGTTCCCCAGCCCGAGCCTAGTCGAAGGCAGCGTTCACAATTCAGTGTTCACATTATGATTCACCCGATTGAAATCCGCGTCCGTTATCCCGAGTGCGATCCCATGGGGTATCTGCACCACTCGCATTACCTGAAATATTTCGAGATGGGCCGGATTGAATTGCTGCGCGCCGCAGGTTTTTCGTATGCCGATCTCGAACGCCAGGACCTGTTCTTCGTCGTGGCCAAGCTGGAAGTGCGCTTCAAGTCTCCAGCTCGCTTTGATGAGATCTTAACATTGAACACGTCGATTTCGCGGCAAACCACGGTGCGCATTGATCATGTTTATCTGCTGAAGCGCGATCAGACGGTAGTCGCCGAGGCGACTTCCACGATTGCCTGCGTCGATCGCACCGGACAATTGCAACAGATTCCCGAGTTTCTCCAGTTGCCGGAAAAATAATTTTTGCTGCGCGAAAATTTTTCTTCCGCGAATCGCATCGACTGTGATACAATTCGGCTCACTAACTCCAAAGTTAACTCCGGGAGAATAGAACGAGATGTCGAGCCTTGCAGAGACGCTATTAGATCGAGCCAAAAACGCCCCGTCCCCCAGCAACGGAAATGGAGCTACCGCCCATCCAGCCGAAGAATGTCCGGCCCGGCCTTGGTCGGCAGATGATTCTGCGCGCCTTTATGGCGTACATTCCTGGGGTCAGGGATATTTTTCGGTGAATCAGGATGGCCACGTCGCGGTGCATCCGAATCAGGATCCCGCCAAGTCAATTGATCTGAAAAAGCTCGTCGATGAGTTGCGCGAGCGCGATATCCAATTGCCGGTGCTGATCCGCTTTACCGATATTCTCAAGCATCGCGTGGATAAGCTGCACAAAGCCTTCTCCAAAGCCGTGAAGGAGAATGACTATCGCGGCGAATATAAATGCGTTTATCCGATCAAGGTGAATCAGCAGCGGCATGTCGTCGAAGAAATCCACTCTTTCGGCAAACCCTACGGCTTCGGCCTGGAAGCTGGCAGCAAGCCGGAGCTACTTGCGGTCATGGCCGTTGTTGATGACGACAAAACACCCATCGTCTGTAACGGCTTCAAAGATGATGAATTCATCGAAGCAGTGATCCTCGCCACTAAGATCGGGCGCACCGTAATTCCCGTCGTCGAAAAATTCAGCGAGCTGGAACTCATCGTCAAATACGCCAAGCTGCACAACGTCAAGCCGACCATCGGCGTGCGCGTGAAGCTCTCCACCAAAGGTGCTGGCCGCTGGGAATCCAGTGGCGGCGTCCGATCGAAATTTGGCCTGTTCATCTCCGAAGTGATCGATGCCCTCGATTTCCTCCGCAAGCATGGCATGGGTGATTGCATGTCGCTGCTGCATTTCCACCTCGGCAGCCAGATCAACAACATCCGCAATATCAAAGCGGCCATCATCGAACTCACTCGCGTCTACACCGAACTCCAGCGCATGGGTGCCGGCCTGCAATATATTGATGTCGGCGGTGGACTCGGCGTCGATTACGACGGTTCGCGCACCGACTTCGGCTCCTCCGTCAATTACGGCATTCAGGAATACGCCAACGACGTCGTCTTCCACATCAAGGAAATCTGCGATCAAGCCCGTGTTGAGCATCCTATCATTATCAGCGAATCGGGCCGAGCGATGGTCGCGTATCACTCCGTGCTGGTTTTCAATGTGCTGGGATGGTCCGGCTTCGCCCGCTTCGACATCCCGCAAAATCTCACCGATCAGGAACGCGGCCAAATGCCTCCTCCCGTGGTGAATCTTTTCGAAACTTACCAGGGAATTAACGACCAGAATTTCATGGAGTATTACCACGACGCGCAGATCGCGCGCGATGCCGTGCTGAATCTTTTTTCGCTGGGTTATTGCTCGCTGGAAAATCGCTCGTTGGCTGAGCGTTTGTTCTTTGGCATTTGCTCCAAGGTGCTGAACATTATTCGTAAGATGGATTACGTGCCGGACGAATTCCAGGGATTGGAATCGATGCTGTCCGACACGTATTTCTGCAATTTCTCGATTTTCCAATCCATGCCAGACAGCTGGGCGATTGATCAGCTTTTTCCGATCATGCCGATTCACAAATTGAAGGAAGAGCCGACTTGCCGGGGAATCCTGGCCGACATCACCTGCGATTCCGATGGCAAAGTGGATCGCTTCATCGATCGCCGCCAGGTTAAAAGCGTTCTTGAATTCCATCCTTATGATGGCAACGATTATCTCATCGGCGCCTTCCTCGTCGGTGCGTATCAGGAAATCCTCGGCGATCTCCACAACCTGCTCGGCGACACCAATGCCGTGCATGTCACGCTCGACGAAACAGGCCAAATCTCCATCGATGAAGTCATCGACGGCGACACCGTCCGCGAAGTGCTGCAATACGTCCAATTTTCCGCTGATGATCTGAAACGCGCCATGCGCAAAACCGTCGAAAAAGCCCTGCGCGACCAAAAACTAACCACCGAAGAATCGCGCGTACTACTGAAGTTTTATGAATCGGGCCTGGAAGGTTACACGTATCTCGAATGAGATCAGCGCGGTGCTTCGCACCGCCGCTAACTACGGCGTTGGGAATTTTTATATTTAGCGGCGGTGCATAACACCGCGTTCATACTATGGGTCGAATCTATCTCAACCAGTGCGGCGTCGGCGATATCGTCGAGGATGTCTTTGTCATCACCAACAAACAATTTGCCGCCACCTCCGGCGGTAAGCCGTTCATCAAGGCTCTGGTTTCTGATCGCTCGGGTCAATTCAACGCCCGCATGTGGAACGCCACGCGCGATATTTTTAATGCCCTGCCCGATCCCGGCTTCGTTCTCCTGCGTGGCAGGATCGAAAATTACCAGAACAATCTCCAGTTCATCATCGAAAACGCCTGGCCGGTTCGCGACGGCTCCTATCAGATCGGCGACCTGATTCCGCACACGGATAAGAATATCCAGCAGATGTGCACCGAGCTGCACGAAATATGCGGTTCGCTGCAGAACCGCCACCTTTCTGCACTGGTTCACGCCTACATTGACGACGAAAACCTGATGGACCAATTCTGCAAAGCGCCCGCGGCGCAGAGCTTTCATCACGCCTTTATTGGCGGGCTGCTCGAGCACACGCTCAATGCCATGAAAGTTGCGGATGCTGTGGTGAAATTTTACCCGGGATTAAATCGCGACCTCGTCCTCGCTGGTATCTTCCTGCACGACATCGCCAAAACCTGGGAACTCGAATATTCCTGTGCCTTTTCCTACAGCGACGGCGGCCAGCTTGTGGGCCACATTGTCAAAAGCGCCATCTGGGTCGAGGAATATGCCCGCAAAGCTGAAAGCACGCTGGGTGAGCCGATTCCGCGAAATTTAATTGATGTCCTGCAACACATTATTTTGTCGCATCACGGCCAACCCGAATTCGGCTCCCCGCGCGTCCCCTCCACACCCGAAGCTCTCATCGTGCACACGTTAGAAAATCTCGACGCCAAAATGATGATGGCCCTGTCCGCCACGCGCAATCTCGAATCGACTAGCGAAGGTAACTGGACCGAATACATGAAAGCCTTCGGCGGCCGGCTCTATCGCCCCGATGTTGCACCGGAAGAAGCAGAAATAACCGCTGCGCCGCCATCGAATAAAGAGCCCTCTGCAAATGAGCCACCCAGCATGGCCATCACCAATCCCCTTTTCGCGACCGGCGAAAAGAAAAACAAGTAACCATGCGCCTCGGCCGCACCATCTGCATCCTTCTTACCCTCGCCGCCATCGGCGCCGGCGATGCCCATACGCAGCATCTAACCAAACCCTGGAGTGAGATTTCCAACTTAACCGAGGACCAAAAAGCGCAACTTTTGCAGATTCATCGCACTGCGCGAGCGCAAATTCAAAAGATTCTTCAGCAGGAACGCCGCGATTCTCTCTCGGTTCTCACGCAAGCGCAATTGAATCAACTTCACGACCTGGAAGACCAGCAAACCATCTCCCGCAAGCTCGCCGCCACGCAGCCAGCCGCCTCTACGCCATAATTATCAGACCACGATTTTTTGGGTTTTCTCTTGTCCCTTGCGGCCTTGTCCCTTGTCCCTGCTTTCCACCGGGCTATACTCATCATCACGTGCGCGGTTTAACGGAGCAAGATTAGCGTGTTTCTCGATTCGCTGCTGGGAATGTTCAGCGTCGATATGGGTATCGACCTCGGCACCTGCAACACCCTCGTGTGCATCCGTGGTAAAGGCATCGTTCTCAACGAACCCAGCGTCGTCGCGGTCAAAAAAGGCACCAACCGCGTCCTGACTACTCGCAATGGCGAAGCCGTCGGCCTGGTCGCCAAAGAAATGCTCGGCAAAACGCCCGGCTCCATCACCGCTGTGCGTCCCTTAAAAGATGGCGTGATTTCCGATTTTGAAATCACCGAAGCGATGCTGCGATATTTCATCCGCCGCGCGCAGGGCCGCTCGCATTTCATTTATCCGCGCGTAGTGATCGCGATTCCGTCCGGGATCACTGCCGTCGAGCGCCGCGCCGTCCTGCAATCCGCCGAGCGCGCCGGAGCGAGAAATGTTTATCTGCTCACCGAGCCCATGGCCGCCGCGATCGGCGCCGGTCTCCCGGTTGCCGAACCCACCGCCTCGATGATTGTCGATATCGGCGGCGGCACGACCGAGGTCGCCATCATCTCCCTGGCTGATATTTCTGTCTGCGAATCCGTCCGCGTCGCGGGTGATGATTTCGATGAGGCGATCATCAACCACATGAAGAAGACCTACAACATGGCCATCGGCGAGCAGATGGCCGAGCGCATCAAAATCGAAATTGGTTCTGCTGCCCCCATTCCCGACGGCGAAAGGACCATGGACGTGCGCGGCCGCGACATGATCTCCGGCCTGCCGCGCAAAACCACCGTCACCTCCGAAGAAATCCGCGAAGCTCTGCAGGAGCCTGTCACGCAAATTATCGAAGCTGTCACGCGAACCTTGGAACTCGCCGAACCCGAGCTCGCTGCCGACCTCGTCGAAAACGGCATCACCATGGCAGGCGGTTCCAGCATGCTCCGCGGACTCACCCAGGTTATCTCCAACGCCACTGGCCTTGATGTCAAATTAGCCGACGACCCCCTCACCTGCGTCGCTCGTGGCACGAGTGTCTATCTGGAGAATTTGGAACTCTGGAAAGATACGATGGAATCCGATGCCGATGACACCTGATCCAACTCAATTCAATATTTGAATCCTGAATAATTAACGCGCGCATTATTTAGCGGCGCGTCCGCAGGACCGCGTTGAACAGCGCTATTCAACGCGGTGCTACGCACCGCCGCTAAATATTGGCGGGAAAAATGTTCGGACTTTATCAGTGCCATCCTTGTCGTCACCCCTTCTCCAGAATTTGTTCCTCACGTTCGTGCGTGAATTGATTCGTATACAACTCATAATATCTCCCGCGCAGCGCCAAGAGTTGCCGATGACTCCCCTGCTCCACAATCTCTCCATGATCAATAAACAAAATCCGATCCGCATGCCGAATCGTTGATAAGCGGTGCGCGATGATGAAACTGATTCGTCCCTCGGTCACCGTTTCAATCGCTTCCTGAATGGTCCGCTCGGTTTGCGTATCCACGCTGCTGGTGGCTTCATCCATCACGAAAATCTGCGGGTTGGCGATGATCGCCCGCGCCAGCGCGATCAGCTGCTTCTGCCCTGTCGAGAGTTGATTGCCGCCCTCGCCGACCGCTGCGTTATAGCCATCTTTGAATTGCACGATGAATTCATGCGCATGCACCAGCTTCGCGGCCTCCTCCACTTCCGCATCGCTCGCATTCAATCGTCCGTAGCGAATATTTTCCCGGATCGACCCGCTGAATAAATGTGGCTGCTGCAGCACTATTCCCAGATTCGACTGCAACCAATGCAACGGCAGCTCACGATAATCGATTCCATTAATGAGAATCTGCCCACTGGTCGGCTCATAAAACCGGCAGGCCAATGAGACGATGGTGGATTTCCCGCCGCCGGTTGCGCCAACTAACGCAATACTCTCGCCCGGCTGCACGGTCAGATTGATATTCTTGAGCACAAACTGGCCTGGTAAATAGGCGAAACTTATATCGCGAAATTCGATGGACTGGATTTGCACGGGGGGCGATCCCGCAGCTGTTGCTGCGGCGTAGCGCGGCGCGAGGAAGGCGCCTGGTTGATCTTTTATTTCGACAGGAGTGTCGAGCAATCCCACAATCCGCTCTGCCGACGCCTGCGCCGCCTGGATATCCGTAATCCGATTACAAATTTCCTGCACCGGCCACTGCACGAACCCGGCATACAACAAAAACGTAAACAGCTCCCCCATCGTCATCGTCCCCACATGCACCTGTATCCCGCCGCGCCACAGCGAAAGAGCAGCGCCGACAGAGCAAATCGAAAGCATCAGCGGGATGAACATCGCGTTATACAGCGCATTGCGCATCGCATGCGTGTACATCGCGCCAGTCAGCTCGGCGAATTCCACCAAATTCTGCTCCTCGCGCACCAGGGATTTGGTCGTGCGCACGCCGACAATCGCTTCATTAAACGCCGCCGTCGTTTGCGAATTCGCCTTGCGCAGCGCCCGGCTTGTCAGCAGCAAGCGCACCTGAAAAAATCGCGCGGTGATCAACAGCAAGGGCGTCACCGCGAGCACAATGCACGCCAATCGCCAGTTCAATTGGAACATCGAAATCGTCAAGCAAACGAGCGCCGTCGGCCCCCAGCTCAAATCCAGCAGCGCCCATCCCATGATGCGCGACAGCGAGCTGCAATCGCTGGTCAGCCGCGCCATCAACCAACCCACCGCCTTGCGATCATAAAACGAAAACGAAAGCACCTGTAATTTTTCAAACGCTGACTCTCGGATATCAAACGCCAGATTGGTCGACAACCGTCCCGCCACAAGAATAAACCCAAAAATGCAGCAAACAAAAACCGCCAGCACCGTTACGTATTGATGAAGATACCGATGCAATTCAGCACGATTCTCGCTCGTCACCGCATCCACGATTGCCCCGGATAATCGCGGAAGCAGCGTATCCCAAAGGGCCACGCTCGCCCCCAGCGAAATCAAACACGCAAACAAAATCCGGTAGGGCCAGACAAATGTCCATAGCTTTCGCCATAGCGCCAAGTCGATCTTGCCGGTAAAAACATCTTCTTCTAATGCCGATGCCTGTGCCATGATTCCTACTCCATCGTTGAGAAAGCGCCATTTGCAGGATCTTCACTCGATAGCCGGTCCCTCAACGAGTCCCGGAATTCCGCCGGTCGTTGACCGCCGGCAATTGCCAAAAAAACTCGAATCAACCGCTACGCGCCGTCTCACTCATTTTCTGTAAACCGCCGCCCGCCTCATTATGCAAATCATCTTCCAGCGCACTCTGAATCTGCCACAACCGCCGATACAAACCCGTTTGCTCCACCAGCTCTGCATGGTTCCCCAACTGCACCACACGCCCCTGTTCCATCACCACAATCTGGTCCGCATGCATCAGCGTGGACAACCGATGCGCAATCAGCAGCACGGTGTGTCGCCCGGTCTGTTTTTTCAGCGCTACGAGAATCTCCGCTTCGGTATGCGTATCCACGGCACTGAGCGCATCATCCAGAATCAAAATCGGCGCGTCGCGCAGCAGCGCCCGCGCAATTGCCGTCCGCTGCCGCTGTCCGCCGGAGAGTGTCACGCCGCGCTCGCCGACGAGCGTGTCGTATTGATTTTCAAATTCCTGAATGCTCGCATGAATCGCCGCCACTTCGGCCGACACGACCATTTCATCATCGCTGGCGGTGTGCCGCCCGAGTTTGATGTTGTTCCGCAGCGTTTTGGAATAAAGAAACGGCTCCTGCATCACCACGCCGAACTGTGAGCGCACATATTTCCGCGGCAGCGTGTTGAGCTCCATCCCATCCAACTGAATCGACCCCGAGTCATAGTCATAAAGCCGCAACAGCAAATTGACCAGCGTCGTTTTGCCAGCACCAGACGGCCCCAGCAACGCAACCGTCGACCCCGCGGGAATTGCCAGCGAGATATCATGTAAAATCGCTTTCTCGCCATGAGAGAAATTAACATTCTTCAAAACGATTTCGCCACGAACGCGCGAAGGCAACTTACCATGAAACCCATCGCCTTTCACTTTTTCCCTCCCCTTGTACTCAGGGGGATGGGTAGGGAGGGGGTCGGAATTTAACGATGAACTCTGAACGTTGCCTTCGACTTCGCTCAGACCAGAGAACGCTGAAGAAGAACCCCCACCCCTGCCCTCCCCCTGAGTACAAGGGGAGGGAGTTAGTTCTTCTGGCTTCTGGCTCTTGGCTTCTGGCTCCTGTTTCTCATTCTGCATTCGTTCGGGCACCGATTCTTCGGCAACATCAAGAATCTCCTGAATCCTCCCAATCGACACCAGCGACTTGCCGAAATCGGTCAGCACCCGCCCCACATCGCGGATTGGCCAGATAAACATCTGCGCATACAACAAAAATCCCACAAGCGTCCCCACGCTGATCTGATGATTGAACACGCGCATTGATCCCACGACGAGCACGAGCGCCATCTGCGTAAAGCAGAGAAAATCCGACGACGCCCAATAGCTGGCCATCACGGTGTACAAATGCCAGTGCCGACCTCGGTGCAATTCATTCGCATCGCGAAAGCGCTTAATCTCGTGCTCCTGCCGAGCAAACGCCCGCACCACGCGAATGCCCGTGAGGTTTTCCTGCAGCCGTGCCGTCATCGCTCCCTCAGCTTCATCCGCGCGTTTGAACGATCCCTGCACCTTGCTGAAAAAGAAAACTGCAAATCCCACGATCACCGGCATCAGCGCCAGCGACACCAGCGCCAATTTCACATCCCACAAAAATAAAATCGGCACGACAATCAGCACCCGCGCCACGAACTGCGTGATATCCACAATCTGATTCGTATACGCCCCACGCAGCGTATCCACATCGCTCGTGCACCGCTGCACGAGATCGCCCGTCTGCGCTTTGTCATGATACGCCATCGGTACATGCTGCAAATGCGCATACAACCGCTCGCGCAACTGGCGAATAATCCGCTCGCTAGCGATCGCCGACCAGCGCGCCTTGAGATACATGCACCCTCCCGCCGCCACCGCCACTACCACCAGCGACGCTCCGGCAATCGCCAGCGCTAGCCCCAATCCAAAATGCAACATGGCGACATGCAGCACATGCGTCATGCTCCAGCGCGACTGACTATCCATGTTGCTCAAAATCCCATCGAGCATCCCGCGCCAAATCCCTGGCGTCAGATAGGTCAGCTCCGTCCCCGCGCTCATCGCCAGGATCGCGGCGACATACCGCACGCGCTGCCCGCTCATGAGCTGCCAAATGGTGCGCACTTTATTATTCATGACAGACCTTCCGAAGAAACGTGCCAACACACGAAACCTAAGTCAGGCGTTTAGAGAAATCAAAAAATTGAAATAAAGGGAAAGACTTCTCGTCCGCCGATCAGAGGTGGCGGACGATTGGCAGTTATTTATCCTGCCGGCTCGGGCCGCTCACCACTTACGGTTAAGCGATGATGCCGAAAATGTGGGGGTAATTTTCATCACGTAACACGAATATAGTCGCCATAGCAGGACTATGCAAGCGCGATAAACCAGTGCTTTATGTTGCCGGTAGAGCCGGGCCGTCCCGGCCCGGGATCGGGGGCCAGGACGCCCCGGCTCTTCGAGCGCATTCAGCGTTCATCGTTCACAGTTCAGCGTTCTCTCTCTCCTACTTCCCCGCCAATTTCTTTTTAATCAATCCACTCGCTATCCCCGGATCGACATTCCCACCGTTGGCTTTCATAAACATCCCCGTTGCCCGCCCAGCATCTTTCTCAGTAAACGAGTGAGCCGCCAGGAAATCATCCACTAATTTCTCTGTTTCGCCCGCCGACGCCTTCTTCGGCAAATACTCATCCACGATCACCATCTCCGCTTTCAGCTTGGCCACCTCATCCGCTTTGCCGAGCTTCTCATATTCCTCTGCCGACTTCCGCAGCTTCTTGGCATACGCTTCCACCGCCTGCTGCTCGGTCGGCTTATTCGGCATCAGGTCGATGTTCTTTACATCACTTAGCAGCATGCGAATGACCAGAAGCCGGTCCTTCTGCCCCGCCTTCAACGCCGTCTTCATGTCTTCCTGCAATTTTGTCAACAATTCCATCTTGGCACTCCTATAGTTATCTGGTATGTTACCTTACTGGCAGAGGGCTGCCACCTGTCACGAACTCGGGTTTTGTTAAAAACGTACTTATCCCGCTGGCTTTGCAGATGCAGCGGATTTTTTGACAGGTCTTTCCACCTTATTTTCCAGGAGCATCGCGCCGTGATTCGCGTCCCGGCGCTCACCCACCATGCACGGCGGAGCACAGACTAACCAGCGTCATCGGAATAACCATAACAACCAGCGGCACAATCGGCCGCAGTTTCACCGCAATGGCCAACCTCGCGCCGTCGGCGAAATCGAAGGGATCCTCCACTTTCGTGAGGAAAAGGGCGACGGCCAGCTGCGCGATCCCGCCAATTTCCTCCGCTCTTTGTCCGGCCCCGAAGGCCTGCTCGTGGTCCCCCGCCAAACCATCATTGACCTGAATCTCCGCCCCGGCCTGCTGGTCAAAGGCCGATTCAAAGGGCGCACTTTTAACAAAATTGACGCCATTGAAGGTCTCTCCCCCGACGAATATCGCGCCGTCCCCTCCATCTACGAGGCCACCGCTCTCGACCCCGAGCCCGGCATCAAGCTCGAGCATAGCTCCACCGAATTCACCACGCGCGTGCTCGATATCCTCTGCCCTATGGGTTTTGGCCAGCGCGGCCTGATCGTCGCCCCGCCGCGCACCGGCAAAACCATGCTCATGCAGAATATCGCCCGCGGCATCCATGCCAACTATCCCGAGGTCGAACTGATCCTCCTCCTCATCGACGAACGCCCCGAAGAAGTCACCGACATGCGCCGCAACGTGCCCGGCACCGTCTACGCTTCCTCCAACGACAACACCGTCGACAAGCACCTCGACATGGCCCAGATCGTCATCGAACGCTGCAAACGCCACGTCGAATTCGGCAAAAATATCGTCGTCCTGATGGACTCCCTCACGCGCCTCGGCCGCAATTTCAACATCGGCGGTCCCGGCGGCGGTAAAACCCTCACCGGCGGCTTGGACAACCGCGCCCTCGAAATCCCCAAAAAGCTCTTTGGTTCGGCGCGAAAAATCGAAAACGGCGGCTCCCTCACCATCGTCGCCACCTGCCTCGTCGACACCGGCAGCCGCATGGACCAGGTCATCTTCGAAGAATTCAAAGGCACCGGCAACATGGAAATCACCCTCGACCGCAACCTCTCCAACCAACGCATCTTCCCCGCCATCAACATCACCGAGTCTGGCACCCGCAAAGAAGAAAAATTAATGGACGAAAAAACCCTTCTCCAAGCCCGCCAAATCCGCCGCCACCTTCTGAACATGCCCCCCGCCCAAGCCATGAAAACCTTGGTTGAAGTCCTGCAAAAACAGCCCACCAACAAGAGCCTTCTGGAAAGCGTCAAGCTTTAACTGATCCCTCCTGCAGGAATATCTTAACCCTCCAGCCTTCCCCTACTTAAATTGCGCGTTTTATCGTCAATTTCTCTCTTGACGCGCAGGCGGCTCATCGGTTCAATACCCCACGCATTTGAAAATGAGCACTGCTAATTTGATAATTCTGAATTATACTCGAGAGGGCGAATTGGCCATGAAAACCCAAGCCACTTCACATAGCGCAGCACTTTTAATGAACTTCCGTGAAGACGATCTCCTCGATCCGCTCGAAGCCTCCTTCTGCGGCTCGCTCGGCGCTTCCATCGCCGACCTTTTTGAGGCGGCTCAAGGGGCCTTGCGAAAACGTGGCAAGGATGAGGATGAAGAGGAGGAAGAAGAGGAGAAGCCAGGCAAAAAGGCAGATGATGACGAGGAACTGGATGAAGACGAGGAAGAAGAGGAAGACGAGGAGGAAGACCTCGACGAAGAGGAAGATCTAGATGATTTCGACGACGAAGATGAGGAAGACGAGGAGGATGAAGAGGAAGACGAGGAATTCGACGACCCGGACGAAGAAGAAGAATTTGAGGACGACGAT
>DASXDR010000060.1:0-8010 GCA_036490535.1 Tepidisphaeraceae bacterium | reverse complement strand
GGGGTTCTACGAAATTTTTATGCGGTTACGCCGGCTTGCCGTGCCCTTCGACCCGCGATTCGTCGCAGCGGTGGAGCGGATCAACGCCAGCAACCGATTCAGTGACGATGATTCCGACGCCGACGATTCCGATCAATGGATCGACCGGGAAGATTCCGACGAGGATGCCCACGGGGAGATATAGCCATGAAAAATGACGCCGCCTACAACCGTGACTATCAGCGCCGTCGGCGTCGATCGCGCAACTTGTTTCGCTGGCTGATGCGTATCACAACGCATCGAGCAGCGCCCATTGCTGGCGACGTCAATAGCACCGATGGATCAATTCACTTTTACCAAGGCCGGGCATTGTCGCCACGGCCAAATCAAACACTTTTACAGGAGAATCCATCGCGTATCGAAGCGCCAGAGGCCTACTACGTCCACTAACCGCCCGGCGGGGAGTGTTCCCCGTCGTAAACCATTTCACTTTTTTAGGAGCAAAAACATGAGCAAACGAACAACCAAAACAAAACCCGCACGCAAGGCCGTGCAATCTCTGAGCGCAGATAAAAACGGCAAGCGAGTTCGTGTCGGGGATGTCATCGTGGAGGAGAATGGAATCACGGGTCGCGTGGTCGCGGTGGATCGGGAAGGCTTGCTGTTCCGCGCATTTGAAGGTTCACCCTATTGTGGCGGGATGACCGTAGGCGAGGATTGCAGCAATTGCGTAGTGCTTGATGATCATGATAAATCGCACGGCACGGCAACCGATAGCCTTGACGAAAAGGGCAATCCGATCCACGTTGGCTGCATCATCTATGACGCCGGCTTAGGTGGGGTGCATGGCCGCGTTCTTACCGTGATGGGCGATGGCCTGATTTTCCAGCCTTTGCCCTACAGCGGTGTGAATGAGGAACCTAATCCAAAACCTACGGCAACGAATTGTCGCCAGGTGATTGTTGTCGACGACGGAAGCGAAATTTCACCACGGCGAATTGCGGCGGTATGATTCTCAACTCGGGACGGTTTATCACTTTGCAAGGTGATGAGCCAAGCGGATCGGCGGCGTGGCGTTCTCACCAGCGCGTCACGCCGTCGGACCGGCCCTATGAAAGCTGGTGTGATGTTATCAACGCAAGAAATCTCCGCACTAAATGCGATTGCTAAGGAATTTCGCAGAGCCAATCGAAAGCATCCCGATTTTTTCTACGGGGTGATTGATGGGGATGCAGTCAGCAACGGCGGATTTGCCAGTGAAGTATCCGAGGGCATTTGGCTTCCATTCGACGATTATTTGAAAGAGCATATTTGCAATTGGAGGCCTTTTTCTGAATCGGTCGGATACAAGTGGCCACTGTCATTTTTCTTTGGCAAAGACTGGCAGCGTGGGGTTAAAGCGTTAGCTGGTCTAGCCCGGGAGCTAAAACAAGTTCGGGCTGGATCATGCGACCTACAAACCCTATGGCTCGATGTTCATCAATTTACTGGCGACGATTTGCCCGAACACGAATTGATTCACTGGCTGATTCACTATTCTTTAAATCATCCAATGCCTACGGTGGGAATTGAAAAAGCGCCCCCTCGAATTATCGATTTTCCCTCCAGTCCGGAGATATTCGTTGCATCAATTGACGGGGAAGTCGGGCTTGGCCGTTTTAACATGGTGAATCAAAACAGGCAGGAACTTTGGCAGGCGGCGCTTGAATCCGTGCGCGCCCGGGATTTGCCGCCAGTGGATAAGAATGATCCTGAATTCATAAAGAAAATCTCAGCGCGAAAAACACTTGACTCAATAACCGTTATCCGCACCGGCATATTTGGCGCATTGGCGGCGATGCTGGCGGCAATTACAGGGCAACCGATATCCACTGTGAGCAGAACACAAATTGATTCAGTTGCCCAGCCCACAATGCCTTCGCTGGGTGGCAGAACCGGCCAAAAAGTAACCAAATTCATAATGCTACTTAGCTCCAATCCGAACATTTCAGACCGGGAACTCGCCAAGCTGGTGCCGATTGCAAGAAATACTGCAAAAGAATGGCGAGCGAAGTATTCGACGTATATACCTCAGAGCGAAACGCCATCGCACAAGTCGGGGGCAAAAAAGCGGAGCATTCATCAATTTGGCGATAGTGCCTCGGCAAAGGCCACGCGAAAATTCTAGTGGCTCACTGGCTCAATGGGTGGCTCAATTTGGCGGGCAACTGAGCCACCCATAATTTTCTTTATTTCTGAATCCATCGATAAACGTGAGGGATTACGCGCCGTCGCATTTATGGCACTGGTTCAATTTAGTGAGCCGCCACGCCTGCTTGTGTGTACGTCGATTTTTATGCCTTAACAAGCAAGGAGCCGCGTTTATGCCTGCCGTAGATATTTCTTCGCGACATTTGATTGATGAATCTGCCGTTGCCGAAATGACGGGGTTCGAAGTGCAAACTGTCAGAAACTGGAGGAGCAATAAAAAGGTCGCCCTTCCATTTTTGAAGATCGGGCGGAGCGTTCGTTATCGACTGTCCGACGTTGAGGCGTTTCTCGAAAAATGTCGCGTTATCCCCGTCGATATCAACCCCGACTAACCCCCATTAACGACGCGAGCCAGCAAACTTTTCCGGGTGAGCTGGCCAGCGTCGGAGGACTGATTATGGCCATTATAGCAAATCCAACCATCTCAAACAAAATCATTTTTCGGAATATTCCGCCCGAGCTGTGCAGCATCCCCAATTGGACAGCGCTCGTTGTCGAGCCGCGATTTCTGGGCGATGAGCCTACGAAAATACCCTATGACGCCATTACCGGATATCGGGCGAGATCGAACGATCCGAGTACATGGACGACTGCCGATCGCGCTTATGCGGCGCTACGGAGAAATCCCCGCTACGCCGGCATGGGATTCATGCTTGTGCCGCCCTATATCGGCGTCGATCTGGACGATTGCCGAGATGCAATCACCGGCGATATCGAACCATCGGCGCTCGAAATTATCGAGACGATGGAAACATACGCCGAGGTATCGCGCAGCGGTTGCGGCATTAAAATGATCGGCAAGGGCATTATGCCAACGCCGGATGGCCGGGGTAAGAACTATCGGCGCGATCCGTGGAAAACCGGCGAGGGTGGAATTGAGTTTTACCAGAGCGGCCGATTTTTCGCGCTGACTGGCCAACGATTAGATGATTCTCCCGAGATCATAAGCGATCTCACTGAGCCGTTGTCAATGCTCCACAACCGGCTTTATCCGCCGGTTGCGCCGCGACCGCGCACAACACTAAAAACTGCGGACGTTGACATAGCAACGAGGATCACCAGGTGCGCAAAATATCTCGATAAGTTGCCGGCGTCGATTTCCGGCCAAGGTGGGCATGATCGCTTACTGGCCGCCGCCTGCAGCACTGTCCGATTCGGTTTAGAAGATGGAATCGCGCTGGACCTGTTACATCGCTTTAACCGCCGCGCAAATCCACCTTGGGGCGACAGGGATATAGAGAGAAAACTAAGTGAGGCGCACAAACTGGCTGGCGCTGAATTTGGCGTCATGCTACAGCGATCGCGCCCATTCCGCCTTGTCATGGTGGGAGGTGCCGCGTGAACGAACCAACCCGCACAACCGACGCCGGAAACGCCAAGCGCCTTGTTGATCGCCGGCGCGGACAAATTCTCTACTGCGCCGCAATGGGAAAATGGCTGCGATACGATGGCAAAAGATGGCGATGGGACGACGATGGTTATGTAGTCCGCTGCGCGAAAAAGAGCGTCGATGAAATGTTCGCAGAAGCCATCCAGGCGGATGATCGCGACCGTGCAGCGCTGGTGAAACATGCGATCTATTCAGAATCAGAAAAAGGCATTCGCTCTGCGATGAAGCTGGCGGAATGTGAGTTACCCGTCAATCCCGATAAGCTGGACGCCGATGATTTTGCTTTTGCTGTGGAGAATGGCGTAGTCGATTTGCGCACTGGCAAGCCACGACCCCATAGCCCCAACGATTTAATTACTCGCATATCTCCCGTGGTTTTCGATTCCGCCGCAACCTGTCCGTTGTGGACGAAATTTCTGGATCGGATCATGGCCACGAATGACGATTTGATCGGCTACATACAGCGGATCGCCGGATTATGCCTTACTGGTGCCAATTCGATTCAGGAGCTTTGGATTTTCTACGGCGGCGGCGCGAACGGCAAAAGCGTTTTCGTCGATACCTTGTCCTACATTCTGGCAGATTTTGCCGGCGTAGCGCCGGAGAGCCTTTTGATTGTGCGCAGGGGGTCCCCCGAACACCCCACCGAAGTCGCCGGCTTGCATCGAAAGCGGCTGGTAGTGGCGAGTGAAACCGAGGATGGCGGCAAGCTGCGATTACAACTCGTTAAGAAAATGACCGGAGATGAAAAACTGACCGGGCGATATATGCGCCAAGATTATTTTGAATTCCGGCGCACTCATAAATTAATTCTAGTTACGAACCATCGCCCACAAATCAGCGAATCGACCGAAGCTGCATGGAGGCGTATCAGACTCATTCCATTCGCTGTGACCATTCCTCCAGCAGACCGCGACCCCAATCTACTCGCCAAATTGAAAGCGGAAGCGCCGGGAATTCTCAATTGGATGATCGCCGGTTGTCTTGACTGGCAAAAAAATGGTATGCAGCCGCCAACGGAGGTATTGGCGGCAACCGAAGAGTACCAGGCCGATGCCGATCCGCTGGGCGATTTCTTATCTGACCGCTGCATGGTAGGGGAAGCTGTGAGAGTTAGCCGCGCTGAATTGTGGGCCAACTACCAACAGTGGGCCAAGTTGACAGGCGAGTGTGATGGCATGGATCGCAGCGCTTTTTATGAGCGCGTACGGCGTATGGATGGCATTGAAGAATCCGCTTGGAAGATCAGCGGAAATGCCGTCCGGGGATTCCTTGGCATTGGCTTGGTTGCAACCATGGCGGCTGGTTATGAGGGGGAATCATGAATCGGGTTACAGCCGAAACTATCAATTTCCCTAGGAGTTACAGGGGTTACACCTGCTATTCGTTTGCGCTTACGCGTGCGCGTTATGCCGACAATGGGTTTTTAGCTGTAACCGCTGCAACCCTGCGACCGGCGGGAGGTGGCTTATGAGCAATCCCAGATTCATTTTGGAGCTTGAACCAAAGCCCGGCGATACCGTTCCCTGCGAAATCCGCCTACGCCGCGCTCTCAAGACGTTATGGCGTTGCCATGGCTTCCGATGCGTGGATGTAAAGCAGGTGAATGAGCAGGGTGCTCAAGTTGACCACTCTGCGAAGGGGGAAAAATGAGAATGGCTTTACATGACCCCCGGGAAATCATGGAAAGGGTCCCTTTTGGGCGTATGTACCAATCGGGTGTTTAGCTGAATCCGTGTCTGTACCGCCCATTTCGCTCCAAAACTATACAACCCTAGGTTAAGCAATGGATGACCAATCAATCAAACGTCCCCGCAAACGCCAGATGACGCGCGGCACCATCATCTACCGACTTCCCCCCGTTCCCGAGTGCAAAAACTGTCACAGCGCGAAGCTGAAGCGCCGCCGGACCGTGTTTCGTGAGGCAGATGGCACCGGCGAGGAAATCGTCGTTTGCCAGAACTGCGGGCTGGCTTGGGATTTCTATACGATCAGAGATTAAGGCTCACTGCGGGCCTTAGCGGACAAATATATGCGATATAATGTGATTATAGAAAATGCACTGAAAGGCGATTTTTATGCAAGGCGATTTTTTAACAATCGGAAAGATGTGCGAAATATTTCAGGTTGCGCCGATGCAACTCAAGAATGTGGCGGATCGCGTTGGCATTCGTGCGCGATTCACAATTAATGGGACACCGCATTTCACTGAAAAAGATTTCGAGCGGATGAAAAAAGAGCTCAACGCCAAACAACAGGCCATCCAAACGGGAAAGTAATTCGATGAAAATAAACCATGATCGCAAAATTTGGATTGCAGATTTTGGCGGCGACTGTTGCGCGATCGGGTTCATGGTCACACAAGGATCAATTGGGAGGCCATACGCTTTTGTCCCAAACAATGACCCCCTGTCGAATCGCGCCTCTTATGAGCTTGCCCAACAGCTCGCGGGCGGCGAAATCGATCCTGGGGACTGCTGGCAGTGCATCGATTTGCGATGCTATGGCCTCCCAGATAGCAACGCGCCGATGCCCGGTTTTATTTACGGAATCGGTCACCACGAAATCCTGAACGACAATATCGAAAAAATTGAAACTTGCTCGAATTTTATCGATCCCTACTGCAAGTTTCGAAAGTGATTAACGGCCGGCAATGTCCGGCAAAAGGACGAATAATGACCTTGGCATTTTTACGACGACGACGGCAGCAAAAAGCATCGACCCAGCGCGATGAATACGTGTCGCTACTTCAGCGCGCCGCGGAACTGGGAGACGATCTCCCCCCTGATGAACAATCGCGCCTTGCTGCGATAGCGGAGCAGGCCGGGATAAGCGATATCGAGATTGAGCGAGGCGCGGAAATCAACCGGCAATACCCGCAGGACAAATCCCTGCGCGATGCCATCCCGTCGCTCCGTGCGGAGCTGAATAAAGATCGGCAGGCCGTCGATGCCCATATCGTTGAAGTTAATCGGGTTCGCAAAGAGCAAGATCACGAGCTGGATGATCTCAGACGCAAAGTCGCTTCATCGCAATCCCAACTTGACGAGGCGAACATAGCTAAATCACGTTGCGATCGCGCCGAACTATGCGACTGGAAACCACTCGGCCTACCCCGAGTCGCGAGGCTGGTTCATCTCTTCTCCGGCAATCCACAAAAGATGCTGGAACCAGGCGTCACTGCCGCAGTAAACATTTCCGACTTTGCGACGGGAAAACTTGACGCCGATGATTTCCAATTCAGTTGCCATAGCTCGCAGACTACGGAAGATTTTTCGATGTTGGTCAACCAAGCGCAGGAATATCGCCGCATGGCAGTCGATGAGCCCGCGGCAAAAATTATTTCCGATCCGATGCGAGCGCCGGCACCCCCCCCGACGATGCGCGACGCGGACGGGTCCGTCGTTTCAGAGGTCACGAAAAAGGAAAAAGCGCTAAAGCGCGCTGCTCTCGGCAAGACTGATCCAACACTGCCGGAGAACAAAACCAAAACCAAATGGCAAGTCCAACTGCCAAAGGAAAGCTGATGGATCAGGCTGCGCACGCGATCCAAGGGCGCGATGCGCGGCACACGCTGGCGGACAATCGAAGGGTTGTTCGCTGGTTTATAGCGACGTCACGTTGGCGTCGTAAATTAAAAATGTTCCCCATCGGAGAAAAAAAATATGCTAGCGATCAATCATAATTTAATAGCCATCATCGAGGGCTTGCCCGCATCGTCACTCAATGTCGTCGCCGCCGATCCGTATCTCGCAAATGACGTACGTGAGTTTGCCGCGATACGAAGAGATTCACTCGTGCCCGCCAGTAGCGCGGCGGGCAAGAAGCTTGCCGCACGCCGCGAACACTGGAAGTCAATCGACGCATTTAATAAATCGAGCCGAGAAAAGCTACAGGGAAAGCAGCGCGGCGATGATAGCCCTAGTCTCGCCACCCCGGAGACTCAACACGAATCCGCGACGGATAGGCTTGTCGCCAGTGCTCAAAAGGGTGCGAATGGACACCTTTGCGACCGCACCGAGGCTAAAAAGATTGCTGACTATGAATGGCGCGCTGGCGATAGTTCGGCTTGGCGGAAGAAATGGGGCGACAGGCGCGAAGCTTATATCACGGCACGCAGTGACGAGCTACAGGGATTCGTCAACCTTCTACCGGATCGCAAGCCATAAATGGACGTGGCTATCGACTAAAAAGATAGGAAAATAAATACCATGCCAAATCGCGAAATTAGCATTCGTGTGTCTGCCGACGGAAACGCCCCCGGCTTTTTCGACGCAACAGAAAAGAGCTTCGAGAAGCTAAAAGATTCCTTTGGGCGGCGCTCTACGTTTGGGGAATTCGGAGAATTGCTCAGGGGCGGCGGCGCAATCATTGGCATAACGGCAGCAGCA
>DASXDR010000014.1:0-6849 GCA_036490535.1 Tepidisphaeraceae bacterium | reverse complement strand
CGCCCCACCGCCGCTAAACATCGCATTGATAATGTTGTTTTTCTTTTCCCTTGCCGCCTTGCCGTCTAGTCCCTTGTCCCTGGCGCAAGCCCAGGACACTTCCGCTCTGATCAACGAGGCACTCGACAAGCCCATCCAGATGCAGATCAACACGACATTGCCGCAGGCAATTGATCAGATTGGCGATAAGACCGGCGTGCGGATCGTTGTGCAAAAGGCAGTCTGGGATTTATTGCCGTGGGGCCGTGACACCAATATCACCGCCAAGATTGATAACCAGACACTCCGGCAAGCCCTCGATGCAATCACCCGCAAACTCGGCTTGACCTTCGTTCTCACTGACGAAGCCGTCGAACTTCGCCCCATGCCCGCCCTTCGGCGACTAGCGCGGCGGGCCACCGTGCAGGAGCTCGATGATCTCGATCTACTCACCTCCAACCCATTAGGATTGACGACAGATCACCCTCGCGTCACCGAGCTATTGTCCGCGATTGATCAACGATTGCAGCAATTGAAAAGTTCCCTGGCAATCGACAATCGTGCCGGCCAGATTTTCACTCCGGATGAAATTGTCCCGGTAGCTCGCAACAGCACGATTGCCGAGGCCCTCGAAAGCCTGGCCACCAGCACGCGGGCCACGTGGTATCCCTGGGGCAAAGACATCGTCATCATCTCCAAGGAAGACCAGGTTCGCGATCAGCTCAATAAAACCATCACCATCCGCTACAACGGCGTTGATCTTTCGCAGGTGCTGATTGAGCTTTCGCAGCGTGCCGGCGTGCCATTCGATGTGCAGCCGGGATCAATCCAGCAAATCAATCCCGAATTTCGCTCCATCAAACTTTTCCTTGACGACGCAACCATCAAGCAGGCACTCGATGCCATAAGCGGCTTCACCGGCCTGGCCTATTCCGTCAACGAAAACGGCGTCTATTTCTGGAACAATTCCACCGCCAGCGCCAGCACGACCAACACGCCCGCCCGCGATCCAGTGATTGGCATTTATCAACTCGATAACGGCCTTCAGGTGCTCATACCACAATCCGAAGTTCCCAACGATATGCGCGAATATCTCAAGCAGAAAACACAGGAAGAATTGAAGAAAATCCGCCAACAGATGGACGCGGAGCATTTCAAACCGACTAGCCAGCCCGCCACGCAACCGACATCAATGCCGACGGGGAATGAGCAGCTATAATATCCTGTCGAGCTAGTGGATTTATGCAGAACGATCGCGCCAAAACCCTTTGTGGTCTCGCCACGGTTTTTGTTGCAGTCGGATTAATTGCTGGATATGTCGTATTAGAAGCCAGCGAAATCGTCTCGCCAGTTCCTGGACAACCGATTGATATAAGTATGAAGAACCTGGGCGGATTTCCATTCAATCAGCAGGATGGAACGATTAATGACGTACCTCAATCTTTTCGAAATTTAGATGGAAAGCGTTTAAATCTTGTTGGTGTTTTGTGGGCTCCCCAATCGACTACTCCTCAGCTATCCCGTTTTGAGATCACTTATGCGATTCCTCGAGGGTCGTGGCACCTACCGCCACAGATTCAGCAGTTTGTGCAATGTAAGCCTGCTTTAGGCCGAACAATCCTATAAAGCGATGGTCTGATCCGAGCTACCGGAATATTTCATGTCAACGTCTGTCGTTCTGATGGTCGGGTATCAAGCGTTTATAGCATGGACGTGGAATCCGTCGTGCCCGTTAAAGAAACAAGCGAGTAATCTTGGGCCATCTCGAAGTGAGTAACGATATACGGCAAATAAACAACTCTGAAATCGCCCCGAAATCTTTGATGGATTATTTTATTTGAACTTTTTCTCCTCCCCGCGCAACGTAACAAGTACTGAAAACCGCAGCAGAGCAACTTTATGAGCGATTGCTGATTCTTCGCTGCCAGGCGGGCGATGAGGCGGCGCTGACGGAGCTGATTGCGCGCTATTCGCCGGGCGTGAGGGTATTTCTCGGGCGAATCAGTGGAGCCGAGACAGCGGATGATCTGCTGCAGGATACATGGTTTGATGTGTATCGGCAGATCAATCGGCTGAAAAAACCGGAGGCGTTCGTCGCGTGGCTCTATCGCATCGCCCGCGATAAAGCGTATCGCGAGCTGCGGCGGCGACACGTGCCCGCCGAGCTGCTGGACGATGATCTGATCGAAGAGCCATCGACAGAGCAGGAAAACTTTTCACCGGAAGAAATCGATCAATTACGTGCGTCTCTCAGCGCAATCGCGGTGGAACATCGTGAAGTTTTGGTGCTTCGGTTCATGGAGCAAATGAGCTACGAAGAAATTGCCGAAGTGATCGGCCGGCCTTTGGGAACGGTGCGCTCCAGGATCCATCACGCAAAACTTGCCCTTCGCACAAAAATGAATTTGTCCCTGCATAGAAAGGAAGTTTCATCATGAGCGAACAAGATTTACGCAGAGCCCTGTTGCGAGGCGAAGATCAAATCGATATTCAGGCGTTGACTGAGCGCGTCTTGCGCCGCGACCGCCGCAGGATGTGGTTCCTCGGAATCGTATGTTTCCTGGCGTGGATGTCGGTGGTGATGCTGCCCTGGTCAACCATGCTCCCTATGCTGGCCAAGGTTAGCCAATATCAGACATTGTTAAATACGCATCCAGCCATCACGGTCGCCGAACAGCACGAGCAATCGCTCCGTATCAGCGAAGTAGTCAGAAAGGGCACGATTCTCACCTTCCTTCTTAATGTAGGATCGATGTTTGTCGCCGCCATATGCACCGTTCTGTTCATCATCGTTTCACGGCGCGCCACACTACGGCAGGTCAATGCGCGATTGCGGGAAATCTCTCTGCAACTCAAAAACCTGGGCGAAATACCGAGATAATTGAATAATGGTAGGGTGTGGTATCCACGCCTTACCGAATATTAGATGGAGCTATCATGTCGTTAGAAGATGAAAATACCTTTCCCGCAGAAGTTATCGAACAACTGCAAACATATGTATATCGTCTCATTGATCCGCGCAATGGTGAGACATTCTACATTGGTAAAGGCAGAGGAAATCGTGTTTTCGACCATGCGAGGGCTGAACCACAACTTGAAAATGATGAAGAAACAGATCTCAAGATTTCTCGCATTCGAGAAATCCGTCTCTCAGGCCTAAAAGTAAACCACGTTATCCATCGGCATGGATTGGATGATGCTACCGCTATGGAGGTAGAGGCAGCGCTGATCGATGCCTATCCAGGTCTAGCAAATATTGTGGGCGGCATCGGCCAAACCAGCCGAGGAGTAATGCACGCCAAAGAAGTCGTCACTCGTTACGCAGCATTACCAGCGGTATTTAAACATAAAGTGTTGCTCATCAACGTAAACTTTAGCGCCACCGAGCGCGAGCTTTTTGATGCTGTACGATACGCGTGGAAGATAGACGCACATAAAGCGAATGAAATCCAAATTGTCCTTGCCGTTGTAAAGGGGATTATTAAAGGGGCATATGTTGTTGATGGGAAATGGTTACCAGCTACTCCCGCAAATTTTCCTGAATTTTCCGGCAGGCCAACAAACTCTGGAAGATATGCTTTTCAAGGCCATAAAGCTTCGGATGAAATATGGAATCTATATGTCGGAAAACGAATTCCTGAGGAATATCGAAAACCGGGCGCGGCTAACCCAATAAGATACGTTGAGCCAAGCCCCAATTAAGAAATTTCAATTTCACGAACCCGCCGCTCGACCTGGTTGAGAACTGGCAATTCTTTTTCGTTTCGTGTTCCGAGTTCGCCCATTTTGCGAGCTGAGACCATCACGCGGGATTCGACGGAGCCGATGGCAGTGTTGTATTGATCTACGACGGAACCGATGGCATTACCGAGCTTTTGGAAATGATTAGCCATGATAGCCAGGCGGTCGTATAGCTCAGTGCCCAGTTCCTGGATCTTCTCAGCATTTTCCGTCATGTCGTGCTGTTTCCAGACGTGGGCGACGGTTTTCAACAATGCTAATAACGTCGTGGGCGTGGCAACGATCACGTGTGATTTGAGGCAATCTTCATACAGCGAAGCATCCGCTTCGACGGCCGCGGAATAGAAACTCTCGCCGGGAAGGAACATCACCACGAAATCCGCGTTTTCAAATTGGGCTGAATAATTTTTGCTGCACAGTTCACGGGCACGGGCACGCACCGCCCTGCTGTGTTGCTGCAATAATACCTTGCGATTGTCTTCGTCATTCGCAGCAGCGGCATCTAAGAATGCATCGAGCGTAGTTTTGCAATCCACGACAATCTCATGCCCGCCCGGCAGCCGAATCATCATGTCCGGCCGGAGCTTGCCATCCTCGCCCTGCACCGTGGCTTGCTCAAAGAAATCGCAGCGGCTGGTCATGCCGGCCAGTTCGACCAGGCGGCGCAGAGTCATCTCGCCCCATTGGCCGCGCGTGTTCGGACGACGCAAGGCGCTGACCAATTGCGTGGTGTTGAGATTCAAGGTTCGCTCGGTCTCCTGAAGCGCGCCGAGTTGCTCGCGCAATTGGCTGTAGGACTCGACGCGAGCTTTTTCGATATCAGCTAAGCGCTGCTGATATTGGATCATGGTTTCATTCAACGGCTTGAGGAGCCCTTCAATTTCGACCTTGCGCTTATCCAGCGAGCCATTGGCTTCGGTGGAAAGGGCAGCGAAACGCTCCCGGGCCAATTGCAGGAATGCTTCATTGTTTTTGGCCAGGGCCTCGGCAGAAACACCGGCGAAGGCTTCACGCAATTTGGCCTGTGCATCATCCAACATTTTTTTCTGCTCGGTGAAATTCTGCTCGGCAGCGCGCAGTTGAGCGGTCATAGCGGCGCAGCGCTGCTCGGCTTGCGAACATTTCTCGCCCGCCTGGCGAGATTCGATAATAAGATTCTCCAATCGCGGCGCGAGGTCAGCCAACCGCTGCTCGGCAACGCTGCGCGCAGTCGTAACCTCCTGCACCTGCGCGCGCCCCCGGCGCTCAGCAGTCAGATACGCGATGATCCCCCCTACCGCTAAACCAATGATCCCAAAAATCCAAGGCATGATGCAGACAATCTAGCGAATGATTCGCGGATTGTCATCGAAATCCGCGTTTTAATTCAAAAGAAATTAAACCACAGAGGCACAGAGACACAGAGGCGCGCCTGGAATTCCGTTCCAAATGGCGAATGGAAATTTCTGAAAATATTTTTTTAAGACTTGTTGTGTCGGCTCGCTTTGCAAACCCGGTTTGGCCTCTGTGTCTCTGTGCCTCTGTGGTTGCATCTTAATTACGCCACCGCCGCAACAGGGCGGGTGGTGGTCAAAATCCACTTGCGGATTTTCCCAGCCGCGCTTTCCCACCCACTGGCGCAGCGTAGTTTCAGGAATGACGCATAAGCCGCATCAATAGCTTTACACCCTTCGCGCAGCAGCCCGATGCGTTCTTCAAATAACACACGGTCGTTTTCCGCATCTTCCACCTCGGGCAATTTCATCGCGCTGAAAGCGAAACTCTCGGCATTGAACCCAAAGTAATATTGACCACCGTCATTCAAAATCATCGACGCTTTGCGCGGCACTTTGCCGCTGCGAAGGGCATCCATCGCTTCGGGCATTTGGCAGGCCCCGTCGCCGCGCAGCGAATCACGGCCGGTCTGGCCGTAGGCGCAATCGAGATCGAGTGATTTATCTAACATCACCGCGACGGATTTGCCGGCTTCGGATGCGATCTCGCCATTGCCATGCAGCAATTCATGCCAGAGCCAGAGGAGAAATTCGTTGCCGAGAAAATCTTTCGGGCCATCGCCTTTGAACGTCCATGGATAATCCGGCATTTGCCCTTCACCCTCAGGGCCGGGAACAAAGCGCGTGGGCCGGAGGTCTTCGTAGTCGCGCCGTTTGCCTTGGGTTTCGAGTCCGCGAAGAGCGAGCGAGCCGGAGGAAAGCGGCTGCAATTCCAAACTGAAAGTGCGTTCAAAAATTTCCAGTAATTTTTCCTGTGATTTACCTGTAGCAGAACAATACACCGTTGCGTTAGGCACATCCCACAGCATCGGCAACATTTTGCTGCGGCGGAATCGCCCGGTGCGAAGCTCGTCTTCCAGTTTTCGCCGCACGGTGTCTTTAGCCGTGCGTTTCTGCTGTTTAGAAATAAATCCCGACGGATTGGTCTTGGCGACCGCATCCTCTTCCATTATCTGATAAGCATTTTTCAGCGAAGACGGAACGCGATTCGTATCGAGCCGCAGACCGCAGAACAGCGAATCCGCAAACACGTTATGCTCAAAACTAAATTGGCCATCGAGAATATGCCTCCCGCCGATCCAGCCGTATTCTTCTTCCTCGGGAATACCCAGCTCGCGTTCTTTAAGCGCATGATCAGCCAATCGATCCAGCAAATCCTGATCAACCACATCTGGCTGCTTGCCAATCACCGCATATCGCCGAAATGAAATCGCGCCGGATGCAAAACCCATGGTTCTTCCTCAATAAATTTATGCAACCACAGAGGCGCAGAGACACAGAGGCAAACTTGGTTTGCGTAGCGATTGACACAAAACGAATCTAAAAATTATTTTCAGAAAGATCTCTTGCCATATGGAATAGTGTTTCCAAGCACGCCTCTGTGCTCTCTGTGCCTCTGTGGTTAAATCTTCTTTTCAACATTCGAGGCGGGAATGGTAGTGATAAGAAGGAAAATCTCCACTTTCCCTTGCGACATCGACAGGCTTTGCGCATCTTATCCACAAACATGCGTCAACTTTTCCAGCGCGGCACACTTATTTTCGCTCTAAGCTTACTTTTATCGGGCTGCGCATCCTGGCGTGCCCCTTTCCCCGCTGCCACGCCACGGGCTATTTCTAATGTCACCGCCACGGTC
>DASXDR010000007.1:0-12643 GCA_036490535.1 Tepidisphaeraceae bacterium | reverse complement strand
GTGTCCGTTCCGCCAACCGCAGCGGGGTTTGGGAATGTAGGCGGCGGAGTCACGTCTGCGGATGAAGCGTTGAATGCCGCTGAAGATTGGCTTGGTCCGGGTTATGATGAGATTGCGCCCGGAGTTTACCGGTCGGCAGATGGAACCACGCAATTCCGCATGACCACGTCTGATTTAACGGACCCAGTGCAGGGACCGCACGTCCATTTTGAGGCAATTGGCCCGGACGGTGGGACCATCATCGAAAACTCTCACGTGGGGATCACGAATCCATGAGTACAACAACGCGACTTTTTGCAAGATTGGTAACTTCTCCGTCCACCGGGAAGGAGCCTGTCAGGCAGTTTCGAGGATTGCCCCCGGAATTGACAGGTGGGCAAGACAAGCGACAGCCATTGCCCAGCCCCGCGTTCCTGCTGATTGAAGAGCGTGCGGATGGAATCTTTCTATCTCGGCATGATCGGCATGGCCGCTGTGTCGGCGATACGTGGCATGCTTCGCCCCAAGAGGCGAAGGATCAGGCATCGTTTGAGTACCCTGCCGCCGGGATTGATTGGCGAGAAGTTCCTTCGAACGTCGCGGACGCGATCCGTTTTGGTCTTGAGCAACTTGAAGGAGGCGCATGAGCGTTCTGTCGGACGCGCCCGTTCAGGACTCCGCCTTCCACACATCCGGTAGGAACTGCTCCAACTCACTCAGCTTCGTCTGCCCGATCTTGGCCAAGATGCTGGTGAGGTACTTTTGCGGATCGATCCCATGACGCTCGGCGCTGGCAATCAATGTGTACAGCCTGGCGTGATTGGCGCCGGCCTGGTCGTGGCCGGCGAAGAGCCAGTTCTTTCGGCCGATGGCCACGCGCTTCAGCGCGCGCTCGGCGGCGTTGTTGTCGATGTTCAAAAAGCCCTGCTCGACGTAGCGATTGAGCGCGTCCCACTGATTCAGCATGTAGCCGATCGCGGCGGCCATCGGACTGCGCGGCAAGACCAATTGCCGCTCGGCGTCGATCCAGGTCTTAATCTTCGCCCAGGATCGGCACGGACTTCTCCTGTCGTCTCACACGGCGCGCATCGTTATCCAACGGCTTTGCCTCGTCTTCAACGGCGTAGAGATCGCCCACCATCGCCAGCATCTCGGCGGCGCGTTTGCCGTCGGTCTCTTTGGCATCGAAGAACTTCCGCCGCGCGTGCGCCCAGCAGGCGACTTCAATCACGCTGCCATGCGCGTAGATGCCGTCGTAACCGCCATAGGCGTCGGCCTGCAAATAGCCTTTGTATTCGGCGAGGAACCGCTGGGGCCCGGCGCGCGTTCGATCCGGTGTGTAGTCGTAGACGACGTAGGGATTGGACTCATCACCGATGTACGTCCAGATGCGGCCCGATTTACACTGTTTTTCCGCCTGCACCGGCACGCGCGTCTCGTCGGTGTGGATCACCTTGGACTTTCTCACGCGGTCGATCATGAGCTGCACGAGCGGCTTGACCAGCTCTCCGGCGGCGAGCATCCAGGCGCACATCGTGCTGCGAGCGATATCCACGCCCTGGCGGTCGAAGATGCGCTCGAGGCGATACAGCGGCAGATGATCGCCGAGCTTGCTGACGATCACGTAAGCCAGCAGCCCTGGCCCCGGCAGGCCCTTCTCAATGGGCTGGGGCGTCTTGGTTGCAATCTCGATCTGCGGATTGCAATCACACTGGACGCATCGTTCATTGCACGCTTTGCAGGCGTATTTGTTGCGGATGTGCCGGAGCACTTTCAGGCTTGCCGGGACGTATTCGAGTTGCTCGCTGGTCTCCGAGCCGATGCAGAGACGATCCTTCCCGCAACAGGGGCACTTCTTCTGCTCATCAGAGAGGTCATGCAGAATGTCGGTGCGCGGCAGGTGTTCGGGAAACTTGCCCCGGCCGTGCTTGTGATGATTGATGCGGCGGGTGGTGAGCTTTTCACCGGCCTCGGCTTCAACCACTTCTGCGTCAACAGGAATCTGCTCGGCGATATTGACGCCGAACAACAGCAACTCGGTCGGATCAAACTTCTCGGAGCGCGGCCCGTAAAAACGGCGGAGGATGGAATCGATCTCCGCCTTGTGCCGCTGCTCCATCGCTTCGATGCGCTCGGCGGCTTCCTGCTTGATCCGCACGATCATTTGCTTGAGCAGCGCTGGGTCATCGGGAAGTTCATCGACTCCGTTCGACACGAACGCGGATGTACCACAATGTTCCGGCGGGCGCAATACCTGACAAGCGCCGAACACCCTCGGATTTATCGGTTCAATTCGATTGGGCAGCCACTCAGTAATTGCTTCAACTGCTCGGAGTCAATGGCGACTGACTTGCCCGTGGCAGAGGGGAACTGGAACGTGGCTCGTTCCAGCCGCTTGTAATAGATAGCATAGCCGTCCTGGTCCCACCAGAGGATCTTTATCCGCTGGCTGGAGCGATTGCGGAAGACAAACAAGTGCCCGGCCATCGGATCGCAGGCGAGGATGGTGCGAACGTGCTCGGCCAGTGCGTCGAAAGATCGGCGCATGTCCACCGGCGCCGTGGCCAGCCAGATGCGCACGCCGGTGGCGCGAATCATGCCGAGACCTCCAGAGCGCTAATCAACTGTGCCACCTGGTCAACCGGCATCGACGCCGGCAACAGCAACTCACGTCCGCCGCCCAGACACAGACGCATCGGCTCGGTTACGGGCCGACCAACCACCACCTCGGCAAACCGAATCGGCTTGCTCGCCCGACGCTGCCGTCTGGCAGGCAACTTAGGCGAAAGCCCCAACCGGGATCGCCACCAGTAAAAAGCATGCTCATGCAGATTGTTCTGGCGACACCAAGCTCGAATCGACTGACCCGAGGATCGCTGCATGGCAATCCGTTGCCGCCAGGCTTCAGCTGTTCCATTAACCGTTGCTTCCATGCGACACCTCCAAGTATGTGTCGCATGATGCCGGATCAAATCATCGGCGCGAAGATGGGGTTAGTCGAACGGACACAATCAATCTGTGCGCCAACATAAGCACCTCCTAAAAACGGAGATTTGCTCCGCAAAATGCCCATAATCTATATCCCATTACCACGAAGGTGCGAATAATTTCGTATAAGTGGCAAATTATTACCGGATTTGGCCGATCTGATGGAAGTAGTCGCAATTTTTTTGCGCGGTAAGCGTTATTTAAGCTAGAATAATTGCGAGGACAGAAAAGCAGATGAGCAAATCATTTGGATTCGGACGCAGCGCGGCGATTGTGATCGGGCTTTCGGTAGCCTGCACGGCTGGGAGCCTGATGTTCATTCAATCGCAGCACGAGGATGCTACGCAGCATCCTTATCAGTTTCATCACTGGGATTCGCTCTCGCCGGATGTCGTGGCGGCGTTTGATGCGGTGCGGGATGGCCGCAGTGCGGATCTGGATCACATGCTGAAGAAAGATCCCACACTGGTGAATGCCGATGGAGCGGGATTTTCGCTATTTGATCTGGCGGCACTGCGGGGGAATATAGAGATCGCTCAGGTGCTCATTAAATATCATGCAGACCCTGATGCACCAGATCGCAGCGGGGCCACGCCCTTGGATTATGCGGCATTGGTAGGGTCCAAGGCGATGGTGCAATGGCTGATTACGCATAATGCAAATGTGAACGCGCGTTCGCGTGGCGATCTGACGCCGATCTTTTTTGCAGCGCGCGGGTCGGGGCGATTTGATGATCCGACATCGGATTACATCGGGGTTTGTGAATTGCTTCTCAAATCCGGGGCATCACCTAATTTGACCAATCAGATGGAGCGCACGCCAGTCGAAGTGGCATCCGAGCCGGTAGCGAGATTTCTGCTGGATCATGGGGCGAAGATGCCACAGGAGATACCGGCGGCGCCATCGGATTCGGATAGCGCGAGCGGATCGTAAAAAAGTGTTCGTGACAGACAAGCGTTGTGAATAAAACGCGTTCCCAGACCCGGGGGCTAAACAGGGGCGATGTGCTGGACAATACCTGCATCATGGCTAAACTGCGTCACGCTGACTCAGCGGATGGGTTTGGGCTGGAATTCAAAACCATCGGCTAAGAAACGAGAAATGGGAAGCAATAACGCGTGCAGCGCCGGTCTTCGCAACGAGCCAGAGCAATTCTCCTAGCCGCGGTTTTGGTCGGGGCCACCCGCCTTCCCATGGCGAAAGCGCAAACCACGCAACCTTCCGCAACAACCCAGCCGATTCACGCTTTTAATGTCGCCCCCGAGCTAAAAGGCCGGCGTGTCGAAGCGATCCGCATCGTTGGCAATCGGCTGGTTTCCAATAACGTCATCATGAACGTCGTGCGGACGCGCGAAGGCGAACCATTCGATCCCGCCACGGTCGAAGAGGATTATCAGCGTATCTTCGATCTAAAGCGCTTTCGGAATGTGGAAGCGAAAGTGGAGCCGACCACGGATGGCGGAGTGATCGTTGTCTTTATCGTCGACGAAGAGAGCTTAATTAAATCGATCGCCATTCGCGGGAATCTGGCCATCGATACCAAGACGCTCCAGGACACCATCGCGCTGCATCCAGGTGAAGCGATTGACCCGATTATGCTGGCGCAGGCACAGCAGTCGATTGTCAATTTATATAAAGACAAAAATTATCCGTACGCTCACGTGATAATTGACCAGGATGCGCTGCGGACTGGCGGTCACCTTGTTCTCACCGTCGTCGAAGGCCCCAAGGTGCGCGTTCGCAAAATCGAATTCGTCGGTGTACATAGTTTTACGCAGGATCGTCTGCGGGATGTAGTGAAAACCAAATACTGGATTTGGATTTTGCGACCCGGCACGCTGGATACGGAGCAGTTGGAAGATGATATCGGGGCGCTGCGTAAATTTTATACAGATCATGGATTTTTCGATGTGCGCGTGGGACGGAAGGTGATTGTTTCGCCGGATCAGACCGAGGTGCAGGTTGATTTTGTGATTGACGAAGGACGGCGTTACACGGTTCGGAATGTGCTGTTTCAGGGGAATACGTCGGTGCCAGAATATAAGCTGCGCCAGGGACTGCACGTGACGAGTGGCACCCCGTGGGATGCGGAGACGATCGAGCGAGATGTGCGGGCGATCGTACGGGATTACAGCCCGTTTGGGTTTGTGTATCAGCCCGACCTGGATGTGCCGAACCCGGATTATCTGCAGGTGACGCCGCGGCGATTGTTCATCGCGCAGCCGGGGAAATTTGATCTGATTTACGACATCCACGAGGGCAAACCGTTTCACATGGGACGGATTATCGTCAAGGGGAATGATAAGACGCAGCAGAAGGTCGTGATTCGTGAGATGCGCGTCACGCCGGGGCAGATGTATAATTCGTCGGCTTTGAACGAAGCGACGGATCGGCTCAAAGCGCTGCCGTATTTTTCAACCGTGACGGTAACGCCCATTGGCGATGATCCGTCGGTGCGCGATGTGCTGGTGGATGTGAAAGAGACCAAGACCGCGATCTTCACGGTGGGTGCAGGGATTAACTCCAACGGCGGCATCGTCGGCGATATTACTTACGAGCAAAAGAATTTTGATATCGCCAATCCGCCGGATACGTGGAAGGATATTTTCACGGATCAGGCCTTCAGCGGCGCGGGACAAAATCTGCGAATCAACCTCGAGCCGGGCACGATTCAATCCAATGCGTCGATCCGTATCGCCGATCCGTATTTATTTGATCAGCCCTATAGCGGTTTCAACGAGCTTTATCTGCACGACTGGCTGCGCGAGCACTATGACGAGCGGCATATGGGCGATGCGGTCGGGATTGGCAAACGATTTGATTACGTCAATTCGGTGCTCTTGACTCTGCGCGGTGAAGATGTGGATATTCGCTCGATTGAATATCCCAATGATCGCGCTGAGCAGCTATTGCAATATCAGGGACACAACACGGTCAGCTCTGCTGCCCTGCAATACCGCCACAATACTACCGAAGGCGGATTACAGCCTTATAAAGGATCAGATTTCACCGCAGGCATCGAGCAATATGGCGCCCTTGGCGGGGATTTCTGGTTTCAGAAATGGACCAGCGGCTACAACTATTACCAGACCGTCTACACCGACATGCTCGATCGCAAGACGATCCTTAACTATCACGCCCAGACTGGTTTCATCACGGGCGATGCGCCGTTCTTTGAAAAATTCTTTGACGGCGGCATCGGCACGATCCGTGGCTTTGAATATCGCGGCGTGAGCCCGCGCGCGGGACGATACGATGATCGTGTCGGCGGTGATTTCACGCTGACCGGCGGCGTGGAGTTGTCGTTCCCGATTGCCGGCGAAATTTTCCGCGGGGTTGTCTTCACCGATCTGGGCACCGATGACACCAATGTGCAGCTTGGGGTGGTCCGTTCGTCCGTGGGTGCTGGTATCCGCCTGACCCTTCCATTCTTTGGTCAGGCTCCATTGGCTGTCGACTTTGCGGTGCCGATTAGCAAGGATCGCTATGACGACACGCAGTTGATTTCGTTCTCGTTCGGGTTAGTGCCGTAAAGTCTGAAACGTGAAGACGTGAAACGTGACAAATGCATCATCTTATCACGTTTCACGTTTTCACGTTTCACATCTTAGTTTCAGCTCTCACGATTCGAAATTCTGATACGAAGCGCTTATCATAATCCCATGCGTCGAGTGGTTATCACTGGGATTGGGATCGTTTCGCCGATTGGCATTGGGACTAAGAATTTCTGGGATGCGCTCCTGGCGGGGAAATCGGGCATTGGGCGGGCTACGCATTTTGATCCGAGCGGATTGCCGTGCCACTTGGCGGGGCAGGTGCCGGAATATCGCATCAATGATTTTGTTCCCAAGAGCTATCGCAAAGCCACCAAGGTGATGGCTCGCGATATCGAGCTGGCGGTGATCGCCGCGGACGATGCGTTTAAAGATTCGGGGTTGCAATCCAAAGCGTATACCGAAAATCCATCCTTCGATTCGCAGCGTTTTGGCTGCAATATCGGGGCGGCACTCATCAGTGCTGATTTAAAAGAATTAACCGCAGCGATGGCGACGGCAGCGGATCAGGATCGGCTCGATCTGAAACAATGGGGCACAACTGGGATGCAGCAGCTGACGCCGCTTTGGCTGTTGAAATATCTACCCAACATGCTCGCTTGTCACGTGACGATCGTTCATGAATTGATGGGTCCCAGCAATACGATCACTTGCCAGGATGCTTCGTCGCACCTGGCTATTGGCGAAGCGTTTCGCACGATTCAGCGCGGAGATGCTGATTTGGCGATCTGCGGCGGCGCTGAATCGCGCGTCAATCACATGGGTATGATCCGCCAGTGTCTGCTGAATCGCCTGACCACTGATGGCGATGCGAATCCAGCACAAGCCGTGAAGCCCTTTGATGCAGCGGCGTCCGGAACCGTTATCGGGGAAGGCGGCGGGCTGTTTATTCTCGAAGAGTATGAACGGGCCCAGAAACGGGGAGCGAAAATTTACGCGGAGGTCGTGGGGTTCGGTGCCTCGCAGGATACCTATAACATCGTCGATCCAGACCCAAGCGGCGTTTCTTATGGCAAGGCAATCACTAAGGCTCTGGCTGACGCGCGGGTATCTGCTTCCGATGTCGATCTGCTCATTCCACACGGATTGGGAATTAAAGATCACGACCGCGCGGAATTGAATGCGTTGTCGAACGCATTCGGAGCGCATCTGGCGGAAATTCCAATAGCGACAATCAAGTCGCAGATCGGCAATCTCGCCGCCGGCAGCGGCGTGGACGCTGCGACAGCAGTATTAGCGATGCATCACGGCGTGATCCCAGCGGCATTGAATACGAAGCATATTGTCGAAGAGCGCAAATTAAATGTTGCTTCTGCGCCACGCCAGAAAAAGAGCAGCGTTGCTGTCTCCAGCGTTTACAGTCTCGGCGGCCAAAACGCGGCGCTGGTGTTCAAAAATCTGGCTTCCGTATGAGCATGGAGCAGCCTGCTAAGCCACGCCGTAAATTTTCCTGGCGGCGCGTGCTTCTCATCATTTTCATGATCTATCTGATCATTATTGCTATCGTCTGTTATTCGCCGTCAAAGCTGGTTCTGATGCCGACTACGCGGCCGATTTCGGTGACAAACGCCGAGCGGCGATTGATTCCTTCATCCGTTGGTAGCGTCGAAGTCTGGACGCGCCGCAACACCGCCGCCCAGCTCGTACCGCCTGATGCCTATGTGCTGGCCTTCATCGGCAATGGCTCGCGCGCGGAGCGCGAACTGGATCGCATCAGTCCCATGTGGTCGAAATATCCGGTAGAAATCTGGGCGGTGAATTATCCGGGATATGGTGGAAGCGAAGGCGAAGCGTTACTGAAAAATATCCCGCCCGCTACCTTGGCGGTATATGACGCTTTGGCCAAAGTCGCTAATGGCAAGCCGATTTTTCTTAGTGGCCATAGCCTGGGAACGACTGTCGCGATTGGAATCGCAGCGCAGCGGCCGGTCGCGGGTTTGGTGCTGCATAATCCGCCACCATTGCGACATCTCATTTTCGAACGCTATGGATGGTTCAACCTCTGGCTCGGCGCGAGTTACGTTGCAGAGTCGATTCCTGTGGAAATGCGTTCACTAACCAATGGCCCGAATTGCCATGCGCCAGCGGTTTTTCTTCTGGCTGGAAGAGATACCGTTGTTCCGCCTCGATATCAGGACACGGTTTTCCGCGATTACGCCGGGCCAAAACATGCCGTGCGTATGCCCACGTATTTGCATAACGATCCACTCTGGGTCGCGCCAGAATTACCGCAGGCGGAGAAAGAGATTGATTGGCTGTGGCAATCCGCCATGCGGCAAAATCACTAAGGTCCATCACGTCCGTCGCCAGCGCCGCATCGCCCATCCCCACGCTAGCAGCCCTACCGCCATTGCTGCCGGTTCTGGCACTGCCGTGAGCGTGATATCGTCAACTTCAATTTGCAGAGGGCCGGAGTTAACAGTCGCGGAAAACATCAGCGGTGCATCCGTCAGGTTTTCCAATGCGGGATTACTAATTAGAAATTGCTGCTCCGTGGATGTCTGCGAGTTCACTGTTATGTTCGCGATAACAACGCCATTGAGTGTTACCTGAAGCGTTCCTGATCCACTGAAAATAGAGTGATCTGAAAATTCGAGCATCATGGCGGAATCAGGGGTTGGCATCTGGAGAAACTGCCGGATCGCATACGGGTCGCCGGTGAGCGGCAGAAAAACGAAGCCATGATCAATCTGGTCGATGGGCGCCGAATCGTTTTCCCAACCTAGATTGGCAAATTGTGATTCCCACCCCGCCGACGCCAGCGTTGCATCTCCGTTGCCTACTAGATTTGCCGAGGGCGGATCGTAAGCGAAAGTCGCCACCGTGCTGGATTGCGTTTGCACGGCCCGCCCCGTATCAACTGTCGAAGCGTAAGAATAATCTGCGGTCAGCGTAGGCTGAGAAGAAATCGTATAAGTTCCGCGCGGAGCGCCAGCGAGATTCACCGAAGCGGTAAGCTGGCCTAATGTTGCTCCACTGGCAAAACCGGTCGGCGCGGAAAATGTTTGCTGATAAGCCGGCGTGGGGCTACCCGAAGGCCCCGACAGAGTCGGATTGAAATTGCTAGCCGCGACATTGCTTAAAGTCGTCGCATCGGGCGCAAGACCATTGGAGAGGGTTATATTGGTTGATAGTGTCAAGACCTGCGGGCTGCGCGTCAGGCCATCGACAATACTCGGTGATGTCGCCGCGCCGGCAATTTGTGCCAAGGCCGCGCTCGACGAAGGATATGGTAATGAGAACTCATCGCTGATTTCGCCGGCATTATTGGAATTGGGCGCATACGCAGCATTGCTGGCGCGGGTCGTTTGAAAAACGCCTGCCGGGAAACTGCTGATGAACTGATAACTGCCGCCCATGGTGGTAAAATTAGTGCCAGCCGAATTAATCACCGTGTTGGTCACGAGCGTACCATCCTGGCTGGGAATATTGATCGAGGAAACCTGCGCGGTGGCGGGAGCAATGACGTAACCAATATTTGCACTGCCCCCCGGGGATGCAGCCAAAAGGGAATCGCCGCTCACCATGCCGCTAAGCCTCCAGCTTCCCGAAGTAACCGCCTGTGTGACAACATTCGCAACGCTGCCGTTCGCTGCGATGCTGTCAATCTGCATGGAATTGCTGCTTTGCACAATGCCGTAGAGTTGTCCATTGGTATAGGCAACATCGCTGAAGCGCGCCCCAAGCTGGATGGCTTGCTCGAATGCCCCGGTCTGCGTGTCGCTCATCAAAAGGATCGATGGATCGTTGGAACTATCATTAACCAGCGTATAGAGCGTGGAGCTGTTTCCTGTTGCGCCAGCGAGAGTATAATTTGAATATGGATTGTCAGGCCCGATGCCCGTACCGACGTTCACAGGCAAATCAATCCGCCCATTAAATCCCTGAGCTTCCAGTTTGCCGGTAGCCGAAGTACCCGGCAGTTGAGGGACATACACGACGTCCACTGCCCAAGCCGATGGTATTATGCACGCTAAAAAAATGCCCGCGCCCAACACTGACTTGCGCATTAATCGCATGACGCCTCCCAAGATGTAAAAAACAATAGTGCTTATTTCCAACCCGGTACACAAATTGCCAACAGTTCAATAAAAAAGCAAGAAAAAAGTTGCAATCTGCAACAATAGACAAGAATCGGATAATCAGCCGCCCATTTGGCTCATTTGACGGTTGCCATAAGCCGAGTGTGTTTCAGGCTTAAGCCGCACGCAATCGGTCATTGCTCTACCGAGTGCGTGACGGCGAAGATATGTATCGGTGTTATCTCTTAGAATTGATCGCACATCGATTTCGCCGCCATCGAATAGGCAAGATCGCAGCGTGCCGTCAGCGGTAAGACGCAAGCGATTGCAGGTTTCGCAAAAGGGTTGCGACATCGCGCTGATGAAACCGATTCGGCCCAGCGGATTTCCGTGCGCAAGCTGGTAGGGGATTGCCGGCCCGACGCCGGATTCGCTGTCTCGATTCACGGAGATCAAAGGCCCTAATTCTTGTTCAATCGCAGTGCGAATTTCAGATTCAGGGACAAACGCATTCTCTCCTCGGTTCTGTGAACCGCATCCGTGCGCAGGTCCTGTTGCCTGTGGTCTGGCGCTATCTTCATGCATCAGTGCCGCGTCACCCAGGGGCATATATTCAATGAAGCGTACAGTCAGATTTCGATTGAGCGTTAGTCGTGCGAAGTCTGCGAATTCGTCGTCATTGGTTCCGCGCATGGCGACGCAATTAATTTTCACTGGCAAGCCAATATCTTCGCAGCGATTGAGTCCGCCCAGTACGGCGGTTAAATCGCCGGTGCGCGTAATTTTTTTGAATCGATCGGAGTTGAGTGAGTCGATGCTGATGGTGACACGATCCAGGCCCGCTTCCAACAGCGGCTGTGCCAAATGTTCCAACACAAACCCATTGGTCGTCATGGACAAGTCTTCGATCCTGGCGATTTGGCGAAGCATTCGCACGAGCTCTAAAAGATTCGACCTGACGGTGGGTTCTCCGCCGGTGATTTTGAATCGTCGAATGCCGTGGATTTCAATCGCGGCCTGCACCACCTCGGCGATTTCCTCATAACTGAGAATGCTTTCACGCGGGAGCCAACGCACACCGTCCTCGGGCATGCAGTAGACGCAACGGAAATTGCAGCGATCGGTCACACTGATGCGCAGGACCTTCACCGCCGCAATCGATCGCGGCCCGTTTTCAGGAAGAACAGGGGCAGCTGAGTAAACCGCCAAACGCATCATTCAATTGTAGCATCTCCGCTCGCTCACGTTGATAGGGAATCTGCAGCTAACTCTAATTTTGGACCAATAAGCCGAAACGGACAGATATCTAGCGGCGATGCGCAGTACCCGAGTGGTGACAACATAAGCGCGGTGCTCCGCACGCGCCGCTAATTATTGCAATGAGGTACTTCGTATTCCCTTGTCCCTTGCCGCCTCGTCTCTTGTCCCTGATTTTCTTGTCCCTATTATTAAGTTATGACCTACTGTCTCGGCATCGTCACCAAATATGGCCTGGTCATGGCGTCGGATTCGCGCACCAATGCGGGATCGGATCAGATCAATGTCGGCAGGAAGATGCATACGTTCGAAATTCCTGGCCAATGTGTTTATGTGATTCTCTCGGCCGGTTCGCTCTCCTGCACGCAATCGGTCCTGACCCTGCTTCGCCGCGATTTTGATCGAGGAGAAGGATTGGCGGCGGCGGAGAATATGTATGATGCGGCGCGCATTGTCGGCAATCAGGTGCGGGCCGTGGCTGACCTGGATCGCGATGCGCTGGAGCGCGACAAATATCAGTTCAATGTGAGTTTGCTTCTGGGTGGGCAGATTAAAGGGGAAGAGCCACAACTGTTTTTGATTTATCCGCAAGGCAATCCGCTCAATGCAGCCAGGGAAGCGCCCTACCTGCAAATTGGCGAAACCAAATATGGCCGACCTATTCTGGATCGTGGCATTCGGTATGAAAAAACTACGCTGGAGGTGAGCGTTACGTAAACTGCATATTTATTTCTGATGCGTCCGGGGTGCATACTGGCGAGCATGAACAAATCACATCGTCAGGGTGTTGAAGAATGGCGTTCGATCATTGAAGGGCAGCGTCGCAGCGGACAGACCATAGCG
>DASXDR010000196.1:0-7339 GCA_036490535.1 Tepidisphaeraceae bacterium | reverse complement strand
GCTCACGAACGAACCTCCATGTTAGTCGTCATGCGACAAGATACTTCACGATTCCAATAGCCGGTCCCTCAAGGAGTCCCGGAATTCCTCCGGCGGTCGTTCACCGCCGGCTATTGAAATAAATCAAATCATTACAAGGCTGCCTATCGATTTTACGCAAATCTTCTCGCCTGTCATTGTCTTGTCGCCGCAGGTCATTCCGTTTACATTATTCGTATGGTTTTCGCTCTCGCTAATCAGCTTCCGCCCATGGAATCTTCCTGGGTGCCAGTGCTTATCCTGATTCTTGTCGGGATTGGCTTTGCCGTGGTGAACATAGCCGCTTCGATTCTTATTGGTCCGAGCAAAACGGGCCCGGGCAAGGAAACCACTTACGAATCTGGCATGGTGCCAATTGGTGATACGCGCAAGCGATTTAATGTGCGATTCTATGTCGTGGCCATGATCTTCCTGGTCTTCGACGTTGAAATCGTCTTCTTTTATCCTTGGGCGGTTCTTTTTCCTCACGCGCTGGCTAAGCATGACATGGGGCTGGCGACGCCGATGATTATCTCCATGGGGATTTTTGTGGTGATCCTGCTCGTCGCATATTTTTATGCGTGGGGTAAGGGCGTATTTCGGTGGGATTAAAAACCGCGATACGTTCGCGCCTCGTTGATCCTGCGGGCTAGCCGCTTCAGCGGCTAGCAACCCAGGTTACAGATTCAAGCACCGCACCCAGACAACGCCGCTGTCACGGCCCCCCGCTAGGCTGGGTGGTCGCGAGAAGTTGCTCATCCAGATTAAACACCAATCCGCTTCCTTCGCGCAGGCTGACCGGTTGTTTTAGTAGCGGCTTATCGTTCATGGTTACAGCGAGCCGATAAGTTCCCTGCGGCAGGGGAAATCGCAATTGATAATCATCCTTGGCCGAAATGAGTCGCCGCGCCTCTGTGCCTTCGGTCGTGTCTGATACCGTGACTTCCGCGCCATCAAATGCCTTGGTGCCATGCACGAGAATAAAGCCATTTGGCTCGGCCATATTCATCCAGCGATACCCCAGCAACACCATTATTCCCAGAAATAGCACGAGCGTAACGCCCACCATGATCGGCGCAAGCCGCGGGTAGTATTCCTCCCCCATCTCCGGACTCGAGCTGTTGGTGTTTTCGCTGGTCAAATCTCACATCCTCTGCCGCCCGGCAATCGCGTCGGCCAGGATATTGCGATTGGCAAATTCAATATTCGATCCCGCCGGTAGGCCGCGCGCAAGCCTCGTAACCGCGATCTGCGGAAATTCCTTAAACAGATTTTGCAGGTACAAAGCGGTGCCATCCCCTTCCATATTCGGATTAGTCCCCATGATGACTTCACGAATGTTTCCCGAACGCAGGCGTTTGAGCAGGGCATCAATGGTCAGATCGGACGGGCCGGCCCCTTCCAATGGGGAAATTCGGCCCAGCAGGACGTGATAAACCCCCTTGTACAAACCCGCTGCCTCCAGCGCCAATAAATCCTTAGGCTGCTCGACAATGCAAACCAATCCCTGATCGCGATTGGGATCACTGCAAATCGCGCAGGGGTCACTTTCGGTAAGGTTATAACAAACACTGCAATGGCGAATGCGCGTTTTCACATCGCGAATCGCCTCTGCCAATCGCATCGCTTCTTCCGGTTTGGCTTTAAGCAGATAAAACGCAATTCGCTCGGCGGAGCGCGTGCCAATCCCCGGCAGGCTGGACAACTGATCCATTAAATTCTGAATAATCGGCGTGTAACTCATGGAAGATTATAGGTGGTCCCAAAACGTACCAAGTAGATCAAAAACCGAAGCACAGTGTGCCGGCATCCCTAGCCAGGATTGCGCATCAATGGACAGCCCGCCAGTTCTCATGGCGTTAGCTTCCGCCGCTAGCGCTTCCTGATGAGTCTCTCGAACGTGCTGCTCTTCCAACTTGCGCATCCCTCCAGCACGAATGAACTCGATAATCTGGCGCATCTCGTCACGATCCAGCCAGACGCCGTGCCCTTTGCATGTATTGATCACGAAACCTGAGCCGTCAGCATAGTTATGACGATTCATTAATTTGCCGCATTGAGGGCAGGATAAATAATGCACAGTAACATCCCGCGGAATGGGCGGTGGAAGATTCAGCCCACTGGCGGCGGTTTGAGCATCGGAATTCGAGCAGATATGATCGAATGCTGCCTGCGAAATCCACAACCCACCACAATGCTGGCATTCATCCAGGGGAATATCCGCCACCGTAATGCCTTGCATTATCGTTTTGCAGCGTGGGCACGGAAGCTTCGTCCCTTCGGGCGCCAATTTCTCGGCAATCGCCCCGCAATGCGGACAGAATTTGGAGCCTGTAAACATCAGCCCGAAACATTTTGGGCAAATTTCGGTTTGTAAGGCGGCATGGCAATACGGACATTCCAGGGAATTCTGCTCAATCGCCGCGCCGCAATGTGGACAGGTTGGTTGGCCGGTGCCCATGCGCATAATATATCTGAATTCCGATGCGCGAACCACCCGCTTGCGGTTTAGCGCGGGCGTACCGTAATCTTAAATCCACATGAGTAATCTCACTCTCAACCCTCTGACGCAGCCATTTGATCTGCGCCTCACTCCGCCCGGCTCAAAAAGCCTCACCAATCGCGCGCTGGTGATCGCCGCGCTAGCCAATGGCGTCAGCGAGCTTCGCAATGTGCTGTTCGCCGACGACACCAAAGTTTGCGTCGAATCGCTGCAAAACCTTGGTTTTCAAATTGATGTGGATGAGCAGGAGAAAATTCTTCGCGTTCACGGGCGCTCGGGAGAAATTCCATCTCGATCCGCCCAGCTTTTCTGCGGCAACTCCGGCACGACCATCCGTTTCCTCGCCGCCCTCTGCTCGCTAGGCCATGGCGAATACATTCTCGACGGCATCGAACGCATGCGGCAGCGCCCCATCGGCACGCTGGTCGATCTCCTTCGTCATGTCGGCTCACGCATTCAATACCTCGGCGAGCATGCCTATCCGCCGATCCGTATCGAAGCCGATTCACTTCCCGGCGGCATTCTGCATTACGGAGCCGCTAAATCTTCTCAATATCTCTCGGCGATTCTCATGATCGCCCCCTACGCCCGCCACGAAATCCGCATCGATCTCGATCCCAGCCAAACCAGTTGGCCCTACGTGGCAATGACCATGCGGCTCATGGATCATTTCTACCACACCCCCGAGCTGATCCGCGATCCGCTGACCCACGAACCGAAACAAATCATCATTCCCAAAGGCGTGTACAAAGCCGGCGAGTACGTCGTCGAACCCGACGCCAGCAACGCCAGTTATTTCCTCGCCGCCGCCGCCCTGCATCCCGGCAGCAAAAGCACCATCCCCAATCTCGGTAAAGATTCCCTTCAGGGCGATGTAGGCTTCGCCGACGTTCTGCACCGCATGGGCGCGGATTTAATTTTCGCCAAGGACTTCATCACCATCATTGGCACTGAAACTTTAGAGGGAGTTGACGTCAATCTCGCCAACATGCCCGACACCGCCCAGACGCTCGCCGTCGTCGCCCTGTTCGCAAAAGGCGAAACCATCATCCGCGGCTTGCACACACTCAAAGTCAAAGAAACCGACCGCCTATTGGCCCTGCAAGCCGAATTAAGCAAATTGGGAGCACAAGTCGAAATCGAGGACGATGACATCCTAATCATCCATCCCCCCGCACAGCCGCACGGATCGGAGATCGACACTTACGACGATCACCGCATGGCGATGAGTTTCGCCCTCGCCGGCACCAAAATCCCCGGCATAACCATCCGCGACATCGAATGCACCGGAAAAACCTATCCGGACTTTTTCACTGATTTGAAAAAATTAGAAGGCGGATAACCGGTTTGGGTTCGCCAAAAAAAATAGCCGCAATGCGAAGCATTGCGCGTCCACAATTAATTCCAAACTCGCGACTATCAGATCTGTGATGCCACACATTGCAGCGCATGTCGCCACCGTTCCATGCTGCCAGGCGCTTCGTAATTCAAAATATCCGATAGCGTCACGTAATCTTTGCTCTCCAGTGACGTTTTGATTTGCCGCAATTGACTGGCCAATTCACCAACCAGATTGGAGATGCCCAGCTTATCCACATCCACCCCTACCACCCACGCCGATTCCATCAGCGCTTTCTGAGCCTGCCGCCAGGTTCCCAGCCATTGATTCAAAAATGGCATCGATTCCTTCGCCCGCCCAGCCGAGAGTTCTTCGATGGCCTGCTGCCGTGAATCATCCGCCGCATCCAGAATCCCCTGCGCCTCCGCGAGGGCGTCGCTTGCCAGCGTTTTGCGGTCTGCCGTCTCCACATAAAGCGTGCGACTTTTTAAATCCTGCTCATTCAACCCCGTAAAATCCGGCACCGCTCCATCGAGCAACACCTTCACAATCAGCCGGCTCTTATCCCGTTCCCGCACATGCTCCAGCACATCTCCAACGCACTTAAATTCGCCCGCGGCCAATGGCTGATCGTCGATAGTGATTGACATATAGCGATATTATCGGCGTAACTCCCGCCAAAACTTTCAATCAAAAACAAAACCCTCGGTAAGAATTTTCGCCAGCAAGCTGGTTTGCTGGTAAAATGGTTTTATGAAGACTACATTGGATTTGCCCGATGAACTCGTAAAACAAATGAAATTGCGCGCGGTTGAAGAGGGACGAAAACTGAAAGAAGTGGCGCGCGATGCGCTTATTGCAGGCTTAGCAACTACCAAAATCCCTCTTAAAAAACCGGTGATCCGTAGAGACAAAAAAACTGGGCTCCCCGTGATTCAATGTAGCCGCAAAGCAAACCTGACTCCCAAAGACATTTCAGACATTTTGATCAACCAGGAAGTAGCGTGGTTTAATGATCTTAGCTGATACAAGTGTCTGGCTCGCGCTCTCACTTTCGCACCATCAATTTCACAAGGATGCTCAGAATTGGTTTGGCGAGCAATCTGAGGAACATTCGATATTATTTTGCCGCTCCACTCAGCAGTCTTTCCTTCGCTTGGTAACTACTCCGGCCTTGGGAAAACATTATGGCTTTCCCTCGATAACGAATACTCAGGCTTGGGATATATACGAAAATATCATTTCCGATCGTCGTTGCGGCTTCACAACCGAGCCTGCCGGCATCCAAACAAGATGGGCGAGCTATACACGAACAAAATCTGCATCGCCGAAATTATGGATGGATGCTTATCTCGCTGCTTTTGCAGTCACCGGTGGGTATAAGTTCGTCACCTTGGACGACGGCTTTAAGCAATTTGATGGATTACACTCAGTCATTTTAACTCATCTTTCATGAGCAATATCAATTGCAACATCGCGCAACATAATTGCTTTGCATTTTGTTATTCGCCACGTAACGTTCTCCTATGCCACCATCCACGGCAAACCTTTTAATTTCCGCCATTCAACTTCAGCAATCCGGCCGCTTCTCAGAAGCCGAGATGCTTTGCCAAAATCTTCTCCAGACCTCTCCCAATCACGCCGAGGCCTGGCATTTTCTCGGCATTCTCTGCCAACAGCAAAATCGCGGCGAAGAATCTATCCAGCACCTCTCCCGCGCGGTCGCAATCGATCCGAAAAACGCCGGCTATTGGAACAATCTCGGCCAAGCCCATCGTTCCGCTGGCAATCTCGCCGAAGCCGAGCGTGCTTTTCGCCAATCCATTTCCTGCAACCCGAACCTACCTGCTGCCTGGATCAATCTTTCACTGGTATTGAGCCAAACCATTCGTTTCAGCGAAGCGATCGAATCTGCCAAGTGTGCTATCGAGCTGGATTACAATTTCGCTCCCGCCCACGCAGCATTGGGTCAGGCGCTGTCGCGCGATGATCCACGCGCTGCGTTGGAAGCATTCAAACAGACATTGCATCTCGATCCAAATCAGCCTGATGCGCTGAATAATGTCGGCGCGGTGCTGATGGATCTCGGCCATTACGAGGATGCACTGGCGGCATTCGAACGAGCGGTAAAACTCGCTCCGGAATTTGCATTCGCTTGGAACAACCTGGGAATCTGCCTGACGCGCATGAATCGCGCCGCTGACGGCCTCACCTGCTTCGAACGTGCCATCGCTTTATCTCCCGACTTCGTCGCTGCGCATACCAACCGTGCCACCGCCTGGCTGTTGCTCGGCGACTTTGCACGTGGCTGGAAGGAATACGGATGGCGCTGGGCCGCCCCGCCCACACCCGAAGCCGTCCCTCGCCCCATGCCCCAACCTTTACCTGCCATCGACGATAAACTCGATCTGGCAAGCAAGAAAGTTTTGATCTTTACCGAGCAAGGCTTCGGCGACATCATTCATTTCATTCGCTATGCCGAATTGCTCGCCGAGCGCGGCGCAGAAATTATTCTCGCCGATGTGCCGTCGCCCGTGGTGCGTTTGCTGACCAGCGCCAAAGGCGTAACGCGTGTGGTTCAGAAACACGCCGAGCCCACCACTATTACTGTTCAAAACACCAATTACCAGGCCAACCTGATGTCGCTGCCCATGCTCTTCGGCACCACCCTGCAAACCATTCCCCATCGCATCCCCTACCTCGGCCCTACCGCCGAGCAAGTCCGTCAATGGCGCACTCGCATCGGCAATGTCACCAAACTCAAAGTCGGCCTGCGCTGGGCCGGCAATCCCAGCCACGCCAACGATTTTTCGCGCACCCTTTCACCGAAACTTCTCGCTCCCCTGCTCAACCAGCCAAATGTAATTTTTTATTCCCTGCAACTCGACCGCCTGCAATCCCCCCACGAAAACCTGGTCGATCTCACGGAGTATCTAACTGATTTCTCCGAAACCGCTGGCTTGATCGCCAATCTCGACTTAGTCATCAGCGTCGACACCTCAGTCACGCATCTCGCCGGCGCCATGGCCAAACCCACCTGGACCCTGATCCCCTTCGGCCCCGAATTCCGCTGGCTACAAACCCGCACCGATTCCCCCTGGTACCCCACCATGAAACTCTTCCGCCAACCCAAATTACACGATTGGACCAGCGTAATAGACAATGTTGCTATTGCGCTTTCCAAACAATGATCAACCACGAATGAACACGAATTTTCACGAAGAAGAAAGAGATGCAACCACAGATAGAAAGAGACACAGAGGCCAACTTGGCTTGTTATATCGTCAGGTATAGCAGGACATCTGGATGAATTTTTAACCGCAAAGGCACGAAGGACGCAAAGAAATACAAAGAATAAATTTTTAATTTATTTTATATGTCTTTCTTTGCGCTCTTAGCGACTTCGCGGTTAAAACTCTTAAATATCATTCGCCGCATCGTACTGCATACCAAAAGCGCCTCTATGCCCTCTGTGCCTC
>DASXDR010000140.1:0-23436 GCA_036490535.1 Tepidisphaeraceae bacterium | reverse complement strand
GTGCGCGTATTCGTATAGCGTAACTATATCGTTTACTTAAGGTTTTCTGTGGTCGCGAAGCGACCACGCCGCTACAACAAATCGCGCTCTGCTCTAACCACTATCAACTATCCATTAACAACTAACAATTACCACTCAGATTCTTAATTGATGCGGAGCGCGCCGCCAATGGCTGCGCGCCCCGCACGGAGGTAGATGTTCTGAAAATAGGCGACGCAGCGATCACGCCATAGCGCTGAATCCGCAGTCTGAATCGCCAATCGCTTCGCCACTGCTGCATGTCTCCCGGGATCGATTTTCCCCTTCAGCGTCTGCCACGTTTTTTCCAAACCCGCCGCCGCTTCCGCTCCCTGAAAATAGCGAGCCCGCAATTCTTCATGCAGCGCCCTACCCGAGCGCATCACGTGATCCCACGACAGGCGATGAAACCAGAGAATCAAATTCTCTGGGCATTTTTCCACATCATCGAAAACTTCCGCGACCGCAGGAAAATATTGCCCCGTTGCCCGATCGCCATGCGCCGTGCGGTCCACCCCAATGCCGTCAGCCGAAGCGCGATGATAGTACGTAGCAGTCCAATCCGCCCTTGGTTCCGAATCATTCCACGGCATCGGCGCATAGTGATCCCCGCCGATCAAATGATGAAGTCCCAAAGGCATCGTATAATTTACATAAATTTCGCGCGAAGAAAGCATCATCTGCTTGATCGTCTGCAGCACCCCTGAATCACACGTGAACGTCTGGCCAATCCACTCCTCGGTAATGTGCTCGGCTGGCAAATCAGGATTCCACGCCAACCGCCCAAACGCATACCAATTCGCCTGCGAAAAATCGTGCCCACACCAATTCACGCCATCCCCCGTATTGGCCACCGCCGCCATGCCCGTCAACTCCACCGGAACTGGCACTTCAGTGCCACCGTTCTTATTCTCCTCTAAAACTTTCCCTACCGTCGATCCCTCTCCCTCCGCACACGTATCGGAATCCAAAAACTCTTTCCACATCGTCCCCAGAAAAACCAAATGCTTGGCCTGCCCCGTATATTCCTGCGCCGCCTGCACCTCCGCCATCACGGGCGTCTTTCGCATCGCCCCGAACAGCGGATGGAACGGCTCGCGCGGCATGAAATCCAAAGGCCCATTCTTCACCTGCACCATCACATTGTCGCGGAATTTCCCATCCAGCGGTTTGAATTCCTTGTACGCCCGTTTGATCCGATCCGGATCCACTTTCTCGTCATACACAAACGCCCGCCAGATCACGATCCCGCCATGATCTTGCAGCGCATCCGCCAGCACATTCGCCCCATCCGCATGCGTGCGATGGTAATCCTGCGGCCCGGGCTGCCCCTCGGAATTCGCTTTCACCAGCCACCCACCAAAATCCGGGACAAGCTCATAAATCTCCGCTGCCTTATGCTTCCACCAATCAGCCACTTTTTGATCCAGCGGATCCGCAGTCTTCAAACCACCCACCATGATCGGGGCCGCGAAATTTGCCGAGAGAAAAACGCGCAGGCCATAGGGCCGAAAAATATCCGCCAGCACTGCGACTTTCCGCAGATAATTCTTCTCCAGAATTCGCGGATCGGCATTGACGTTATTCAGAGCCGTGGCATTGATGCCAATGGAAGCGCAGGCCCGCGCATAAGCCGCATAACGCGGGTCTATCTTGCCCGGCAATTCCTCCCATTTCCAAAGCGATCGCCCGGCATATCCGCGTTCAATCGAACCATCCAGATTGTCCCAATGATTGAGCATCCGCAACCCCAGGCGTGGCCGCTCCGCGATATCCAACGAATCTAACGGCATCCCCATTTGCAGATGGCGTAACAAATCAAAAACGCCATAAAGCAGCCCAGTCTCGCCCTGCGAAGCGATAATGAGCCGCTGCCGACCCTCGAGATTAGCCCAGCGAATCAAATACCCTTCGCTGCCTTGCGCAGCCAATTCGCTTTCCCATTTCAGCGATGCAATTTGCTGCGATTGACTCGGCGTACCCACAATGAGTCCAGCATCGTCCCTCAGTGCTATCTCGGATCCCAGCAGCCTTCCCAGGCCATCTTTCAACTCGGCCTGTACAACCCGCATGGTCGCCGAACTTCCAGCAATCCGCAGCGATGCGAACTGCTCCTGCCAGCGCTGCGGAAAATTTTCCAGCGTTGGAAAGCTCAGCCAGAGTTGGGATCCATCCTCGCCTGTCATGGTGAGCTATGAAAATAGCCGCGAGCTAAGCGCTGCTCGCGGCTATCTTCGTAAAGGGTTATCACGAACCACTCTGAATCATCAATACATCTCAAGCCTTCCGCCGACGCCGCAGCAGCGCCAGGCCGCCGATCGCTGCAAGACCTAGAGACGCCGGCTCAGGTGCAGCACTGAGTGTGAAATTATCAAAGTAATAATCCGTCGGAGCCCCGCCGCCATTGTTGGTCGTGATACCTAGCTGAATGTAACTGGGATTAGATGAGATCAGTGCTTTGTATGCGTCGTAATTAATTGTGACGGTGAATACTTGACCGGTATATCCCGGATTCTGGTTAACCGTCCCGCTTACCGTAGCCAGCGGACTGCTCGCACCACTGTAACCACCAATGCCTGTATAGCCTGCTCCCGGAGCATTCAGAACGATATTATAAATCTGCGCATACCCCGAGCTTGCAGAGGAAGGGGCCATTTCCCACTGGAACGTCAGGATATCATTGGCCAAAAACTGCGAGGCCAGACCATTGCTCACAAAATCATATCCCAAAGTCGAGCCACCGCTCTGCCCCTGGTTGTAGCCGCTGCCGCTGAGATCCAGGACCTTCGTGGTGTCACCAGACGACGGGGTAACTACTGAGACAGTAGGACCCGGCGAAGCAGGGAACGGCTGCACGCCGCTGCTGTTGCTCAAGTAACCAAAACCATCGGTATTGCCATCTTCAAAATTTCCGAAGACGGTTTGTGCCTTGGCCGATGAAGCCGCGCCGATCAGCCCAAACGCTGCTAATAAAACCTGCAAAGTGCGTAGATGCCGCATAAGCCCTCCAAAAAAGTTTCTCAACTTGATGTGAATGTTCTCCAACTCCGCAATCTGAAGAACGTAACCGTTTACCTAATATACTTCCAAATTACCGTGCGTCAACTTAAAACAATCAATTTTTGCGTCTTTTGCACCCAGCGATTGCCAGCAAGCCCAGGATGCCCAGACAGCTCGGCTCAGGAACCGTTTGCCCTTGTGATTTGTCATATTCCGCCAGGCCCAATTGGAACAGAGCAAAATCATCCGCATCGACTTTCCCGTCGCCATTAAAATCGCCGATCGTATAACCGCGCGAATAGATGCCGCTGAAAGTCTGTCCCATATTGGCTTGGAGCGTGGCAAGATCAGTTGCATCCACTTTGCCATCGTCGTTGGTATCGCCCAAGAGCAGCGCACCACCGCCGTCAATTTGCAATCCATTTAAATACGATGGCGCCGCATTTTGATCACCCGTCGTCCCGCTGCCTCCCCATGTCCAAACGTACGCATTGCCCTGGCTGTTGGTAATGACATTTAGCATCGCAGGTGCTGCCGGCAATCCGGTGGTCTGCCAGGTCTCCGTCTGCTCGTCGGCCGGTGCGGTGAAACTTTCATTCCCTGGATTAGTGGTCTGATTATCCCACCATCCCGCTGATTCATAATTAGGAGTTTGTGGTGGTGTCGCCGTCGCGGCGGCGCCGGCGGCGTAATAGGGGTTGTAGCTGTACAGGCTCACCCGATACGCCGAGTTTTTATTCAATCCTGTAAACTCGACCTGCAAATAATTGGAGCTTTGTACGTTCGATCCGCTTCCATTGGCGATCAAGAAATCCCGGAACATATCCAGATCCAGAGTCGGCCCCGTAACCGGTTGCCCTGTGCTCGGATCGTCCCCTGCCCAGCTAAGCCCCATGTCAATCGAATCCAGCAAACCGGTTCCCACCGCTCCGTACGACGAGGCTGTTCCAGCAGCACTGATCGTAACCGTGGCGGCTCCTGAGGAAACATTACTGGCAGGCAAACCGCTGAAAGTCTTGCTGATGCTCGTCGCGTAGACACCCGCTCCGCTGTTGGGCAGCTGGGTGTTGTCGCCAAAGTATGGATTCTGCTGGCCTCCCCAGGGCGTCCATGTCACGCCATAAGGATCAGCCGCAAAAGCCGGATTGCTTGTGGACTGATTCCACCCTTCCGTGGGCGACGCCGAGGCTCCCGTGCTGCTAGGCCCGCCGTTGAGATCGACCGAGAGAAACGCGCTGGTATCGGGCGAAGAAAACGGTCCGGTTTGAGTCACCGCAAAAGCCGATGCACCGCTTACAGCCGCCAGTGCCATGCAGGTTCGTGACAAGCGCGCCACAACCTTGGCAACTGAGCTTGCCAAAAGATTCGCCCGGCCTCTTGAATCGAAACCATTCCCAACTTGATTGACTCGAAAATCACCCGAAATACTTGAGCAAGTTCTCCGCTTCGGCACAAATCCTCCGAATTCTTATCAAGGCATTTCGTTCCATAATTTCAGACTCGGCGCTGGCGCCGCCAAGCCGCCGGCGCAGCCAGTGCCAGCAACGCAATGCATCCCGGTTCCGGCACGGTCATCCCTTGCGACTTGTCATATTCCGCCGCGCCTAGTTCAAAGAGCGCAAAATCATCAGCATCGACTTTTCCATCGCCGTTAAAATCCCCGATGGCGTAGCCGCGGTTATAAACATTCGTTGTTACATTGCTGCTACTCACGACAACGTTCGTAAATGTCTGGCCCATATCCGCCTGAAGCGTTGCCAGATCGGTAGCGTCAACTACTCCATCACCATTGGTGTCACCCAGCAACAACGGAGTGCCACCCTGGACTTGAAAGCCATTGAGATAAGAAGAGCTGGCGTTTTCATCGCCTGCAGTTCCTGACCCACCCCAATCCCACACATCAGCAATGCCTTGGCCGTTGCTGATGATATTGAGCGAGATCGGCGCCGGAAGAGAGGTCGAGGCCGAAAAAGAGGTGACTTGCTCATCCGCAGGTGGCGTAAATGTCTCGTTCCCTGCCCCGCCGGTCTGCGGCGCCCACCAGCCGAGTGCAACAGACGTCTGTTGCTGATAAGGCGTCGCCGTTGCTGACACATGATTCACGCTGGCAAGGGCATCAAACGTATAGAGCAAAATGGTGTACGATGCATTTGGCTTGAGTCCACTCAATTGTAGTTGCAGAAAATTCGAACTCTGCACATTCGACCCACTGCCGCCTGCGAATTCGAAATCGCGCCACATGTCAATGTCAGCCATGGGACCGGTGTAGCCCTGCGCCCAGTTATTCACTGAATTGCTGCCGCTGCCGCGATCTCGGCCGTTCAGTGGCAGGCCATTGGAGAGATTTCCGTAAGAGGAGGTACTTCCCGGCGCGCTCAGGGTTGCGGTCAGAGAACCGCTTGGAATTGCGCTGGTTGGCATGCCGCTAAATGTTTTGCTGATGCTGGCAGCTCCAACTGAACTGCCGCTATCGGGAAGCTGCGTGCCATCGCCGCCATCATAAGTCGGACCGCCCCATGAGGACCAAGTAACGCCATAAGGATCAGCGCCTATGGGAAGGTCACCGTCGACCTGGTCCCAACCTTCGGTGGGGGTATCGTTGGATGCAATGATTCCACCGTTAATGTCCACGGACAAATACGCTGAGGTCGAGGGAGCTGTAAATGAGCCGGTGTTGATTTGGCCCAGCGCTGCCGTGGCGCCAAGCAAGATTGCTGCGACAGAAGCACTGGACAAGCGCCCACTCCACGTTACATGGTGCGACATACAACCCTCCGCTAGCCGTCTTGCTCGTTCGCCGGCACAACGAGAAGACGAGAAATTGATTTTGTTCCTATGGCGACACTGCCGGTTGCATCGCGACCTGACCCATTTCCGACACAACCCTTGGGGAAAAGGGGTAAACGATTACCTAATGTAACTTATTTCGCAGGGCTGTCAAGAAAAAATTGTTTTGATAACCCCCTGTTTTTGCCGTCGCTATCAGGCAAGGCTCATTTTTTTATTGACAACAGCCAAAATAAAGATATCTTAAGGTAATCGTTTACCTTTCTTGCGGAGAATTCTAGCTAACGAGGCGGCATAATGAGGAAGCACACGCGCCATGGGTGGCAAACAAGTCAACATGGGAAATTTGCCGGTTTCACGCTGGTCGAACTTCTCGTGGTCATCGGAATTATTGCCCTGCTGATTTCTATTCTCTTGCCATCGCTGAATCGCGCCAGGGCACAGGCCAAATCCGTGCAGTGCATGTCCAACCTGCGGCAGATCGGCTTGGGAATCCTGATTTACGCGGACAATATGAGTCGCGGCGTATACCCGATCGGGATGTGGACAGGCACCTATCCCGGGTCCACGGGTGGGGTATTTGGCGGGGGCACCACGCCTGCAGGTTGGGTCACCACGGACCATCAGACCCACTGGGACCTGCTGGTCATGAACGCAATGGACAGCAAATATGGGTCTACTTGGAATACTGCCGATTCGGGACATGGATTTATGTCAAATGTTGCCAACCTGAAGAGGTTGTTCCGCTGTCCGGATGCTCCTGACTGGGGCGTTAATAATCCTGCCAATTCCGCGGGCCTTGATTACATGTGCAACCCACGGATTATGCCAGATGTGTGGGACATCGGAGGCAGCGGCAGTCCCATCAGTAATCCCACTTCGTTTGGAAAAGGAAAACTAACAGTAGCCTATCCGATCTCTTCACTCAAAAATTCTTCACAGATCGCCTTGGTTTTTGATGGCTCGCTTAACTGGTCAACAACGTATAGCAGTTGGGCCACCGGGGGCGGATATCAGACTCCTGTTGCAGACAATATTGATGGCCAAGGGATTTACGGGCCCTTGCATCTGCTAGCGGTCTGGAGTGATTCCCGGTTCGACGCCAACGACAGCATTAGCATGATGCCGCCGGGAGGAGCGCAATATGTCAATCAGGATTCGATGATTGATCCGAATACGGGCACTCATACCAATGAGTTGAATATTCGTTTCCGTCATATCAGTGATACCACCGCCAATGCGCTGATGGCCGATGGGCATGTGGAGAGTTTCAAATATGATAAAAGCAAAGCGCCGAATGATCCGCACGTGACGACGCTTCTGAAGAAAAATATCTACGTCAATCCATGGGGCCCTGACGCGTACGTATCACCATAATATCAGCATGTTTACTCATCTTGTTCCCAGGCGGGCGTTCTTTTGTCTGGCTTGGATAGCGGTTATGACTTTTACCGCGCTGGACATCGCGCATGCTGCTGCATTGCCAGCAGGCGGAACTTCTCTCTTGCCGTCTGGCGGATTCCCCGCGTTTACCCAGCAGGGTGAGCAGGCTTCTCTGGCCAAGGTGCAGACGGTGGCCGTCGCGAATCAGCCGTTCAGTCAGGCGCTGCAAATCACTACAGAAAAAGGCGCGAGCAGCATTTGGAATGTGCAATTGGTTGCGCCAGTGAATCAGGGAATTCGTGCCGGCGATGTGCTGATGGGCCATTTCTGGCTGCGCTGCGTGAAGTCGATGACGGATGAGGGATATGTTGGATTCGTCGTTGAGAAATCTACGCCGGAGTTTGATAAAGCAGTGGAGTTTGAAATCAGTGCTGCCCAGGATTGGCGGGAAATTTTTGTGCCCTTCAAAGCGATGCGCGATTTTCCCGCAGGCAGTGCGCATCTCTGTTTTCGCCTGGGTTATGATTCGCAAACCATCGAGCTGGGCGGGGTGGAACTGATTGATTATGGGTCGAGTGTTGATGTAGCGACGCTTCCGCACACGAAAATTTCTTACGAAGGGCGGGACGAAAATGCAGCTTGGCGGAAAGCGGCGCTGGCGCGCATTGAGCAGATTCGTAAAGGGGACTGGATCATCTCCGTGCGCGATAAAAGTGGCGAAGCCGCAAGCGGCGTTGAGGTTCATGTTGTCTTGAAACGCCATGCGTTCGGATTTGGATCGTGCGTCGATGTGGGGAATCTTCTCGATCCGGGGCCGAATGGCGAAAAGTATCGCCAGGTGATTGCGGACAATTTCAACCAGGCGGTTTTTGAAAATGACATGAAGTGGCAGGCGCTCTGGAACGGCATTTCGCCTGATCTGGATAAGGCCGTGCAATGGCTGCTTGATCATCACATTCGCATTCGCGGGCACAATCTGCTTTGGCCAAGCTGGCGATGGGCTCCGACCCCCCTGCTGGCATATCGCAATGACCCGGTCAAACTTCAGCAGATCATCGCTGAGCATATCACGCAAACGGTGACGCATTTCAAAGGGAAATGTTTCGAATGGGATGTGGTCAACGAGCCATACAGCAATCACGACATCACCGATATCCTCGGCCGCAAAGCGATTAATGATTGGTATTCGTTGGCTCGGCAAGCGGATCCGAATTGCAAACTTTATATCAATGATTTCGGGATGTTCACCGATTCGACGCATGCGGATGCGTTTTATGACATTGTCAAAGCGATGCACACGCTGGGCGGGCCGGTCGATGGCATCGGCATCCAATCGCATTTTGGCGAGGTTCTGCCCGGGCCGGAGAAAATTCTCGCGACGTTTGATCGCTTCGCGGCACTCGGGCTGCCCATCGAATCCACCGAAGTTTCCTTCAGCCTGGACGATCAGCAATTGCAGGCGGATTACATGCGCGATTATCTGATCGCCTGTTTTTCACATCCTGATGTGCAAGGCGTAATGCTCTGGGGTTTCTGGGAAACTGCTGCTCGATATTGGCGTCCCAAAGCAGCGATGTACACGGCGGACTGGACGCTCAAACCCGAAGGCGTGGTTTTTCAGGATTTGGTCCATAAGCAGTGGAATACGGATGTGACCGCGAAGACCGACGCGAATGGGCAAGTGAAAATCCGGGGGTTTTATGGCGAATATGAGGTAACTGCGGGTAAGAAAATCGTCCGCGCCACGCTGTCTAGAAATGGACAAGTTGACCACCTTATCGCTGAGTGAAACGTAAAACGTGAAACGTGATGTTCGTTATCACGTTTCACGTTTTCAGGATTATGGATGCTTTTGAGCCAAAAAACCGTATACTCCCGTATATGGGCAGCCGGCCGACCATTACTGATGTTGCGCGCCTGTGCGGGGTGACGCCGGCGACTGTTTCGCGCGTTCTGAATGGCAAGAAAAAATTCTCCACCAGCGAAGCGGTGCGCGAAAAAATCATCGCTACGGCCCGCAAAATTGGTTATGTCCCCGACCTGGCTGCCCGCAACCTTAATCGCGGCACGACCCATATCATCGGCCTGTTCGCTTCGCCCCAGACCCACGTTGCAGAAGGAATTAACGAAGCGCTGCTCGAGGGAATCGCCGAAGTCCTGCATGCTGGCGGTTATGACGTATTTTTTGAATTAAGCCCGACGGCCAGCACGAATCACGCGTTGCCATTCTGGCGTTTTGATGGCGCCATTCTTATGCAGGCCCCCAAACGCGAAACGGTGCTGGAACTCGATCGCCGCCGCGTTCCCTATGTCTGCGTCAATGAAAAGGTTGGCAATCCGGTCGCCAATATCATCGCCGACGATGCGATGGGGATGAATCGCGTGTTGGATCATCTCACGCAGCTGGGCCACAAGCGCATCGCCTACGCCAATGCCCGCGCCACTTATTTCAACCATTATAGTGTGACCGAACGCTACGAAACGCTTTTAACGGGCGCACGCAAGCGCGGGGCACATCTGGTGGATGGGCATGAGAATCCGTTTTCTTCCGCCACGGAATTTCTGGATGAAGCAATCACCAAGGGCCGGGCCACGGCGGTGGTCACCTACGATCATCACATCGCGGTAGCGATCGTCGGCGCTGCCGCGGAGAAAAACCTGAAAATCCCGGAAGATTTCAGCCTCGCCTGCTTCAACGATGTATTTCCGGTATCGTTGCTTCCGCCGCCTTTGACCGCCGTGGCGGTCTCGGGACGTGATATGGGACGGATCGGTGCGGATTTATTGCTGAATAGTCTGGTAACGGATCGCCCGCATACCACGCGCGAAATTAAGGTGCCGGAAGATTTGATTGTCCGCGCTTCCACCGGAGCGGTGAAGGGTGTTTAATATTTCTGAGTGCTGTCGTTTGGCCACGTGGTGCTTCCACGAGCTTTAGGGTTTTACAGATCGGCTTGAGCAGAGAGACATTTCACTATGGAATTTCCCTACGGCAAAGCGCCGCTGGCAATCTTAATCCTGGCGATTATCTCCGGCGCTGCCGTGCTCTGGTCGAGCGCGCAGCAGGCATCTGGACGCCCGGATTTAATTTTTGCGACATTCTCCAAGGAGCAAGGCGCTGCTTATGCTGAAGCGCTTCCTGCATTTGAGAAAAAATATAACTGTCACGTCACGATCGAGGTGGTCGATCAAGCCGCGTTGAAAAATCGCCTGGCCTCTGCGCTTCTGGTCGGCGCACAGGTTCCCGACATGGTCGAGCTGATCGACGGCTCAATGGGTTATTTCACCAAAGGCCCGATCAAAGATGTCGGCTTTGTCGATCTGACCAACATCATGCACTCCAGCGGTTTGTATGACCGCATCGTTAAAAGCCGATTCACTAAATGGTCGAGCCGGGGGCATATTTTCTGTCTGCCGCATGATGTGCATCCGGTGATGCTTTGCTATCGCCGCGATCTGGTCGAGCAGATGGGGATCGATGTCAATCAGCTGACGACGTGGGATAAGTTTTGCGCCGTCGGCCGCGAGGTGGTGAAGAAAAACACCGACGCCAATGGGATGGTCAGTCATTACATGATTGACATGTTCAACGATGGGCTGGACGGCCTTCGCATCATGATCCTCCAGCACGGCGGCACGATCTTCAACAACAAAGGCCAGGTGGAATTCGATACGCCGGGCAACGCCGAAGTAATCATCTGGGAAGTCAAACAACTCGAAGGGCCAACCCGGATTGCCTTCCCCTGCGGATGGGGCCAGCCTCTTTCTCGCGCGATGATCGATGGCTTGTGCCTGTTCTATTTCTGCCCGGATTGGCGCACCGAGCAATTTCAATCCGATGTCCCCATGCTCGCTGGCAAGCTCGATCTCATGCCTTTACCCGCATGGACCGAGGGCGGCGTCCGCACGACTACCTGGGGCGGCACCGGGCTGGCGATCACCAAACAGTGCAAACAGCGTGGCGATAAATATTTCGATCTCGCCTGGAAACTCGCCCAATATCTCTATCTCGATCCGCAACAGCTTGGCGAGCGATTCCAGACCACGCACGTGCTTCCGCCAGAAAAAGATCTGTGGTCTCTACCTGTGTTCGATCAGCGCAGCTCATTCTACAGCGGCGTGAAACTGGCGCGCGTCTACGCCAACCTTGCTCCCTATATTCCCCAGGAATTCGTCAGCCCTTATCAGGAACAAGCGGCCGGCAAACTTTCTGCCGCATTCCTCGACGCCATGCAGTATTACAACGACCATGGCGATAAAGGCCTGATGGACTATGTCATGGGTGATTTGCATGTAAAAGCCGACTACGTCCGCAAGCTGATGGCCCGCAATGTTTTCCTGGCCAGCGACAGCAAGGGAGCATCATGACGCAAATCTCCCTCGGCTCCCGCCCCAATGAAAATGTCGAACCGAAACGGGCGAATTTACCGGGCAAAACGCGGCCGCCGCGTCATCGGGCTGCGCCTTATCTGTTCCTCACCCCCTACTTCATTATCACCAGCATCTTCTTCCTATACCCATTGGCCTATGCGACTTTGCTCGCGTTCTACCAAACCAACGGGCCTGGCACGAAAGTCTTCGTTGGGTTGAGCAATTTCCGTTTCCTCATAGGCGATAGTGATTTTCACAAAGCACTTTGGAATACGACAATCTTTGCATTCTTTTCGCTATGCCTGCAATTGCCGCTCAGCCTGGGGCTGGCGATGCTGCTCAACGGCAAAATTGGGCGAGCCAAAGCATTTTTTCGCCTCGCTATTTTTGCACCAAATCTCGTTGGGCAGGTTTTCGTTGGCGTGTTGTTCATGGTGCTCTTCACGCCGCACTATGGGCTGTTTAACGTCATGCTGCAAAAGGTGTTCAACTGGGGCCTGGATCAGCAATGGCTCGCCAATCCCGCCCTGGTCATGCCGGCGATCATCATCGCATCGCTTTGGATCTACGTCGGCTTCAACATGATCTATTTTCTGGCGGCATTGCAGAATGTCGATCAGAGCCTGATTGAAGCCGCCCGCATCGACGGCGCTGGTCCCGTCGGCATATTTTTTAACGTGACCATCCCCGCAATCGTCCCCGTCGCTACTTTCGTCGTCGTCACCAGCACCATTGGCTCATTCCAACTCTTCGAACTCCCCTTCACGCTCCTGCAACAACAAAGCGGCGGCTATGGACCGGCGGACGCTGGCCTTACTGTTGTGGGCTATCTCTATCGCAACGCATTTGATAATGGCGATCTCGGTACCGCTGCCGCGATTGGCTGGCTGCTGACATTTTTGGTGCTGGCGATCAGCCTCGTGCAGGTGTGGTTATCGAGGCATGTGGGGAGTGAAACATGATTAATAAGCACGAAAGAAGAAAATCCCAAACGGGAATGATTCATTTCGAATTTCCTTTTGTGAATTTTGAATTTGTTTCGGATTTCGAGTTTCGGATTTCGAATTTCTCTTCCCCGGAGTTCGGCGCATGAATTTCCTACAATGGACATTAATCGCACTGGCCGCACTATTTTTCGTTCTTCTCCCATTCTCTCGCAAAGCCGCCACCCTCTACCTCCGCTTCCTTCTGCTCACCATCGCTGCCACGTTGATTCTCATGCCATTTGTCTGGCTGATTTGTGCTGCGTTCAAAGACAAAGTGGTTCTCAACGAATACGCATTTCTACCGCCGGTTCACAACTGGAGCAGCAGCACGATCAATCTGGATAATTTTCGCGAGCTGATGTCAGACAAGGCCACTGTGCAGGGCAATGTGAGTTTCGTCCGCTATATTTTTAACTCTCTATTTCTCGCATCCTCAATCACATTCATTGGTATGGTTTTCAGCTCGATGGGCGGCTATGCGCTGGCGAAATATCGCTTCCATGGCCGCGGGCCGATTCTGGTGTTCATGCTCGCCTCGCTCACTATCCCTGGCGTGGTCATGCTGGCGCCAAATTTCGAAGTGATTTATAGGCTCGGCTGGATGGATACCTACCAGGCGCTGATTGTTCCAGCGGCGGTGAGCGTATTTGGAATTTTTCTTTATCGCCAGGCGATTATTGGAGTGCCGACTGATCTGATCGAAGCCGGCCGCATCGATGGCTGCGGGGAATTTAAAATTTATCTGACGCTGATCATGCCCCTGGTTCGGCCCATGACCGGGGCGTTTTGCCTGGTGACTTTCCTGGGTGCATGGAACGCATTTCTGGGGCCGAATATCTTTTTGCAAACGCAGAGTAAATTGCCTCTGCCGGTTGTTCTGAATCAATACATTGGCGAATATTCGCAGCACTATGGGGTATTCCTCGCCGGTACCCTGCTGGCGATCATCCCCCCTGCCGTGCTGTTTTTCTCACTGCAAAAAGAATTCATCAGCGGATTGGCGAGTGGAGCGGTGAAAGGATGATGTTAGTTGTTAGCGGCTAATTGTTATTTGTATTGGTTTTTAACAACTATCAACTATCAACTAACCATTAACGTACTCAGAGTCTTTGAAACACACTGACTATTCCATTGACGATCATGTCATGCGGGCGCGGGTCGTAGACATTGCAGACAATAAAATAGATCGCCACCACATCCAGAAACGGCCAGAGAATCACGCACACATTTCTCACCCATCGCTCGGGGATTGGCACCAGAAAACAGGGCCACGCCACCAGATACCAGGGCATCATGTTCTTATGGAACTTCACAATCACCATGAACAGAATCGCGGGGATATAGCTCAACCGGTAGCGCGATTTCCACACACCAATAAATAAAATCACCACCAGCGCATCGCTGATGATCTCCTGTGGAATCAATTGCCAGAGCGGGATATGGCTGCACACCGGATCCCACGGATTCCAGAAATAGCTGCTCACATCGTTGTAAGCGCCATACGTCCTGAAATTGCTGATGAATGGGTAATAATATTCTCCGATCAGAAATGGGATCAGCGCCAGCGCTCCCGCGAGCATTGCCCACGCCTGCACGCGCAACTGCTGCCGATTAATCCGAATCAACACCAGCGGCAACAGCACAAACGCCATCACCTTCAGCTCGATCGCCAGCACCGTCAGCGCCAGCGCCGCCGGCAAATTCTTCCGCATCATCCACAGCGCCAGGAGCACCAGCAGATTCTGGGCCGGCTCATATTGCGCCTGATGCGACACCCAGAAAATTGAAATCGGACATAGCCAATAAATTACCCCGATCCATTTATTCCCGGTCAGCTTCGCCAGCAAAATCGCATTCACCGCCTCAATCAGCGTTAGCGTGAGCTTGATCGCGAACAATGTTGGCCAGGTGAGCGCAAACAGCAGGAAAAAAACCAGCGTCAACGGCGGATAGATATAAGGCTGCCACGGCCCCGTGATATGCCGCCACGCCGGATTCAGCTCCATCGGTATCTTGCTCGCCGCGGCTGGGCCAATCCGCAGAATGCTCTGGGCATAATAAAGCTGCCGAACCGAATCGCTCATCATCGGCAACAGCTGCACGTGATACCCTCGCACGACGCCGCCTAGAACGATCAGAAAAACAAAAATCCCCGTCAAAGCTTTATTGCCCGACTCAGATGCTGGAGGGTGAATCTCGCTCAAAACCAATTAGCCCGTAGACTGCCCATTATCATAACAATTCCCGGCGCGCTTTTCCGCTTGCCTCAGCCCAAATCCGTGCTAAACTAGTATAGGTAAACGATTACTTTATCTCGAAATTCGGCTTTCTGAGGGTGTATTTGTGCCAGAGATACCGTCATTAAAGGGGCAAATCAGTTTTAATGCTCAGCATTCGCCGATGGGGGCGTTTATGAGCTTTACCTGTGGGCATTTTGGCTCCGGAGGCGGCATCGGCGTGGAGGTGGGCAGGCCAGCCAAGCAGAATTTGATCGTGGGGGTTAAGCGCGGCGAACGCAGGGCAAAGGCGCCGGTAAGATGTTTACCTTTTAGCACGGGTGATGCTGGGGGCGGGGCAGCCAATTATGATGCAGAGCGGGCTGCTGCGGGTGGGACGGCGCCAACTATTGTGCATTATCCAGCGGATCAGATCACCCGGCAGTATGGGTGGGCGACAGACACCTGGAATACGCCGGAATTTACGTTTTCGCTTTATACGCCGTTTGGATCGCTGCCAAGTCCAGCAGCGGATCGGGAGGCGTTTCGTTCTGCGCTACTTCCAGCCGTCATTGCAACGCTGCGGATAGATAACCGCGAAGGGACGATGACGCGCACGGGCGTTTTTGCGCTGGATTTTCCTGATCCGGGAACGCGTTTACTCGAAGGGGATGGAGAAACGCAGAGTGCGGGGCGGCGCGGATTTGCATGGCGAAGGCAGATGGGGGCGCTGGGAATGCTCGAAGAAGGCGGCGAAGGACTCTGGGCGTTTCAGCGCTGGAGTGTTCCGGATGGATTGGCAGATGTGAATCCAATTCATGCGCTGGGGAGCTGCGGAGGGCTAGCGTTCGAAGTGCCTGCGGGGCAGGTGCGCACACTGGTGATCGCGATTGGGGTCTATCTCGATGGGATTGTGACGACGGGTCTAGAGGGAAAATATTATTACACGCGGTTTTATTCGGGGCTGGAAGATGTATTGGGGGCAGCGCTGGATCGGTCGCGCGAGCTGCGGACCAAGGCAAGCGAGATTGATGCGAAGCTGCTCGATTCGGGATTGTCTGCCGATCAGCAGTTTTTAATTGCGCATGGGACGCGCAGCTATTACGGCAGCACGCAATTGCTGGACGTGGGCGGAGAGCCGTTCTGGGTGGTGAACGAGGGGGAATATTGCATGATGAATACGCTGGATCTGTCGGTGGATCACGCGTTCTGGGAGCTGGAGCACAATCCTTGGGTGGTGAAGAATCTGCTCGATAATTTTGTTCGGCATTACAGCTACACCGATGGAATCAAAAGGCCAGATGGGACGATTGGCATTGGGGGGATTAGTTTTTGCCACGACATGGGTGCGAATAATAATTTCTCGGCGCGGAGCCATAGCAGTTACGAATTGCCAAATTTGACGGGATGTTTCAGCTACATGACGCAGGAGCAGTTATGCAACTGGGTGCTGCTGGCCGGATGTTATGTCGCCAAGACCAATGACGTGCGCTGGGCGAAAGATAATGAGCATGTGCTGCGGGCGTGTTTGGAAAGTTTGAATGCGCGGCGTGGGCCGGAGGCGGGAGATTGGATGCGCTATGATGCAGCGCGCTGCGGGAGCGGGTCAGAAATTACCACGTATGATTCGCTGGATGAATCGCTGGGGCAGGCAAGAAATAATTTGTACATCGCGGTGAAGCGGTGGGCGTCTTATGCGGCACTGCGAATGATGGACATGGCTGCGGGCCTGGGTGGATTTATTGCGCATCAGGCGGGAGCGGAGATGGAAGCGTTCCCCGCAAAGCTGGCCAAGATGGCGCAGCGCGATGGGATGATGCCGGCGGTGTTTGAGCCGGGGAATCCGGGGTATCGCTCCAGGATATTGGCAGCGTGCGAGGCGCTGGTTTATCCGTGGTATTGGAGCATGTTCGGCAAAGCGTTTGATGGCGGGGTGGGGCAGACCAAGCTGTTGGTGGATGTGCTGCGGAAACATACAACCGCGCTTCTGGATGATGAGGAGCGCCGGAATTTGTTTGCTGATGGCGGGCTGAAACTTTCATCCACATCAAATAATTCCTGGATGAGCAAGATCGCTATTTTCCAGCACGTTTGCCGGGGGATTTTTGGTATGGTCGAGGATGCGAAAGTTCGCCAGATGTTTGAGGAAGCGGACAAATCGCATGTGAAATGGCAGACAGAAGGATCAAGTTACTGGGCCTGCTGCGATCAGATCATCAACGGGGAAGGGAAGGCGAGCAGATATTATCCGCGCATTATCACGACCGCGTTGTGGATGGATCGGCGTGGCGTGCCGGCGCAGATGAATGCTGCCAATGCCAAGAGCGCGATACGCTGAAAGTTGTATCGAAACAATCTTGTAGGGGCGGCTTCAGCCGCCGGATGTCTAAAACGGCGGCTGAAGCCGCCCTTACATCGATTGTTAGATTGCCACATTGTCTCGGCGAATAAGAGGGTTGAAGATGCGGAGAATTGGCATCACGTTCATTCTCGTGGCAGCAACGGCGGGGATATCGCGCGGGCAGACATCACTGACGGGATCGAGCCTGGCAATGCAATCGCAAGGCTCGGCCACACTGAGCAGCAACGGGTATGTGGGGACTTATCTCGTCGTGCCAGCGGGCGGGGCGACAGTGGATTTTACGGTTAACGCCAGCGAGGGATCGGGATCGGGGACGGCCCCGCATATGGAGTTGGTGGTTGCCGATACGGATTTGGGGTTCAACGTAAACAGCACGACAGCATCGAACTATACGAGCGGCCCGATCACGCTGCCGGCCGGAACTTATGCAGTCAGCGATGAGCGCGATTATCAGGGGAATGTCGCTACAACCCAGTCGTTTACAGTAAATAATTTCTCGGTCAGCACGCTCTCAGGGAGTTCGGTAAGTTTTTCAAATGTGAACACGGATGCCAGCGGAAATGCGCTGGCAGCGGCAAATACATATATCGCTAATTATCGCCAGGGGTCGGCAGCAGTGACGCTGAGCGGGCCTCATGACATTCCGTTATTGGCTGGCACGCCGATCACGGTGAAGATGGGGCGAAATCAATTTAATTTCGGGACCAATGTCGCGGGGAACAGCCAGAGCGATATCAACACCTATCTGGCGAGCAATCCAACTGCCGGGTCGACTGCGGATAATTTTCAGCAGTTCATCAATACCTATTTCAACGCGGTAGTGCCGTCGAATGTGGGAAAATGGAGCGAGGATGAGGCGACGCAGAATTCAATCACCATGGGAGCGGCCGATACAGTTACGGCTTATGCCAAGTTGCATCAAATGACCGCGCGCATGCACAACGTAATCTGGGGCAGCCAGCAGCCGACATTCGTTAACACCTTACTGACCAACGCCCAATCAACGAATCCCAGCACAGCAGCAGCGGCGAAGGCAAGTCTGAATACGGCGATCACCAATCGCATCGGTTATTACGTAGGTGGAGGCGATTCGGCGGCGACGAATTATCCGAGTAATCAGAAAAATACCGTGACAGGAGATATTCGCGCACAGGATTATTCGCAGATCGATGTACTCAATGAGCCGATCAATACGCCACCTTATAACACGATACTGGGAACGAGCGGCGTGGCGAATGTTTATCAGCAGGTGCAAAACGCCATCGCCAATGCGGGGGCCAACACGCGGGCCTACACCAATGAATATAACGTGCTGCAAAATGCGCCCGACGCGTATGCGAATTTTTATAAGAATTACATCGAGTCAATTAATAACGCCGCGGGCTCTCAGGTCGTGAATGGGATCGGCGTCGAATATTACCCCACGGGGCAAGGACCAGCGCCGAGCCCTTCGACGATTGAGGGGGCCCTGCTGAATCTCGGTGTGGAAGGGTTACCGATCTCGCTGACGGAATATGGGCAGCAATCCAGTTTGTCGGCGAGCCAGGCGCCGACGGTTTTGGATGATGCACTGCGGCTGATGTATGGCAATCCGATGGTCAACACCTTCATGATCTGGGGCTGGTGGGCTGGCGCGACCGACAGCATGGACAGCTCGTCGGTGCTGGTGAATACGACCTGGAAAAATTCCAATGGCACATGGAATCTGACCGCCGCGGGGCAGCAGTTCGTGGCCGACATGACCGCCTGGACCACGCCGACGCAGACGGAATATGTTGGTGCCAGTGGTGCCATCAATTTCAGTGGATATTACGGCGATTACTACCTGAGCGGCGAGCCAACCGGCAGCGAAGATGCCAATGTCATCCCTTATGATTTGGCATTTAATCAGGGGACATCAACCTATAACACAACGGTAGCCAAGCCCGAGAATTGGTTTTTCTGGACCGCCAATGGATCAGGGACCTGGGGATCGGGAAGCAACTGGACTGATTCAACACAAGGTGGAGGAACGCCAAACACTGCAGGATTTACGGCATATTTTGGCAGCAGCGCAACCAGCTATAACCTGAGCAACGGAGCGGCAACGACAGTAAATATTGCCACGCCGGCGGTTACCGTCACGCTTTCTACTCCGGTGACGCTGGGAATGCTGGTGTTTGATAATTCAACGACTTCTTACACGTTGGCGGGGAGCGAGATTTCGCTGCAAGGTTACAATAATGCAAATGGCCACGTTGCAGCGATTTTTGTCAATAATGGAAGCCATACAATCAGCGCCCCGGTGGCTTTGTTGGATGACACAACGGTAACTGTCGAGCCAGGAAGTTCGACGCTGACAATTTCGGACCTACTCTCCTCGTCAGTGAATCTCACCAAGGCCGGCCCCGGAAAGCTAGCGGTGAATGCGCTGAATTTATCCAGCCTGACGGTCGATGCGGGTACAGTGCAGGTCCTGGCGAATGGTACCTCCGCGAGCGACAGTTCCTTGGGTTCACTGACGCTCATGGCCGGGGCGAGCGTGGATTTGACGGATAATTCGTTGGCGGTGAATTATAGCCGAACCAATCTTCCGTCCGTGGTTGTGGGATATATAGCGGCTGCATATGACGGGGGGCGATGGGACCAACCCGGAATCACCAGCTCGATTGCCGCTGACAGCGCTGAGTACACCTTGGGAAATGTGGTTAATGCCTCACAGGTTTTAATTGCGTACACTCTGGTAGGCGATGCGAACCTCGATGGATGGGTTAATTCAGTCGATTTGACGTTGATGCAGACCGCAGGAACTACGTGGGGATCTGGTGATTTTAATTATGATGGCAAAGTGAATGCCGATGATTACGCGCTGTTCATGCTGGGGGCAGCGGCCTCCGCAAAATTGGGCCGTGCCGTGCCGGAGCCGGGAACATTGGCGATGGGCTGCGGGCTAGTGGTAATAGCTTTCCGGCGGGCCAAGATAGGACGGCTTTAAGCCGCCGAGATCGACGAGGATTTTTTCCAGGACGATGCCGGGGTCTACCATCCAGATTTTCAGGGTGTGATAGCCGGACGTAGAAATCGCAACATTCCACGGCACCGCACGAATATTATCCATAACGGATCGTTCCCAATCGGCTTTGGAATTATGCGCAAGTGTATCGACCACTTGCGGCGGCCCATCATCGATGCTGAATGCCACGCGCAATCCACGTCCAGGCACAAACGCCTGCGTTGGAGCAATCAACGCAGAGACTTTGGCGAGGCCAGGATGGAAAATGTACATGTTATATTCGAGGCATGGAGACTGATCGGGCGGGACAACACTGGATGCGGTAACCGGAAAAATACTCATTGCCGATCCTTCACGGCCATATCCGGGAATAACGTCCCAATGCGCGCTGGTCGCATTAACCTTTTTTGTAAAATCTTCTGCGCGCATCGAAACATAACCATTGGTTTCCGCAAAACCATGGAGCGACTCTTTCGTCGGAGCAGGCGGATTAAAAACAGGGAGCGAGATGGTGATTGAATGGCCCTCGCTTCCGGTGATTACGATCGATGCGATAGAATTGCCTGTTGGCACTTTGGACCAATTCACAAACGGGAATATTTTCTTGTCGGTCGTAATTGTTCCATGAGTTATTGGAATAAAAACCCAGGGCTTGTCGCATGTCACGGAAAAATCAAATGGCGTTTTGCCTCGATTGAAGATTTCAATCCACCGCGGCGGTTGGCTCAGGAAGGTAAAGGGATCAATCCCGGGAAGTTCTGGTTTCTGGTCGCTTCCTGGCCAGGCAGCTTCGGAGCCTTGTAGAGCGACACCCATGCTCGCGGCTTGTGGGACTTCAAGACGCACCACGTTCGGCATTATATTTCGAGAAGGCTCCTGCCAATTAGTATAGCCAATGTGCGTCTGGTCCATCATGTGGTTCCATTTGCCATCCAGTAACTTGCGGTTGTAATACTCACCAACCCCCCGATCAACTGCGAACTGCTTCTGGGCTTGATCTGCCCAGTAGTTGGTGCTGGCGCGCTTCTGGGATGCGTAAAGATGATTTTTTGCAGCTGCGATATACAGTTCGAGAACGGTTTCGTAAGCAAGAGCGGGATGCAGCGCGAGCTCGTAATAAGCGGGTTGTAATTGCTTGGGAATCTTGTCAAAAGGATCCTCCACCTGAGCCAGCGTCAGCTTGTATTCTTCCAAAAACTGATCTGCTTCATCGTAATTGATCAAACTGTATGTGGGCAGATCGAGCAGCTCCGGTTTACGGCGGCCATTGAATTTAAGTGTTGTGGAAATGACCGGTGCGAGAACATCCGCAGCATCTTGGCCAAATTGTTGCGTGACCCACATGCGCGTGAATTCGGTCAGTTTCTCCTTTGGCCATCTGTCTGGGTCCCAGGCCATGGAAAGGAAGAAGTCGATGGGAAATTCCATGGGCTTGAGATCGCCGACGTTGACGATCCAGATTTTGTTGGCGCCGTACTGGTGGGCGAGATTCATTTGCTCCCAGACTTTGGGGATGGGATTGGTATCGATCCATTTGTAATTGCGCGGGCCACCGACGTAATCGAAATGGTAATAGACGCCGGCGCCGCCGGAACGTTTGCGTTCCTCGGGGGTGGGCAGGCGGCGGATGTTGCCCCAATTGTCGTCGGACCAGAGCAGCGTGATATCGTCAGGAACACGCATGCCATGCTCGTAATAACTCTGCACCTCCTTGTAGAGGCACCAAAGCTGGGGGATTTTGGTCACGTCGGGATTGATGTGATCGGCGAGAATTTTGCGCTGGTCGGCAACGACTTTTTCTAACAAAGCAATATTGGCCTGCATCCCCCCTGCTGAGGCCATGGGGCTGTCGGTTTTGCCGCGCATGGCCATGGTGTAAATGTTTTCGTAATTCTTATTGCGGTCGATACCGGCGGCCCAGAAATCGCGGAGGGCCTGGGGGTTAGTTTGGTAATTCCACTCTTTACCAGTGAAACCGGCGCGAACCCATTCTTTGTCGGCCCGCATCATCGGCTCGACATGCGAAGTGCCCATGACGATGCCGTATTCGTCAGCAGTTTTGGGATTGAGCGGATCGTCTTCACTGAAGCAGTTGTTCCACATCGCAGGCCAGAGGTAATTGGCGCGGAGGCGCAGGAGTAGCTCAAAAACTTTGGCGTAGAATTTGTGGTTGTATCCGCCGAATTTTTCGTTGGCCCAGCCACTGAGGGCCGGGGCTTCATCGTTAAGAAAGATGCCGCGGTATTGAACAGCGGGCGGGCCCTGGATAAATCGGCCGGGTTTGATGAAGAGAGAATCATGATGTTGTGGTGGGACATCGGCCCACCAGTACCAGGGCGAGACGCCGATCTGTTCGGAAAGGTCGTAGATGCCGTAGATGGTCCCGCGCTTGTCGCTGCCGACGATAACCAAAGCGCCGGGAATAGTTTGAATGATGAAGGATTCCCATTTGCCGGCAATTGGCGAAACATCGATTTTTTTATCGCGGATGAGTTGGTCGATGATTTTGCTTTTGCCGATGGTGCCGATGAGGATTTGCGATGTGGCGCTGCTAGACAATTGCGGATTCACGCCAGTGACGCGGTGGATGTCGTCATTCAAATCGCCGGCAGCGCGGATCACACCAGGATAATCAACGGGATCGGTGACGATTTTTGCGCTGGCATGATTTTGAACCAGTGGAAAGCTGTCAGGCTGTGAAGCAAATTGAACGAAATCCGCGGGATACATGGCCAACGAAATAGAGCAGAGAGAAGAAAGAACGAATACAACCACTAATAGACGCAGATGAACACAGAGAAGAAACGCAGAATTGAATTCATCTTTGTTCATCTGTGGTTCCTTTTACAAATCTGTCGATTTCTCGACGGAAGGCGAGGATATGCTCCGGCGTCGATCCGCAGCAAGCACCGAGGATACTGGTTCCTGCTTCGAGCAACGGCACTACTCCGCGAGCCATCTGCTCGGGTGTTTCATTGTAACAGACTTTCATATCCACCAGCTTTGGTTGGCCGGCGTTGGGTTGCACCATCACAGGCAGATCGCACGCCTTCCTGTATTGCTGTACGGCCAGCAATACATGCGGCATATCCATGCCCTTGCCGCAATTCAGTCCGACAATATCCGCGCCATGTTCCTGCATGAATTCGGCCGCGTGCTCGGGATCAACGCCGATCATCGTGCGAGGCGTTGGGGCATCGAGTGTCGCTTCGTATACCATCGAGCCGATGATGCAGGCAGCGCCGGCTTGCTTTGCTGCTTCGATGCCAATTTGCAATTCTTCGAGTGAAATTTGCGTTTCGACGATAATCGCATCAGCGC